>DAOOCX010000071.1:0-2810 GCA_035408605.1 Thermomonas sp. | reverse complement strand
TGGCGCTTCGCTGGCGGGCGCGGATGCGATGCCCGTCGAAGGTGTCGTGACCGGTGCGGCGGTGGAGGTGCGCGGGACGACCGCGGGTGCCTGCGGCGCGGCCGGCACCGGATCGGTGGCAATGGCGGGTGTGTCCGATGCGACCGGTACGTCGGTATCGCGGCGTCCAGCCAGCCACCACGCGATCGCGATGACGACGATGGCGGCAAGCAGCGCGGGCCACACCCACGCTGGCGTGGATTGATGGGCGCGCAATGGCACTGGCGGGAGCTCCATCGCCACGTCGGGCGTGTTGCCGCGACGGCGTTCGGCTTCCGACTTGCGCAGGGCTTCGAGGATCAGCGACATCGGGTCAGTCCAGGACGCGGAGCAGGCGCGGACCGGGTGGATCGTCGGCCAACGCCATCAGGGTGAGCGGTCCGGCGATGCCGTCCGCGGGCAGGCCGCGCGCGTCCTGCAACTGGCGCACCGAGGCGCGCAGCGCATCGTCGTACGGCACGCCGGGCACGACATTGCCGGTGGGCGACAGGCGCTGGCGGATCCAGTCGACCGCGGGTCCGGTGCTTTCCAGCCGCGGTGACTTGGCCAGCATCGCCGGACCGCGCCACAGGCCGGCGTAGTCGCCGTTCCAGCGCGACTGCAGCAACACGCGGTCGATGTCGACCGTGCGTGCACCGACCCGCACCCGCGCGCTGCGCGCGTCCGCGCCGAGCAGGACCGCCCACGCTCGCGCGCTGCCGTCCTGCAGGCGCAGCAGGATCGGGCGGTCGAGGGCAAGCAGGGTGTCCAGGCGTGCACGGCCCTGCACGCAATGCACGTCGTCCCGCGACGCCGGCGTGCACGGCCCCGCCGGATCGACGGTGATCGCATCCGCGGGCAAGGCCCACAGGCCGAGCAGGTGTTGCCAGGCCGGCAACGGCGTGTCGCCGGTCGCGCCGAGCAGTTGGACGAGTCCCGCGGCATCAACGGTTTCGGTTTCGACGATCGGCGTGGGCAAGGCGCTCGCTGCGGGCGAGTGCGACGTCGCTTGTGCCGAAGCCCGCGCTGGCGTGTCGACCTCGTCGCGACTGCGCCACATCCAGCCCGCGACCAGCGCGAGCGCGATGACCCCGACCGCCGCAGCCAGGAGCGGCCAACGGCGACGGGCCAGCACCGGCGGCAACACTTCCCCGGCCGCGGCATCGACCAGCTTCGCGTCGATGCTGGTGGCGTCGCGAGCGTAGCCGGCCAGCAGCGCGCGTTCGGCGATCACGTTGATCAGGCGCGGTACGCCGCCGGCACGTGCATGCAGGCGTTGCACCGCGGCGGCGTCGAACGGGAAGCGGGTGCCGCCGGCCACGCGCCAGCGGTGGCGCAGGTAGACCGCGGTTTCCTTGGCGTCGAGAGGGGTCAGGTGGAAGCGCGCGGTGATGCGTTGCGCGAGCTGGCGCAGCTCCGGCCGGGCCACCATCGCGCGCAGTTCCGGCTGGCCCAGCAGCAGGATCTGCAGCAGCTTCTGGGTGTCGGTTTCCAGGTTGGTGAGCAGGCGCACCTGCTCCAGCGCATCGGCCGGCAGGTTCTGCGCCTCGTCGATCAGCAGGACCACGCGCAAACCCTGCGCGTAGGCATCGAGCAGGTAGACGTTGAGCGCATCGACCAGCGCCTTCGCCGAACCGCGCTTGCCGGTGATGTCGATGCGGAGTTCTTCGCAGATTGACTCCAGCAACTCGATCGCGTTCTGCCGCGGGTTCAGCACCAGCGCGATCCGAGCGTTCTCGGGCAGTTGCTCCAGCAGCAGCCGGCTCAGCGTGGTCTTGCCGGTGCCGACTTCCCCGGTGAGCTGGACGAAGCCACCGCCGCCGCCCTTGTCGATGCCGAACAGCAGGTGCGCCAAGGCATCGCGGTGGCGCTCGCTGAGGTGGACGAAGCGCGGATCCGGGGTGATCGAGAACGGCGCTTCGTGCAGGCCGTAGTAGCCGAGATACATGCGATGGGCGTCGACGGGGAAGCGACTAGCCTGCCACGGCGCGCGCCGCGACGCGAACCGCACGGTTCAGTCGGCGATCCGATGGGCCTCGCTGACCGCGGCCTGCTCCGGATGCCCGGTCGGCTTGCGCCGTGCCGCCAGCAGGCCCTGCGCGAAGACGACGCCGAGGATGATCGCCACGCCGGCGTAGAACTTGCCGCCGAGTTCCTGCTGCTCGCCGAACAGGATCGCGGCCAGCACGATCGCGTAGATCGGCTCCAGGTTCACCGACAGCTGCGCGGTGAAGGCGGACAGGTGGCGGAGCGCGACCAGGCACAGCGCGAACGGGAACAGCGTGCAGGCCAGCGCCAGCAGCACCAGCCAGAATGCATCCATCCCGGTGGGCAGCACCAGCAACGGGCCGGCGAAGGCGGGCACCAGCAGCGGCATCACCGGTGCCAGCAGGGTCAGCGTCAATGTGCCCGCGCCGAGTTCCAGTGCGGTGACGGTCAGCGCATCGCCGCCATCGACCATGCGCTTGTTGAGCGTGCCGAACAGGGCGACGAACAGCGCGGAGACCACCCCGGCCACGATCCCGGCATGCATGCCCGCGGGCACCCCGCCGACTACCAGCCAGATCCCCGGCAGCGAGGCCACGCCGAGCAGCAGGTCGCGCGGCTGGAAGCGTTGCCGGGTCAGCAGCGGCTCGACCAACGCCGTCATCGGCGTGGCGAAGGCGATGCAGGTTGCCGCCACCGAAGCATTCGACAACTTGATCGCGCCGTAGAAGGTCAGCCAGTGCAACGCGACCAGCGCGCCGATCCCCGCATACGCCCAGCGGGTGCGCAGCGGCATCGCCCGCACC
>DAOOCX010000070.1:1957-11930 GCA_035408605.1 Thermomonas sp. | reverse complement strand
ATCAGCCCGCCTTCTTCCCTGCGATCCAGCTGTCCACGCGCCGCTCCAGCAGGTCCAGCGGCAACGCGCCACCGCCCAGCACCGCATCGTGGAAGCCGCGGATGTCGAACTGTTCGCCGAGTTCGGTTTCCGCCTTCTTGCGCAGTTGCTGGATCTTGATCATGCCGACTTTGTAGGCCGTGGCCTGGCCCGGCATGATCAGGTAGCGGCGCACTTCCGACTTGATCGCGCCGTCGGGGATCGAGCTGTTCGCGCGGAAATAGTCGACCGCCTGCTGCTCGGTCCAACCCTTGGCGTGCATGCCGGTGTCGACCACCAGGCGGATCGCGCGCCACATTTCCGAGGTCAGCCGGCCGTATTCGGAATACGGATCCTGGTAGGTGCCGGGCATTTCCTTGGCCAGCGCCTCCGCGTACAGGCCCCAGCCTTCCGCATAGGCGGTGCTGCCGAACTGGGTGCGGAACACCGGCACGCCCTTCAGTTCCTGGGCGATGGCGATCTGCATGTGGTGGCCGGGCAGGCCCTCGTGGTACGCGATGACCTCAAGCGTGGTCTTCGGCATCGATTTCATGTCGGAGAGATGCGCGTAGTACACGCCCGGCCGCGAGCCATCCGGCGTGCTCGGGTAGTAGTGCTGCGCGGCGCCAGGCTGCTCGCGGAACGGCTCGACCCGCTTGACCACCAGGTCCGCCTTGGGCAACAGGCCGAAGTAGTCCGGCAGGTGTTCCTTGATGTTGCCGATGACGCGGGTGGCTTCGTCGATGTACGCCTTGCGGCCGGCGTCGTCGTTGCTGAACAGCTGGTTCGGGTCGCCCTGCACGTGCTTGAAGAACGCCGGCAGGTCGCCTTCGAACCCGACCGTTGCCTTCACTTTCTCCAGTTCGCCGCGCAGGCGCGCGACTTCGGACAGACCCAACTGGTGGATCTCGTCGGCGCTCATCGCCGTGGTGGTGTTCTGCTTGAGCTGGTAGGTGTAATACGCGGCGCCGTCGGCCTGGGTGCTGCCGATGCCGGCGGGATCGACCTTGGCGTTGGGCAGGTCGCCGGTGGCGAATGCGATCACCTTGTCGTAGGCCGGCTTGACGTTGTCGGTCAGTGCGGTGCGCGCCAGCGCCTTCAATTCGGCGGCGCGCTCGGCGGTGACCTTGCCGTCCTTCGCCAGGGTGTCGGCCTTGGCCTGCGCGTCGGCCCACAGGGCGCTGTCGGCGCCGCCCGAGAACGGCGCGCCGGCGATGACTTTCCGCGACTGTTCGATGACGCCTTCGTAGGCGAACTTCGGCGGGCGCACGCCCTTGGCGATGCCGGCCTGCGCGCGTTCGAGCAACTGGTCGAACGCCACCGGCACCTTCTGCAGGCGCGACACGTAGGCCAGGTAGTCCTTCTCGTCGTCGACCTTGTGGAAGTTGATCAGGAAGGTGGGCAGGAAGCTCTGTGCACCGTTCATCTGGTCGAAGGCGTAGCCGCTGGCGAGGAAGGGCAGGCCGTCGCGGGCGTTCTCGTATTGGCGCTTCCACAGGTCCCAGGACAGCCGTGTCTCCGCGTCCAGCTTGTCGTAGTCGAAGCCGGCTTCCATCGCCTTGACCGAGGCGGCCATCCACGCTTCCTGCTTGCGCGCGCCGGCCTCGGACATGTCGTCCAGTTGGTCGTTGAGCTCCTTGCGGCCCTGGAAGCTGAGCTGGATCGGGCTGAACTTCAGTTGTTCCTCGTACTGCGCGTCGAACCACGCATTGAGGCGTGCGGACTCGGCCTTGATCTGTTCGGCGCTGGGCGCGGCAGTGGCGGCCGTTGCCGGCGCGGCATCGGTGGCCGGCTTCGAGCAGGCGGACAGGCCGAGGCCCAGTGCAACGGCAAGGGCGAGGGCAGTGCGTGACAGGACAGGCGGCATCAGGGGTTCCTTGGGGGAGAAGGCAACCCGATTGTGTGGCCTGCGGGCCGTTGCTGCCCATGCGGATGGTCACGCCGTGCGCATGGCGGCATCGAAACGTGGCCTGGGCCACGTTTCATGGCGGCAACGCCCGGCTCAGGCGAGCACGGGCTCCCGCGGTGCGATGTCGGCGTCGCGCAACGTGTCGCCGATGCGCGACGCGCGCTGGAGTTCGGCGCGCGCGGCATCGGCGGCGCGGTGTTGCGCCTGCTGGCACTCGCGGCGCTTGTCCGGGCACTGCAGCTGCATGTAGTCGGCGTCGTAGTCGAAGCGCTCCATCAGGAAATCGATGAAGGCGCGCACTTTCGGCGACTGCACGCGACCGCGTGGGAACACCGCGTTGAGCTGGTACTCCGGGCCGTTCCAGGCCGGCAGGACGCGGCGCAGGTAGCCGCCTTCGACGAACGGCTTGACCATCACGTCGTTGGCCAGCATCAGGCCCTCGCCGCACAGCAGTGCGCCGCGCAGGCCGGCCGGATCGTTGGCGACGAACACCGGGTCGATGCGGAATTCGCTCATGCCGCCGCCATCGTCCAGCGGCCAGCAGAAACCACCGTTGCGGCGCTGCTTGGTCATCGCCAGGGTGCGGTGGTGCTGCAGGTCGTCGGGGTGCAACGGTTCGCCGTGGCGCTCGAGGTAGGCGACGCTGGCGAACACCTGGGTGCGCAGCGTGGCCAGCGAACGCGCGATGAAGGTCGAATCCGGCAACGGCCCCACCCGCAGCGCGATGTCGAGTTCCTTGTCGATGATGTCGACGTTCTCGTTGGTCAGCAGCATCTCCACGCGCACGTCGGGATGCAGCGTGTGGAATTCACCCAGCAAGGGCGCAATGCGTTCGATGCCGAGCGAATACGGCGCGGTGATCCGCAACCAGCCGCGCGGGCCCTGCTGCAACTGGCCGACCGCGCTTTCCGCCTCGTCCAGTTCGCGGGCGATGCGCTGGCAATGCTCGAAGTAGATGTTGCCGGCCTCGGTCAGGCCGAGCTTGCGCGTGGTGCGATGCAGGAGCTGCGCGCCCAGGCGCGTCTCCAGGTCCTGCACCTTGCGGCTGACCGTGGTCTTGGGCAGCTGCAGCGAACGCGCGGCGGCGATGAAGCTGCCGTGCTCCACCACGCGGACGAAGACGAGGGTGTCGTTGAGATCGCGTGTCATGGCGGGCGCCTTTGCGGGAGTGGCGGGTGATTGGCCCAATGAAGGGACAATTATTCCCCGATTCAGCGACTAATCAAGTGCCGCGTCGGCGCGTACCTTGGCGCCACTCCTCCCCCAGCGAGCCGTGTCATGCGTTCCAATTCCGCCTCCCGCCTGCGTCGCCACGCCCTCCTCGGTTTCCTTGCCGTCGACATGCTCGGACTGGCAGCGCTCCTTCTGGATCAGGTATTTAGCACCGATCCGGTGTACCCGTGGATCATCGCGATGGGCCTGGTGATCGCCGCGCTGCCGCTGCTCGCGCAAGCGGTCGACTACGTGCTGAGCACCCCCGCCGAAGCCGCCATCGTCCCGGATGCGGGAGAAAAAATCCCGTGAGCGGGATAATGGCAAGCGGGACAATGCCACTCGCGACCCGCCGGGCCGCGGTGGTGGTGCTCGATGCCAGCGGCGTGATCGGCCGTGGCCTGCTGGCGGCGGCGCTGGATGCCGGCCACCCGGTGGTCGCGGTGGATCGCAACCCGGCCACGCTGGCCGCCCTCGCTGCCGAACATCCGCGCGGCAGCCTGTCGGTGCTGGCGGGTTCCGCCGCCGGCGAGGCCGATGCGCGCGCGCTGGCCACCGCGTTGCGCGGACTGGGTCACCCGCTCGCCGCCGTCCTGTCCGCGGTTGATGCCAGCGGCCTGCGCGGCCGCCTGCTCGACCAGCCCGCCGATGCCACCTGCAACGCCTTGCAGTGCGCGTTGGAACCGCAACTCGCCGCCGTGCGCCACCTGCTGCCATTGCTCCATCACGGCGGCCGCTACGTCTTGGTCGGTGGTCCCGGCGGCCAGCATCCATGGGCCGGCCAGGGCCAACGCTCCCTGGTCGAGGCTGCGCTGCGCATGCTCGCCCGCGTCCTGCACGACGAAGCCCGCGCCGTCGGTACCCGCCTGCAACTGCTGTCGGTGGCCACCCCGACCTGTGGCCTGCATGCCGGCGCGCCACGCCCGCACTGGCCGACCGCGTTGCAGATCGGCCAGCGCGCGATCCAGCTGCTGGGCGACCGCCACGGCGAACCCGTCGTCGATTTCGCCCTGGCACCGCTCGATCCACCCGTCGTCGCCAATACCTCCCCGGCAGGTTGCCTGCGCGATGCACGCGCCCTGCTCGGCCGCCTGACCGCGGCGGCCACCCATTCGTACAAGGAAGCCTCCCCATGAACAGCCGTCGTCTCCCTGCCTTCCCCGAGGCGATCCGCTCCGGCGTGCCGCGGGCGCCCGCCTTGCGCGCGTCGATGCACCCCATGTTGGCCGGCCTGGCGATCGCCGTGCTGGTCGCGCTGGCGGCCTCCGCCTGCAGCAGCGAAGCCGCGCCGGCCGCCGGGCCACCACCGCCTGAAGTCAGCGTGGCCAGCGTGCTGACCAAGGACGTGAGCCAGTGGGAGGACTTCACCGGCCGCGTCGCCGCGGTGGAAAGCGTGGAGCTGCGCCCGCGGGTCAGCGGTTACGTGCAGCGCGTGGCGTATGCGGAAGGCGAGGAAGTCCGCAAGGGCGACCTGCTGTTCGTGGTCGATCCGCGTCCGTACCAGGCCGCGCTGGATCGCGCACTGGCCGAGCTGGCCCGTGCACAGGCCGAGTCCCGCCTGGCCGGCGCGCAGGACGCCCGCGCGCAATCGTTGATCGAGGTGAAGGCGATCTCGCGCGAGGAATTCGAGCAGCGCAAGGCGAATACCGCCGGCGCGAATGCCGCCGTGCGCGCCGCCGAAGCCGCGGTCACCGCGGCGCGCCTGGACCTGCAGTTCACCCAGGTGCGCTCGCCGATCGATGGCCGCGCCGGTCGCGCGCTGGTGACCCAGGGCAACCTCGCCCAGGCCGACGCCACCCTGCTGACCACGGTGGTCTCGCAGGATCCGGTGTTCGTCTATTTCGAAGCGGACGAACAGACCTGGTTGCGCCATTCGGCGGCGGCCCGCAGCGGCGACAACCCGGTGCGCGTGGGCCTGTCCAGCGAGACCGGTTATCCGCACACCGGCACCTTGGACTTCATCGACAACCAGGTCGATCCGCGCACCGGCACGCTGCGCGCGCGCGCGGTGCTGCGCAATCCCGACCGGCTGTTCACCCCCGGCCTGTTCGCCCGCGTGCAACTGCAGGGCAGCGGCCAGGCCGCAGCACTGCTGGTCGACGACAAGGCGGTGCTGACCGACCAGGATCGCAAGTACGTCTATGTGGTCGGTGCGGACAACACCGCGCAGCGCAAGGACGTCGTGCTGGGGCGCAGCGTGGATGGCCTGCGGGTGATCCAGTCGGGCCTGGCGCCGCGCGACCGGGTGATCGTGCAGGGCGTGCAGAAGGTGTTTTTCCCGGGCATGCCGGTGCTGCCGAAGCAGGTGGCGATGGGCGCGGCTGCGCCAGCGCCGACGGTGGCGATGAAGTAGCGCTCTCACTCCCTCCCCTGCGTGCAGGGGAGGGCAGGGGAGGGGTTGGCGCTTGCGCAAATCCTCCCGACGAAAAGCAGCCCCCTCCCGACCTCCCCCTGCATTCGCAAGGGGAGGAGTAGAGCCCACTTTCCGAGTAACCCGCATGGATTTCTCCCGCTTCTTCATCGACCGGCCGATCTTCGCCGCCGTGTTGTCGATCGTGATCTTCGCCGCCGGCCTGATCGCGATCCCGCTCCTGCCCATCGGCGAATACCCGGACGTGGTGCCGCCGTCGGTGGTGGTGCGCACGGTGTACCCGGGTGCCAATCCCAAGGTGATCGCCGAGACCGTGGCGACGCCACTGGAAGAGGCGATCAACGGCGTCGAGGACATGATGTATTTCAAGTCCGTCGCCGGTTCCGACGGTGTGCTGCAGCTGACCGTGACCTTCAAGCCGGGCACCGATGCGGATGAAGCCGCGGTGCGCGTGCAGAACCGCGTGGCGCAGGCGCTGGCCCGATTGCCCGAGGACGTGCGCCGGCAGGGCGTGACCACCCAGAAGCAGTCGCCGGTGTTCCTGATGGTGGTGCACCTGGTGTCGAAGGACGGCAAGTACGACTCGCTGTACCTGCGCAACTACATGCGCCTGCACGTCAAGGACGAACTGGCGAAGATCAGTGGCGTGGGCGATGCGCAGCTGTTCGGCGGCGGCGACTACGCGATGAGGCTGTGGCTGGACCCCGACAAGATCGCCGCGCGCGGCCTGACCGCCGGCGACGTGCTGCGCGCGGTGCGCGAACAGAACGTGCAGGTCTCGGCCGGCCAGCTCGGCGCGGAGCCGATGCCGAACGGCAGCGATTTCCTGCTGCCGATCAACGCGAAGGGTCGCCTGGAGAGCGTGGCCGAGTTCGGCGACATCGTGCTGGAGAGCGGCACCGGCGGCGAGATCGTGCGCCTGCGCGACGTCGCCCGCATCGAGCTGGCCGCCGGCGACTACACCTTGCGCGCACGCCTCGACGGCAAGAACGCGGCGGCGATCGGCATCTTCCAGGCACCGGGCGCGAATGCGCTGCAGATCCGCGATGCGGTGGTCGCGAAGATGGACGAACTGCGTCCGACCCTGCCGCCGGGCGTGGAACTCCAGTCGATCTACGACACCACCATCTTCGTGCGCGATTCGATCAAGGCGGTGGTGACCACCTTGCTGGAAGCGACGTTGCTGGTGGTGTTGGTGGTGATCCTGTTCCTGCAGACGTGGCGCGCCTCGATCATCCCGCTGCTGGCGGTGCCGGTGTCGGTGGTCGGCACGTTCGCGGTGCTGCACCTGCTTGGCTATTCGATCAACACGCTGACGTTGTTTGGCCTGGTGCTGGCGATCGGGATCGTGGTCGACGACGCGATCGTGGTGGTCGAGAACGTGGAGCGCCACATCGAACACGGTGCGTCGCCGCTCGAGGCCGCCCACCTGGCGATGCGCGAGGTCTCCGGGCCGATCATCGCCATCGCCCTGGTGTTGTGCGCGGTGTTCGTGCCGATGGCGTTCATGACCGGCGTCACCGGCCAGTTCTACAAGCAGTTCGCGGTGACCATCGCGATTTCCACGGTGATCTCGGCGATCAATTCGCTCACCCTGTCGCCGGCGCTGGCCGCCAAGTTGCTGAAGCCGCGCGATGCGGCGAAGGACGCGCCGTCGCGCCTGATCGACCGGCTGTTCGGCTGGTTGTTCCGCCCGTTCAACCGCTTCTTCAAGCGCAACTCGGAACGCTACGAAGGCACGGTGTCGCGCGCGCTGGGTCGCCGCGGTGCGGTGTTCGTGGTGTACGCGGTGCTGCTGGTCGGCGCGGCCTTCATGTTCAGGATCGTGCCGTCCGGCTTCATCCCGGTGCAGGACAAGCTGTACCTGATCGCCGGGGTGAAGATGCCGGAAGGCGCCTCGATCGAGCGCACCGATGCCGCGCTGAAGAAGATGGCGGCAATCGCGAAGGGCGTGGACGGCGTGGCCCACGAGGTCGCCTTCCCCGGGCTGAATCCGCTGCAGTTCACCAACACGCCGAACAGCGGCGTGGTGTTCTTCACCCTGGATCCTTTCAACGAGCGCTCGCGCAGCGCGGCGGAGATCACCGCCGAGCTCAACCAGAAGTTCTCGTCGATCCAGGAAGGCTTCACCTTCGCCTTCATGCCCCCGCCGATCCAGGGGCTGGGCAACGGCTCGGGTTGGTCGCTGTTCGTCGAAGACCGTACGCGGCTGGGCTACGGCGAACTGCAGGGCGCGGTGCAGGCGTTCCAGGGCGCGGCCTCGCAGGCACCCGGGCTTGGCTTCCCGATCAGCAGCTACCAGGCCAACGTGCCGCAGCTGGATGTCGAGGTCGACCGGGTCAAGGCGAAGGCGCAGGGCGTGCCGCTCACCGAGCTGTTCGACACCCTGCAGGCGTACCTGGGCTCCGCCTATGTCAACGACTTCAACATGTTCGGCCGCACCTGGCAGGTGATCGCCCAGGCCGATGGTCCGTTCCGCGACAACGTGGAGGACATCGCCAACCTGCGCACCCGCAACGCCGCCGGCGAGATGGTGCCGCTCGGCAGCATGGTGCAGGTCAAGCAGAGTTACGGCCCCGACCCGGTCATCCGCTTCAACGGCTATCCCGCCGCCGACCTGCTGGGCGAAGCCGACCCGCGCGTGCTGTCCTCCGGCGAGGCGATGGCCAAGGTCACCGCACTCGCTCAGCAGGTGCTGCCCACCGGCATGGCGATCGAATGGAGCGACCTGAGCTACCAGCAGGCCACCCAGGGCAAGGCGGCGATGGTGGTGTTCCCGCTGGCGGTGCTGCTGGCCTTCCTGGTGCTGGCCGCGTTGTACGAAAGCTGGACCCTGCCGCTGGCGGTGATCCTGATCGTGCCGATGACCCTGCTGTCCGCGCTGTTCGGCGTGTGGCTGGCGGGCGGCGACAACAACGTGTTCGTGCAGGTCGGCCTGGTCGTGCTGATGGGGCTGGCGTGCAAGAACGCGATCCTGATCGTCGAGTTCGCGCGCGAGCTGGAACTGCAGGGCAAGGGCATCGTCGAGTCCGCATTGGAGGCCTGCCGCCTGCGCCTGCGCCCGATCGTGATGACCTCGGTCGCGTTCATCGCCGGCACCGTGCCGCTGGTGCTCTCGCATGGCGCCGGTGCGGAAGTGCGCTCGATCACCGGCATCACCGTGTTCGCCGGGATGCTCGGCGTGACCCTGTTCGGCCTGTTCCTGACCCCGGTGTTCTACGTGGCCCTGCGCAAGCTGGCCAACCGTCCGTTGGTCTCGCACGCGCCGCATGCGATCGCGGCTCCGGCGCATGCCTGATCGATGTCGATTCCCTGATCTCTCCTTCTTCCACTTTCTCCTGACGAATTTCTCCCCACACAAGGCAAAGCCATGAACACCAATACGAACAAGATCGCCCTCGTCACCGGCGCCACCCGCGGCATCGGCCTGGAAACCGTCCGCCAACTTGCCGAAACCGGGGTGCACGTCCTGCTCGCAGGCCGCAACCGCGACAAGGCCGTCGAAGCGGCATTGCAGCTGCAGCGGCAAGGCCTGCTCGTCGAAGCCATTGCGCTGGATGTCACCGACAGCGCCAGCATCGTCGCCGCGGCGAAGGAGATCGAACAGCGCCACGGCAAGCTGGACATCCTGGTCAACAACGCCGGGATCCTGGTCGATGATGCCGAGAAAGGCGTCTCCGGGCAGTCGCTCGCCACCTGGCGCACCACCTTCGACACCAACCTGTTTGGCCTGATCGAAACCACCCAGGCGCTGCTGCCCCTGCTGCGCAAGTCCGACGCCGGCCGCATCGTCAACGTCTCGAGCTTGCTCGGCTCGATCTCGGAGCACCAGAACCCGGCGTCCTTCATCTACGAGTTCAAGGGCGTGCCGGCCTACAACGTGTCGAAGAGCGCGGTGAACGCGTGGACGGTGCACCTGGCGCACGAACTGAAGGACAGCGGCATCAAGGTCAACACCATCCATCCGGGCTACGTGCAGACCGACATGAACAAGTCCGGCGACCAGCAGAACGGCGAGCTCTCGGTGCCGGAAGGCGCGCGCACCAGCGTGCAGCTGGCCCTGATCGGCAACGACGGCCCCACCGGTGGTTATTACTACTTCGACCAGGTGCTGCCATGGTGATCCGCCCGCTCGCGTTGGCGCTGGCGACTGCGCTGCTGTCGGCGTGCGCGGTCGGCCCGGACTTCGTGCGGCCCGAACTCGCGGTGCCTGCGCAGTTCGAGCATGCGACGGCCGCCAACGCGGCGACCATCGCCGACGATGCCGGCTTCTGGCGCGGCTTCGATGATCCGCTGCTGACGGAGTTGGTCGAAGAGGCCCTGGCGGCCAACCACGACCTGCGCATCGCGCTGGCCAATGTCGATCGTGCCGAGGCCCTGCGTCGCGGCAGCCGGCTCGATGCCTTGCCGCGGGTGACGGCCGATGCCGATGTATCCGGCAGCCGGGCCAGCGCCGATCAACT
>DAOOCX010000070.1:0-1857 GCA_035408605.1 Thermomonas sp. | reverse complement strand
GAAGTCGATCTGTTCGGGCGCGTGCGTCGCGGCGTCGAGGCCGCCAATGCCGATGTTGCTGCATCGCAAGCGGATTTGCGCGCGATGCAGGTCGCCATCGTCGGCGACCTCGCGCGCAGCTATGTCGGCTTGCGCGGGTTGCAGGAACGGGCGCGCGTCGCCCGTGCGAATGCCGACAACCAGCGCGAGACATTGACATTGGTGCAAGCGCGCTTCGACGCCGGCCGCGACACCGCGTTCGACACCGCCCGTGCCCGCGCGCAGCGCGAGGCCACGCTGGCGCAGGTGGCGGCACTGGACGCCGAGGTCGGCATCGCCATCCATCGCATCGCGGTGTTGGCCGGGCGCATGCCCGATGCGCTGGATGCCGAACTGTCCGCCGTCGCACCGCTGCCCGCGGTGCCGGCGGCGCCGGATCCGGGAACCCCCGGCGAGCTGCTGCGCCGACGTCCCGACGTGGCCGCCGCCGAGCAACGCCTGCACGCGGCCACAGCACGGATCGGCGTGGCCACCGCCGACCTGTTCCCGCGCTTCACCCTGGGCGCGCTGATCGGCTCGCAGGCGGCGACCGGCAGCGCGTTGTTCGGCCGCGACAGCGAAACCGGGCTGGTCGCGCTGGGCATCGACTGGAGTTTCCTGGATACGGGTCGCGTGCGCGCCCGCATCGGCGCTGCCGATGCCGATGCGCAGGCGGCGCTGGCGCAGTACCAACGCAGCGTGCTGCTGTCGTTGCGCGATACCGGCGATGCGCTGTTGCGGCTGGACCAGGCACGCATCGAGGACACCCACCTGCAGCAGGCGGCGAGCGACAGCGCCGACGCGGCGCGGCTGGCGCGGCTGCGCTACCAGGCCGGTGCGTCCGGCTTGCTGGAGGTGCTGGATGCCGAGCGCACCCGCCTGTCCGCCGAGGACGCCTTCGCCGCGGCGCGCACGCGCTCGGTGGAACGCGCGATCGCCCTGCACCAGGCGCTGGCGGGCGGTTGGCCGCGGCAACTGCCGCGCCGTGTCGGCCTGGCCGAGGCGGACTGAGCCACCGCTTCGACGCCGCATCGCCTGCGGTTCGCTAACATGCCTATCCCCACGCAAGCCGGAACCGCCATGGCCGACAACGACCACCGCACCGATGACGTCCGCAACGCGGTCAGCCGCGCGCAGGCCGAGGACGCGGTGCGCACCCTGCTCCGCTGGTCGGGCGACGATCCCGATCGCGAGGGCCTGCTGGACACCCCCAAGCGCGTGGCCAAGGCCTACGAGGACTGGTTCAGCGGTTACGCGCTGGACCCGGATGCGTACATGGCGCGCACCTTCGAGGAAGTCGCCGGCTACGACGAGATGATCGTGCTGCGCGACATCGAATACGAAAGCCATTGCGAGCACCACATGGCGCCGATCATCGGCAAGGTCCACGTCGGCTACCTGCCGGCAGGCAAGGTCGTCGGCATCAGCAAGCTGGCGCGGGTGGTCGAGGCTTACGCGCGGCGTTTCCAGGTGCAGGAGAAGATGACCTCGCAGATCGCCAACTGCATCCAGCGCGCGTTGCAGCCGCGCGGCGTGGGCGTGGTGGTGGAGGGCGCGCACGAGTGCATGACCACGCGCGGCATCCACAAGCGCGGCGTGTCGATGGTGACCTCCAAGATGCTCGGCGGCTTCCGCGACGACGCGCGCACCCGCAGCGAATTCCTGCGCTTCATCGATGTCGGCGGCAAGCGCTGACGACCGGCTCGACGTGCTGGTGGTCGGCGCCGGTCCTGCCGGGCTGACCGCCGCGACCTACCTTGCGCGCTTCCACCGCCGCTTCGCGTTGGTCGATGCCGGCAAGAGCCGCGCGCGCTGGATCCCGACCAGCCACAACTGCCC
>DAOOCX010000069.1:0-12122 GCA_035408605.1 Thermomonas sp. | reverse complement strand
CGCCTGCTCGGCGCTGCCCGAGAAACTGTGCACCACGCCGCGCAGCCCGCCGACCTTGCGGAGCGAGGCGATCACCGCATCCACGGCGCGGCGCGCGTGCACGATCACCGGCAGGTCGAAGTCGCGCGCGAGTCGCAGCTGTCCGTCGAAAAAAAGCTGCTGCGCCTCGTGGTCCAGGCCTTCGACGAAATAGTCCAGCCCGCATTCGCCGACCGCGACCGGGCGCTCGCGCTCGATCCAGTTGCGTAGGTCATCGAGGTGCGCGGGCCGGTGCGCGTCCAGGTACATCGGGTGCAGGCCATACGCCGCATGCAATCCCGAGAATTCCGCGCAGACCGCCTTGAGTTTCGGCCAGGTGGCGGCTTCGACCGCGGGCACGATCTGGATGTCGACGCCGGCGGCGAGCGCACGCGCATGCGCGGCAGCGCGATCGGCATCGAACTCCGGTGCGTCGAAATGGCTGTGGCTGTCGACCAGCATGGGTTCAGCGACGGGCTTCGCCGTCGATGGGTGGCTTCTCGTTGCCTGCGGGTGGCTTGCGCGTTTTCCAGTTGGCGAGCAGCAGCGTGCCGAGGCCGAACACGATTTCGTCCAGGAACGGGATCGGATCGATGCCCGGCGGCAACAGGACGCTGATCGCGAACAGCGCTGCGGTCAGCTTGAACAGCACCGGGTAGCGGAGTTTGCGCGCCCAGTTGAGCAGCGGCAGGAGAAGGGGATTGGGCATGAACAGGATCCTTGTGGATTGCCGCGAACGCTAGCATGCACGCGTTCTGCACAAGCGTGAACGCTTGCCGATGCGCGCTGCGGTGGCTCCGTGGGTGTTCAGACTCGCCATGCTGCAATCCGTCCCCGTCACATGACGCAGGAGGCGAGACCATGTTGAAGGGCAATACGCTTGCGATCGCGCTCGGCGCGCTGCTGGTGGGTGGCGTGGCCACCGCCGGCTTCATCAACAACAATAATGCCCGTGGGTCGACCAATCCGATGGCGGTCGACAGCGCTTATCGCGGCACCGACGATGGCGCCGTGGGCTTGGCTTATGCAGACGTGGTCAGTGTCGAACCCGTGATCGAGCGCGAAGAGCGCTACGCCACCGTCATCGGCGCCGATCCGGTCCGCGAATCCAGCTCCACCACCACCCCGCAGCAGGTCTGCGCAGACGTGGCCGTGCAAGAACGCATGCCAGAGCGCGACGGCAACGTCGGCGGCACCGTGGCTGGCGCGCTGATCGGTGGACTGGTGGGCAACCAGGTGGGCGGCGGCAATGGCCGCAAGGCCGCGACCGCCGCGGGTGCGGTGGCGGGCGGCTTCATCGGCAACCGCGTCGACCGCAACCACGTCGGTGGCCAGGTGGTGAGTCGCGTGGATCGCCGCTGCAGGACCGTCAACAATACCTCGACCTCGTCGCGCACGATCGCCTGGAACGTGACGTACCGGAATGCGGACGGCACCACCGGCACCCTGCAGACCGAGCGCAAGCCGGGCGAACGCATTGCCCTCGGCAGCGATGACCGCACCGTCGCCTATGACGTGCGCTACATGCTGGACGGGGATATCCGCACCGTGCGGATGGCGCATCCGCCCGGCCAGCGTGTGCCATTGCTCGATGGCGAAGTGGTGACGCAAGTGGCGTCGACCACGGGCGAACCGAACGGCTGACCGCGGGACTGTACCAACCGCGCAAGGCCCAGGCGGGGCCGGAGCAATCCGGCCCCGTCAACTTTTGCGGGCGGGCTGGCGGTGCCGATGTCGAAACGCATGGCTTTGGCTGAAACCGCGGCGTTTCGGCGGTGCTTGCTGGTCACATCGCAGGTGCCGGTTGCGCGGCCTGCACGACTACAATGGCGGTTTGACAGCCCCGACGCGACCGCCATGGCCTTGCCTCCTTACGATCTGTTCGATGTCCGTTCCCTGTTGACCGAAGAAGAGCGCGCGGTGCAGGACGCCGTTGCACGCTTTACCGACGAGCGGGTGATTCCGATCATCGGCGATGCCTTCGACCAGGGCAGGTTCCCGAAGGAACTGGTTGCCGAGATCGCCGAGATGGGGCTGCTTGGCTCCTCGCTCCCCGAAAAATACGGCTGCGCCGGCCTCAACGCCGTCAGTTACGGCCTGATCTGCCAGGAACTGGAACGCGGCGACAGCGGCATCCGCAGCTTCGTGTCCGTGCAGAGCTCGCTGTGCATGTACCCGATCTATGCCTACGGTACCGAGGAGCAGCGCATGCGCTGGTTGCCGCAGATGGCGGCGGGCAAGGTGATCGGCTGCTTCGGCCTGACCGAACCACAGGGCGGCTCCGACCCGGCCAACATGAAGACCCGCGCGGTCCGCGACGGGGACGACTGGATCCTCAACGGGTCCAAGATGTGGATCACCAACGGCAACCTGGCCGACATCGCGATCGTCTGGGCACAGACGGACGACGGCATCCAGGGGTTCCTGGTGGAGAAGGGCTTCGCCGGGTTCACCGCGCAGGAAATCCACAAGAAGATGAGCCTGCGCGCGTCGGTGACCAGCGCCCTGTTCTTCGACAACGTGCGCGTGCCGGAAGCCAATCGCCTGCCCAACGTGAAGGGCCTGAAGGGTCCGCTGGGCTGCCTGACCCAGGCGCGCTACGGCATTACCTGGGGTCCGATCGGCGCCGCCATCGCCTGCCTGGATGAAGCGCTGAAATACACCAAGGAGCGCATCCTGTTCGACCGCCCGGTCGCGGCGACGCAGAGCGCGCAGATCAAGATGGCCGACATGGCCCGCCGCATCACCCTGGCGCAGATGCTGGTGCTGCAGTTGGGCCGCCTGAAGGATGCCGGCACCATGCAGCCCGCGCAGGTCTCGCTGGCGAAATGGAACAATTGCCGGATGGCGATCGATATCGCCCGCGAATGCCGCGACCTGCTTGGCGGCGCCGGCATCACCACCGAGCACGCCGCGATCCGCCACGCGCTGAACCTCGAATCGGTCATCACCTACGAGGGCACGGAAACCGTGCACCAGTTGGTGATCGGCCGCGAGCTGACCGGCATCAACGCGTTCTGATCCTTGCCCGTCATCCCCGCGAAGGCGGGGATCCCGCTTTTCGACTGTGTTCCCAGGCGCTGGATTCCCGCTTTCGCGGGAATGACGAGCGGAGGCTTCCGATATGTCGCTCTCCGATATCCGCATCGAAACCGAACGCTTGGTCCTGCGCCAGCAACGCATCGAGGATTTCGAGCGTTTCGCCGAACTTCGCGCGGATGAGGAGGCCTCGCGCCACATCGGTGGGGTGATGACGCGGGCAGCCGCATGGCGCCGGTTCCTGGAAATGCCCGGGGCGTGGGCGGTGCAGGGCTTCGCGATGTTCTCCGTGGTCGAGAAGGCCAGCGGCAACTGGATCGGCAACATCGGCCCTTGGAAGCCCGAAGGATGGCCCGGGACCGAGGTCGGCTGGGCGCTGCACCGGGATGCGTGGGGCAAGGGCTACGCGCTGGAAGCGGCGACGGCCGCCATCGACTGGGCCTTCGCCGAGCTTGGCTGGACCGAGGTGATCCATTCCATCGACCTCGACAACACCGCATCGCAGGCGTTGGCGCAGCGGCTGGGGTCGCGCAATCGCGGGCGCGGAAGCCTGCCGCCGCCGTTCCAGGACGTGGTGATCGATATCTGGGGACAAACCCGGGAGGAATGGGTGGCGCGTCGCAAGGGGAGCGTGGCGTGATCACGGTCCATGGCTTTTCGCCCTCCGGCAATTGCCACAAGGTGAAGCTGCTGCTGGAGCAACTTGGCGGTCGTCTTGATCGCGACTACCGCTGGGTGGAAACCGACAGCAGCAGGGGCGCGACGCGCACCCCGGACTACCTGGCGAAAAACCCGAACGGCAAGGTGCCGATGATCGAACTCGACGACGGCCGCGTGCTGGTCGAATCGAACGCGATCCTGTGCTGGCTGGCCGATGGCACCTCGTTCATGCCCGCGGATCCGTGGCAGAAGGCGCAGGCACTCAGCTGGCTGTTCTTCGAGCAGTACAGCCATGAACCCTGCATCGCCGTTGCGCGTTTCATCTGCGGCTGGACGCCGGCGGATTCGCCGCGTCGCGCCGACCTGCCGAAACTGCGCGAACGCGGCCATGCGGCACTCGCGGTCATGGAACGACACCTTGCGACGAAGGCGTGGTTCACCGGCGATGGCTATGGCATCGCCGACATCGCCCTGTATGCCTACACCTGCGTCGCACCGCATGGCGGCATCGCGCTGGACGCGTATCCCGCGCTGCGCGGATGGCTGTCGTGCGTGGAAGCCACCCCCGGCTTCGTGCGGTTGCCTGCACCGGATGCGGCTGCGCAAGCATTGATCGACCAGTCGACCTGAATCATCCTCACCCCAACCCTCTCCCGCATGCGGGAGAGGGGGAGAAAGCCATGTTCGCCACCATCCCGAATCCCATTCCCGCGCGCATGAAGGGCGTCAACCGCGCCGAGGTCTGCGACGTCAATTTCAGCGAGTTCGTGAAGAGCTGGGACGGCATCCCCGATGCGAAGCCGGCACCGGACGAAGCGATCCTCGAGGGCAGCGCGCTGGATGCCCGCGGCTTCCGCGACCTGTTCGAATCGCAGCTGATCAGTCGCCATCTCGACCTGATGGCGCGCGTGCTGCGCGTGCAGAACAAGGTCTTCTACACCATCGGATCAAGCGGCCACGAAGGCAATGCCATGGTCGCGCGCGCCGCGCGTCATACCGACCCCGCGTTCCTGCATTACCGCAGTGGCGGTTTCATGGCCGAGCGCTTCCGCAAGCTGCCCGGCATGGATCCGATCATGGACTCGGCGCTGAGCTTCGCGGCGAGCGCGGAAGACCCGGCATCGGGTGGCCGCCACAAGGTCTGGGGCAGCAAGCCGCTGTGGGTGCTGCCGCAGACTTCGACGATCGCCTCCCACCTGCCGAAGGCACTGGGCACCGCGGTCGCGATCGAAGCCGCACGCCGCATCGGTCACCAGCTGCCGATTCCCGATGATTCCATCGCGATCTGTTCGTTCGGCGATGCCTCGGCCAACCATGCCACCGCGCAGACCGCATTCAATGCGGCATCGTGGACGGCCTACCAGAAGCTGCCGGCGCCGGTGCTGTACGTCTGCGAGGACAACGGCATCGGCATCTCGGTGAAGACGCCGACCGGCTGGATCGGCGAAAGCTTCCGCAACCGCCCCGACCTGGATTATTTCTTCGCCGACGGCCTCGACCTGGCCAACGGCTACGCCGACGTGCAGCGTGCGGTCGAGCATTGCCGGCGCACCCGCCGCCCGACCTTCCTGCATCTGCGCACCACCCGGATCATGGGCCACGCCGGTACCGACTTCGAGATCGAGTGGCGCAGCATCGAGGAACTGTGCGCGGTGGAGGCGGGCGATCCGCTGCTGCGTTCCGCGCAGATCGCGCTGGAATCCGGACTGATGTCGAAGGACGAGATCCTCGCGCTGTACGAAGACACGCGCAGGAAGTGTTTCGCCGCTGCGGAAGACGCCGACCAGCGAGCGCGCATCGAGACGCTGGAACACGTGATGCGCCCGCTCGCGCCCTACACGCCGGACAAGGTGCTGGCGGAAGCCACCCGCGTGCCGTCGCAGGAGGCCCGCATCAAGGCCTTCGGCAGCGAGGAGAAGCTGCCGGAGAAGCAGGTGCCCAGGCATCTGGCCATCCAGATCAACCAGGCGTTGCACGACCTGTTCGCCAAGTATCCGGAAACCCTGCTGTTCGGCGAGGACGTGGCGCAGAAGGGCGGCGTGTACACGGTGACCAAGGGCCTGCACAAGGCCTTCGGCAACAAGCGCGTGTTCAACACGCTGCTCGACGAGACGATGATCCTGGGCATGGCCCAGGGCTTCGCCAACATGGGCATGCTGCCGATCCCGGAAATCCAGTACCTGGCCTACCTCCACAACGCGATCGACCAGATCCGCGGCGAGGCGGCCAGCCTGCAGTTCTTCAGCAACGACCAGTTCCGCAACCCCATGGTGGTGCGCATCGCCGGCCTGGGTTACCAGCGCGGCTTCGGCGGGCATTTCCACAACGACAACTCGATGACCGCGCTGCGCGACATCCCCGGCCTGGTGGTGGGTTGCGCCTCGCGCGGCGACGACGCGGCGATGATGCTGCGCACGCTCACCGCGCTGGCCAAGGTCGATGGCCGGGTCAGCGTGTTCCTGGAGCCGATCGCTTTGTACATGACGAAAGACTTGTACGAACCCGGCGATGGCCAGTGGCTGACCGAGTACCCGGCGCCCGACCAGGCCCTGGTGCTCGGCGAGGAGCGCGTCTACAACGCCGACGCCACCGATTGCGTGATCTTCAGCTATGGCAACGGGATGCCGATGAGCCTGCGCGCTGCGCGGCAGATCGAGGCGAAGCACGGCTGGAAGGTGCGCGTGGTCGACCTGCGCTGGCTGGTGCCGCTCAACCACAAGGCGATCGCCAGGCATGCGCGCGAGTGCAAGCGCATCCTGGTCGTCGACGAGGGCCGCTTCAGCGCCGGCATCGGCGAGGGCGTGATCACCGCGATCACCGAGGCGGGACTCGGCGGCAAGCCCGGCCGCCGCGTCTGCGGCGCCGATACCTACACGCCGCTGGCGGGCGCTGCGTTCCTGGTGATCCCGAAGGACGAGGACATCGTGGCCGCGGCTGACGTGCTCGCTGCCGGCTGACCCGGTTCTACTGCGGCGGCTTGCGGGCAGAGAGCGCCGGCTTCTCGCGCTTCTTGCCGACCAGCGTGGCGGCGATGTCGCGCGGCTGCGCATGGGCCGCCGCGGCATCGTGCGCATGCAGGATCACCGGGATGGCCTTGCTGGTCGGCGTACGCGCCTCGATGGCGAAACTGTCCAGCGGCACCAGTGGATTGGTCTCGGGGTAGTACGCCGCCAGGCAGCCGCGCGGGATGTCGTAGGCGGCCAGCAGGAAGCCGCGCACGATGCGCTGCACGCCGTCGTCGTGGACACTTTCGATATCGACGCGCTGGCCGGCCGCGAAGCCGAGGCCCGCGATGTCGTCGGCATGCGCGAACAGCACCCTGCGCTCGCCATGCACGCCGCGATAGCGGTCCTGCAGGCCGTAGATGGTGGTGTTGTACTGGTCGTGCGAGCGCACGGTGGTGAGCGTGAACAGTTGCGCGCCGGGGATGTCGGGTAGCGGATCGTCCTCGGCCAGTCGGTGCGCGAAGAAGTTCGCCTTGCCGGTCGCGGTCTTCCATTGCCGAAGCGCGGCGGTGTTGGTGAGCCGGAAGCCACCGGGCACGCGCACGCGCTGGTTGAAGTCGTGGAAGTCCTCGAAGACCCGTGCGATCTGGTCGCGGATGCGATCGTAGTCTTCCACCAGCCAGCGCCACGGCGTGTCGCTGCGCTTGCCCAGCGTCGCCTGCGCCAGCCGCGCGACGATCGCCGGTTCCGACAGCAATTCGGGCGATGCCGGCGCGTTAATGCCCGCCGACAGGTGGACCATGCTCATCGAGTCCTCCACCGTCACCGCCTGCGGGCCGCCGGCCTGCAGGTCGATCTCGGTGCGGCCCAGGCAGGGCAGGATCAGCGCGTCCTTGCCGTGGACCAGGTGGCTGCGGTTGAGCTTGGTGGCCACGTGCACGGTGAGCTCGCAATTGCGCAGCGCGGCATGGGTGGCCTCGGTATCCGGCGTGGCGGTGGCGAAGTTGCCGCCCATCGCGAAGAACACCTTGCCGCGGCCATCGCGCATCGCCTCGATCGCGCCGACCACGTCCACGCCATGCTCGCGTGGGGGCTCGAAACCGAACACCTCGCCCAGACGATCGAGCAGGGCGGGTGCGGGCTTTTCGTGGATGCCCATGGTGCGGTCGCCCTGCACGTTGCTGTGGCCGCGCACCGGGCAGATCCCCGCGCCGGGGCGGCCGATATGGCCGCGCAGCAGCATCAGGTTGACCAGCATCTGGATGGTCGCAACCGCTCGCTTGTGCTGGGTGATGCCCATGCCCCAGCAGACGATGGCGCGTTCGGAGCGCAGGAAGCGCTCGCCAGCATCGCGCAGGCGTTCTTCCGACAATCCGGATTCCGCTTCGATCTGCCGCCAGTGGGCGGCGCGCACGCTTGCCAGTAGCGCATCGAAGCCCTCGGTATGGGTTTCGATGAAGCCTTCATCGAGCAGGGCTGGCTTGCCTTCGGCATGCGCCCGCGCGCCGCGTTCCAAGACGTGCTTGATGATGCCGGTGACCGCGGCCAGGTCGCCGCCGATGCGTAGCTGGTAGTAGTCGGACGCAATCTTCGTCGAACCACCATGGAGCATCTCCAGCGCGTCCTGCGGGTCGGCGAAGCGTTCCAGCCCGCGCTCGCGCAGCGGGTTGAATGCAAGCACGCTGGTGCCGCGCTTCACCGCCCGGCGCAGTTCGCCGAGCATGCGCGGATGATTGGTGCCGGGGTTCTGCCCGAAGACGAGGATCAGGTCCGCTTCCTCGAAATCCTGCAGTGAAACGGTGCCCCTGCCGACGCCGATCTGCTGGCCCAGCGCCACGCCGGACGGCTCGTGGCACATGTTCGAGCAGTCGGGGAAATTGTTGGTGCCGAACTGGCGCACGAACAACTGGTAGAGGAATGCCGCTTCGTTGCTGGTGCGGCCGGAGGTGTAGAAGATCGCCTCGTCCGGCGAGGCGAGCGCGTTGAGCTTCGACGCGATGAACCTGAAGGCCGTGTCCCACGACACCGCTTCGTAGCGATCGGTCTTCGGGTTGTAGCGCAGCGGATGGGTGAGTCGGCCCTGGTCTTCCAGCCAGTGGTCGCTGTAGCGCGCGAGGTCCGCCACGCTGTACTGCGCGAAGAACCCGGGCCCGACCCGGCGCGTGGTGGCCTCGAAGGCGACGGCCTTGGCGCCGTTCTCGCAAAACTCGAAGGTCGAGGTGTGCTCGCGATCCGGCCACGCGCAACCGGGGCAGTCGAAGCCATCCGGCTGGTTGGCCGAGAGCAGGGTCTTCGCACCCAGCACGGGGATGTCCTGCTGCAACAGGTGTTCGCTTACCGACTTGAGCGCGGGCCAGCCACCCGCTGGGCCGTCGTAGGGCGCGATCTTCGGGGGCTCTGTCATCGCGACGGCTCTGCTGACGATGGAATCAGTCGCTCGGGGTGCGCGTACACGGCGCAATGGCCATCGCGGGCGAACCCGACCAGGCAGAGGTCGGCCGACTCGGCCAGCGCGATCGCCAGCGTGGTGGGCGCGGAGATCGCCGCCAGCAACGGAATGCCGACATGCGCGGCCTTCATCGCGAGCTCGTAGCTGGCGCGACTGGTGACAATGGCGAAGCCGCTGCCGGCATCGATGCCTTGCGTTGCCATCGCGCCAACCAGTTTGTCGAGCGCGTTGTGGCGGCCCACGTCCTCGCGCACCAGCAGCAAAGTTCCGCTGCGATCGGCGAAGCCGGCGGCGTGGGTCGCTCCCGTTGCCGCATTCAACGGTTGGCACTCATGCAGGGCGTCGAGGGCGCGATGCAGCGCGGTTTCCGCGATGCGTGGCGTGCTGGCGATGCGGGGTGGCGCGCGCAGCACCGCCTCGATCGACGTGCTGCCGCAGATCCCGCAACTGCCATAGCCGGGCAGGGCGCGCTGGCGGTCGGCGAGCGCGGCATGGCGCGGTTCCGGGATGCGCATGCGGATGGCAATGCCATCGATTGATTCATCGATGGCCTCGATCTGCAGTTCGCCGGCATCGGGGATCAGTGCCTCGCTGAGGGAGAAGCCCACTGCAAGGTCCGCCAGGTCGCAAGGCGTGGCCATCAGCACCGCGAACGGCTGGTCGTTGTAGTGCAGGGCGACCGGGACTTCGCAGGCGACTTCGTCGCGGACGTTGTGCGCGCCTTTGCCATCACGGCGTTGCACCGTGCGAGCTGCGGCGCCTTCGGTCGGTTCGGGATGCCAGATACGTGCGTTCACCTCGGCAGGATAGCGCCGCGCCAACGGCACGGCATCACGCTTCAGCGGGCGAGGCCATCGAGCAACGACAGGCGCGTGCAGGGCAGGTTGCCGGTGGCGAAAGGCCCGTCGCCGGCTTCCAGGGGCATCACTGCGAGGCCTTCGTCGGCTTCGGCGCAGATCAACTGTCCGATGGGACGTGCGGTCTGCGCGGCGGGGCCAACAGGCTCACCGTCCATCACTTCAGCCAGCTCAGGGACGCCGGCGCCTTGCAGGCGCACCAACCCGCGTTTCACCTTGCCGAGGAAATGCGTGCGCGCCACGATTTCCTGGCCGGGATAGCAGCCCTTCTTCACGCTGAAGGCGCGCAGCCGCTCCAGCGAAAGCTGTTGCGGGGTCCACGTTTCGGCCTGGTCGGCGTCCAGCCGGGGCAGGCCATGGGCGAGGTCGAAGGCGCGCCAGCGCGATACCAGCGCCTTGTCGGACGCCGCGTTGGTCGTGGCGATGCGCAGGCGACGCGTTCCACCATCGCCGCCCATGTCGAGCTCGATCCCGCCATCGACGACCGCCGACATCGCACCCGATGCCGCAGCCGGTGGCGCGAAGGCCGACACCGCATGCAGGTCGGCAAGCGGTTCCAGCTTCAGCTTGCTGCGGAAAACGAACCGTTGCAGTTGTGTCGCCAATGCCGTTGCATCGACATCAGGCAAGACCAGCCACAGGGTCTCGGCATCGATCCGCAGCAGCGCGAACAGCGCAATCACGCGGCCTTTCGCGGTCAGCCAGCCGTTCCAGTGCCACTGGCCATCGCCCAATGCGGCGATGTCATTCATGAACTGCGCCTGCGCGAAGGCCACCGCATCGCGCCCGGTGATGGCCAGGACATCGTGGCCCGGCAGTTCGAAATCCTGTGCCGATGCGGCTTGCGGGTTGTGGGACATGGGGGCGGGACTTAAACTCGCGGGGTTGTGAATGCGTCGATCATAGGCCAATCCCTTTCCAGCCCCGAGCCCGTCGAGGCCGCGGTTCCGAGCCCGGAACCCGCGACGCCGACTGCTTCGAAGCCCGAACCCGTCATCGACCCCGCGGTCGAGATCGGCGGTCGCGAAGGCCCCGAGCCGACGCGCTACGGCGACTGGGAAAAGAATGGCCGCTGCATCGACTTCTGAGACATCGCCACGCGGCGCGAGCCGCCCAGCCCGGAGAGCGCACGCCCATGGCTGCTCCTGATCCGAACGTCCGCACGCGGCCGTTGTCGCCCCACTTGGATGTCTACAAGTGGCAAGTACAGATGCTCACCTCGATCCTCCATCGGGCCACTGGCATCGCCTTGGTCGCCGGCATGCTGGGCTTGGTCTGGGGCCTGGTGGCCTTGGCGGGTGGCGAGAAATCCTGGGCGACATTCGCCACCTGCGCGACCTCGCTGCTGGGCAAGCTGGTCTTGCTCGGCTTCAGCTGGGCGCTGGCCTACCACCTCATCAACGGCATCCGCCACCTGGTCCAGGATGCCGGCCACGGCTACGCGATCCCGGATTTCGTCCGCAGCAGCTGGATCTCGATCATCGGCAGCGTGGTGCTGGTCGTGGTCGTGTGGGCGATCGTGCTGCTGCGCGGAGGTGCCGCATGAGCACGCATGGCAAGGACCTGCGCACGCCGCTCAAGCGCGCGATCGGCCTGGGTTCCGCGAAGGATGGCACCGGTCATTTCATGCTGCAGCGGATCACCGCGATCGCGCTGCTGCTCGCCGGTGCGTGGCTGATCGGGCTGCTGCTCTCGCTCAACAGCACCGACTACGTCTTCGTCCGCGCGACCGTGGCCGATCCGCTCAATGCGACGGTGCTGGTCGCGTTCCTCATCGCTGCGTGCTGGCACGCCAAGCTGGGCCTGCAGGTGGTCATCGAAGACTACGTGCACGCGCCGCTGCTCGCCGGCGCCGCGCATCTCGCCAACATTTTCGCCTGCGCGCTGCTGGCCATCGCCGGCGTGTTCGCGGTGCTGCGCATCGCGCTGGGAGCCTGACATCGTGCCTGCCTACAAGATCCAGGAACACAGCTTCGACATGATCGTGGTCGGCGCCGGCGGCGCCGGCCTGCGCGCCACCTTCGGGCTGGCCCAGAAGGGCCTGCGGACCGCCTGCATCAGCAAGGTCTTCCCGACCCGCAGCCATACCGTGGCGGCCCAGGGCGGCATCTCCGCCGCGCTCGGCAACATGGGCGAGGACGACTGGCGCTTCCA
>DAOOCX010000068.1:0-12525 GCA_035408605.1 Thermomonas sp. | reverse complement strand
CCATCACAACCCCCTCGCCGCTTCGGCCACCGCGCGAAACAGCGCGCGCCCCTTGTTCATCGTCTCCAGCCACTCCGCATCCGGATCGGAGTCGTAGACCACGCCGCCGCCGGCCTGCACGTGCAGGCGACCGTCCTGGATCACCGCGGTGCGGATGGCGATGGCGGTGTCGGCGTCGCCGTGCCAGCCGATGTAACCGACCGCGCCCGAATAGACGTTGCGCTTGACCGGTTCCAGCTCGCGGATGACTTCCAGCGCGCGGATCTTCGGCGCGCCGCTGACGGTGCCGGCGGGGAACGTGGCGCGCAGCACGTCGGCATAGCTCAGGCCCGGCTTCAGGGTGCCGGTGACTTCGCTGACGATGTGCATGACGTGGCTGTAGCGTTCGATCACGAACTGCTCGCCGACCTGCACGCTGCCGGCCTCGCTGATGCGGCCGACGTCGTTGCGACCCAGGTCGATCAGCATCAGGTGCTCGGCGCGTTCCTTCGGATCGGCGAGCAATTCGGTCTCCAGCGCCTGGTCTTCCTCGACGGTCTTGCCGCGCGGACGCGTTCCGGCGATCGGGCGCACGGTGACCGTACCCTTGCCGTCCGCATCGTGCTGCAGGCGCGCCAGGATTTCCGGCGAGGAACCGACGACCTGGGTCGATCCGGTATCGAGGAAGTACATGTACGGCGACGGATTCAGCGCACGCAGCGCGCGATAGACATCGACGGGACGCGCGGTGAACGGCACGCTCAGGCGCTGGCTTGGAACCACCTGGAAGATGTCGCCGGCGCGGATGTATTCCTGCGCCTTGCGCACCACGGCGTGGTACTCCTCGCGGGTGAAGCTGGAGCGGAAGTCGGACTCGTCGATCGCCGCCGGCACCAGGGTTTCCGGATAGGGCGCGCCGCCGTGGCGAAGCCGGTGGCTGAGCGCATCGAGACGGCGGTTGGCGCGCGCCCAGGCCTGCGGCTCGCGCGGGTCGGCGTGCACGATCAGGTACAGCCGGCCCTTGAGGTTATCGAACACCGCCAGCTCGTCGCTGAGCATCAGCAGGATGTCGGGCGTGCCGAGTTCGTCCGGCTTCGCGTTGGCGCGCAGGCGCGGCTCGATGTACTCGATGCATTCGAAGCCGAACCAGCCGACCAACCCACCCGCAAAGCCGGGCAAGCCATCGAGTTTCGGTACCTTGTGCGCGGCTCGCAGCAATTCGACTTCGGCCAGCGGATCCTCGACCTCGCGGGTTTCGACGACCTCGCCGTATTCGCGGACTTCCAGCGTGTGGCCGCGGAATTCGTACACGCGTCGCGCCGGCAGGCCGATGATCGAATGGCGGCCGAAGCGCTCGCCGCCCTCGACCGACTCGAACAGGTAGGTATGCGGGCCGTCGGCCAGCTTCAGGTACACCGACAGCGGCGTGTCGAGGTCGGACAGGACCTCGCGCACGACGGGAACCAGGTTGCAGGCGCCGGGAGTGTGGGCGTCAGCAGCGAACTGCTGGAATTGGGCGTGCGTGATCAAGCGGGGCGTCCTTCAGGGGCATACGGGCGATCGGGGCGGCGGAATCTCGCCACCATCGCCAACCATGCTCGAAAGACGGGGTCGCCCGGTTCATGCGGCAACTTTAGCCGCATTCCCGCGCAGCGGGCAATCCGCGGGCAGGTGCATGCGCAGGCGCCCGGACATGCACTCGATGCGGAAACGGGTGGCCTCCACCGGCTCGCCATCGAGGTTGAGGGTCAGCGGCTCGGTCGCGGTGACGTCTACCCACGGCAACGCACAGCGAATCGCGACCCGATCCAGCGCGGCATCCTTGCCCTCGGCCATCGCGGTGCCGACGGTCGCCAGCAGGTCGCCTTCCAGCGGCGGCACGATGGTCACGTCGAGCAAGCCGTCGTCGATCCATGCGTCGGGGCAAAGCACTTGCCCGCCGCCGGCCTGGCGGCCATTGCCGATGCCCAGCGCGATGAAGTCGCCCTCCCAATCGAAGCCGGGGCCATGCAGCCGCGCCTGCAGCGGTTCGATGCGCCCCAGCTTCGAGAGTCCGGTCACCACGTAGGCCAGCCCGCCCAGCCATTTCTTCAGGCCTTCGTGGGTCTCGGTGGTGACCTGGGTGCCGAAGCCGCCACTGGCCAGGTTCGCCGCCCAATGGGTCGTGCCGTTGGCGTCCAGCTTGAGCAGGTCGATGGGCGTCGCCGGTTGCTGCAGGAGCAGGCGCAGGGCGGCATGAGGCGTGTCCGGGATGCCGGCCGCGCGGGCGAAGTCGTTGGCGGTGCCCAGCGGCAACAGGCCGAGCGCGGGCAATGCCTCGGCGGATTCATCGCGATGCGCCAGGGTGGTCGCGACTTCGCTCAAGGTGCCGTCGCCGCCACCGGCGACGATGGCGTCGATGCCGTCGGCGATCGCCTCGGCCACGTAGCGTTCGGCGTCGCCCGCTTCCCAGGTGACCCGCACGTCGAGTTGAACGCCCGCATCGCGAAGCGCAGTCACGGCATCGCGCACATCGTCATCGCCGGCGGATTTTCCATTGAGGATCAATCGCCAGCGCGGTGTCATGGAGGTGGTCATGCGCACAGGCTAGCCCGGACACGTTAAGACCATGCGGATGTCACACGGGCGTCACGTGCGATGCGGAGGATAGGAGTCCATCGCAGGGATGACGGATGGGCAGGACGCCCCACTCTTCCAGACCGGTGCCGCTCCCCTCCCCATGGCGGCATCGGTTTTTTTTTGCGCGCTGCCCGGATCCCGCTCGGGTCAGCGCGCGGTCGAGACGGCTCCGCGCATGCGGGCGATGCTGTCCGCATAGGCCTCGCGGGTACGCGGCTCGCGGAAGATCGCGCTGCCGGCGACGAACGCATCCGCGCCTGCCGCGGCGATCGCACCGATGTTGTCCGCCTTCACCCCGCCATCGACTTCCAGGCGGATCGGCTTGCCGGTCGCGTCGATCATCGCCCGCACCTTGCGCAATTTGTCGAGCGTCGAGGGAATGAACGCCTGCCCGCCGAAGCCAGGATTCACCGACATCAACAGCACAAGGTCGAGCTCGTCCAGCACGTAGTCCAGCACTTCGGTCGGCGTGCCCGGATTCAGCACCAGCCCGGCCTGGCATCCGTGCGACTTGATCAGCTGGATGGTGCGATGCACGTGTCGGCTGGCCTCCGGATGGAAGCTGATGATCGAGGCGCCGGCCTTGGCGAAGTCGGGGACGATGCGGTCCACCGGCTCGACCATGAGGTGCACGTCGATCGGCGCGGTCACGCCATGCGCGCGCAGCGCCTCGCAGACCAGCGGGCCGATGGTGAGGTTGGGCACGTAATGGTTGTCCATCACGTCGAAGTGCACCCAGTCCGCACCGGCGGCCAGCACGTTGTCGACCTCTTCGCCCAGCTTCGCGAAGTTGGCGGAGAGGATGGACGGTGCGATCACGCAGTCCAGGGGTGGGGCAGGCGACATGCTCACGTCTTCCGTAGGGTCTTGATGCGGTCGTAGGCGGTGTTGATCTCGCGGGCCTTTTCTTCGGCCTGGCGTTGCAGTTGCGGGGCGGCACCGGCCAAGCGGTCCGGGTGGTATTGCGAGATCAGCCGGCGATACGCGCGTTCGACCTCGGCGTCGCTGGCGTCGCTCGAGACCTGCAGCACGCCGTACGGGTTGTCGCGCGCGGACTTGAACCAGTCGGCATCGAAGGCATGCCCGATGAGCAGGCCCAGCAGCCCGCCGGCCGGATGCCGGAACAGCAGCCAGCCTGCGATCAACCCGAAGAATTTGCCGTACCAGCGTTTCATGCGCGCCATCTTACAAGGCGGCTGCGAGGCGAGCCTGCATGGGGCTGCCACGGAGGGGCGGCGCCCACGGGTGGCCGTCCCTGCGGAGCCGGCGGGGGCAGCCGCTACACTGTGCGCCCCACGATGCCCGCCGCCCTCGCATGGCCACCACCCTGCTGCAGTCCGATTTGCCCGGCCTCACCCTGCGCCACCGCGGCAAGGTCCGCGACGTGTTCGACCTGGGCAACGACACCCTGCTGATGGTCGCGACAGACCGCCTCAGCGCGTTCGACGTGGTCCTGCCCGACCCGATCCCGGGCAAGGGCGAGATGCTCTGCCAGATCAGCAATTTCTGGTTCGACAAGACCAGGCACATCATCGCCAACCACCTGACCGGGATCGATGTCGCATCGGTGCTGCCGGCCGGCGTCGATCCGGCGCTGTACGCGAAGCGCGCGGTGGTGACCAAGAAGCTGACCCCGGTGCCGGTGGAATGCATTGCCCGCGGTTACGTGATCGGCAGCGGCTGGAAGGACTACCAGCGCAGCGGCGCGATCAGCGGCATCGACCTGCCACCGGGCCTGCAGCAGGCGCAGCAACTCGACACGCCGATCTTCACCCCGTCGACCAAGGCCGCGGTGGGCGACCACGACGAGAACATCGACTTCGCCACCGCGGTGGACCTGGTCGGCCGCGAGCGCGCCGAGCAGGTGCGCGATGCGACCCTGGCGTTGTATGCCTTCGCCCGCGACTACGCGGCAACGCGCGGGATCATCCTGGCCGACACCAAGTTCGAGTTCGGCACCGATGCCGACGGCAAGCTCTACGTGATGGACGAGGTGCTGACCCCGGATTCCAGCCGCTACTGGCCCGCCGACGACTATCGCGTGGGCACCAGCCCCCCGAGCTACGACAAGCAGTTCGTCCGCGATTACCTGGAAACGCTGGACTGGGACAAGACCCCGCCCGGCCCGCGCCTTCCCGCGGAGGTCATCGCCAGGACCCGCGCCAAGTACGCCGAGGCGCTGGATCGGCTGGCCGGGATTTCCGTCGACTGAGCCCGCGACCGTGCGCTGGAGTATCCTCGCCAGGCGCACGCGCAAACGGGAGAACGCATGAACGCCACGGTGCAACACGAGGCCGGCAACCGCCCGATCGACCATTGGTTCACGCATTACTCGGGCGATCACGTCAACCCGACCAACCAGCGCATCCATGTGTTCGCGGTGCCGCTGATCCTGTGGAGCGTCATCGGCCTGCTGTGGTGCATCCCGGTGCCGGGCACGCTGTTCCGCGCCGGCCTGTGGGCCGCGCTGGCGATGTTCGGCGGCTGGATGTTCTATTACCGCGCGTCGCGGGCGATCGGCTTCGGCATGCTGGCGGTGTTCGTGGCGATGGCGTGGCTGACCCGCTGGCTGCACGACACGCTGGGCACGCCGGGCCTGTTCAAGCTCGCGCTGGGGGTGTTCGTGGTCGCGTGGATCGCGCAGTTCATCGGCCACAGCAAGTTGTACGAAGGCAAGAAGCCGAGTTTCTTCACCGACCTCAAGTACCTGCTGATCGGCCCCGCCTGGGTGCTGGCCAAGGCGTACCGCAAGCTCGGCATCCGCTGGTGATCATGCGGTGACCGCACCATGACCGCGACGGGGTTGCGCGGGCGCGACCTCGTCCTGGTCCTGCTCATCTGCCTGTTCTGGGCGACCAATTTCCTGACCTCCGCGCACGCCCTGCGCGAGGTCCCTCCGTTCCTGTTCACCGCGATGCGGATGGGCCTGCTGGCCGTCCTGCTGGTCGGGTTCATGCGGGTGCCGCCGCGCGCGCAATGGAAGCGGCTGTTCGCGGTGGCGATGCTCAACGGCGTCCTGCACTTCGGCACCAGCTTCCTGGCGCTGAAGCTGGCGGGCAACCTGTCGTCGCCGGCGATCGTCACCCAGGTCTACGTGCCGATGTCGGTGCTGCTGGCGTGGTGGTGGCTGGGCGAGCGCTTCGGCTGGCGCACCGGCGTGGGCGTGGCGATCAGCTTCGCCGGGGTGCTGGTGCTCGGCTTCGACCCGATGGTGCTGGCGCAGCCGGCGGCGCTGTTCGTGATGATGGGCTCGTCGCTGATGGTGGCGATCGGCACGGTGCTGATGCGCGGGCTGAAGGACGTGCGCATGGTCGACCAGCAGGGCTGGACCGCGGTGCTCAGCCTGCTGCCACTGCTGGCGATCAGCGCGCTGTTCGAACCCGGCAGCTTCGCCGCGCTGCGGGATGCCAGCTGGATCGCGTGGGGCGCGGCGGTCTACGCCGCGGTGTTCTCGTCGCTGCTCGGCCACGGCGTCTTCTACTGGCTGGTGCAACGGCATCCGGTGGCGACGGTCACGCCCTACCTGCTGCTCACGCCAGTCCTGGCGGTGCTGCTGGGGATCCTGTTCTGGGGCGACCGCCCAGGGCTTGCCCTGTGGATCGGCGGGGCGATGGTGCTGGGCGGCGTGCTGGTGGTCGCCTTGCGCGCCGGCGTGCGCCAGCGCCCCTTGCCACCTGCCGAGGAGTTGTAGCGCTCAGTCGCGGCGGTCGGTCGCGTCGAACATGCGCGCCTCGGGGCGGAACCCGCGTGGCGAATAGCCGAAGTCGCGGCGCGCCGGCGCGGCATCGAAGGCCAGGTCTTCGCGCATGCGCGCGACGGCGGCAGGCGTGAGGTCGCGCGCGATGCCGCGCGCCTGAGCTGCCGCCAGCGCCGCGCGGAACAGCGGCATCGGCAATTCCAGCAACGGCAGCGGCGGATCCAGGCAGGCCAGCACCCGCCGCACCATCTCCCGATAGGCCAGGGTCTCGCCGCCGGGCAGGTCGTAGCTGCGACCAGGGGTCGCAGGCGCAAGGCTCGCGCCGAAGGCGGCATCGGCCAGGTCCTGCACATGCACCGGCTGGCGCAGGCCATCGGCACGACGCGGCAGCACGAAGCGGCCCCAGCGCCTTGCCATGCCGACGATGCGGGTCAGGGTGGCATCGCGGCCGGCGCCATAGACCAGGGTCGGGCGCAGCATCGTCGCGCCGGCGCCGCGTTGCTCGCTGGCCTCGAACACCGCCGCTTCCGCACCCAAAAGGCGACGGGCGACGTCGCGTTCGCCATCGTCCCCGGAGGCATGCTTGCTAGTGGCGCTGGTCGAACCGAACGCCACCACCCGCGGCACGGCGATGTCCGCGGTGGCATACCAGCGCGCGAACAGGTCCAGCGGGCCGCAGCTGAAGAGTGCGTCGACGTCGCGCGGCAACCCGGGCATGCGCGCGAAATCGCCCTGCAGCCAGTGCCGACCCGGAGTGTCGGAGCGCGCCTGCCGCGAGACCGCGTAAATCCGCCAGCCGGCATCGCCCAGGCGATCCAGCAACGGCAGGCCAACCTGCCCGCTGGCACCGAACACCAACGCCGTCTTCATCGCGCCGGTGCCATCCGCACCAGGTCATCCAGGCGCATCACGCCACGCCGGTGAAATAACGGGCGTTGAGCCACAGGTGCACGCCGACACTGGCGGCGTAACCCAGGGCGATCGCCCAGGTCCACTTGAGGTGGCTGAAGAACGTGTACTGGCCATGCGCCTGCCCCATCAGCGCCACCCCGGCGGCGGACCCGATCGACAACAGGCTGCCGCCAACGCCGGCGGTCAGGGTCACCAGCAGCCACTGGCCGGTGTCCATGGCGGGTGCCATCTGCAGCACCGCGACCATCATCGGGATGTTGTCCAGCACCGCCGACAGCAAGCCGACCAGGACGTTGGCGGTGGTCGGCCCCAGGCCGCCATAGAACTGCTGCGACAGCAGCGCCAGGTAGCCGCAGTACCCCAACGCACCCACGCACATGATGACGCCGAAGAAGAACAACAGCGTGTCCCACTCCGCGCGCGCCACCTGTTCGTAGCTGTCGAAGGCATCCACGTCGCCGGGGGCGCCCTCGCGGGCGAACTCGGCCGCCTGCTGCGCGGTGGCCGCGCGGGTGAGATGCCAGCCGTACAACTTGAGCAGCGCCAGCCCGGTCATCATCCCGAGGAACGGCGGCAGGTGCAGGAACTGGTGGAAGCCGACCGCCATCGCGATGGTCAGGCCGAACAGGCCGACGATCACCAGCCCGCCGCGACGCAGGCGTGCCTGTGCGTCGGTGAGGACCGGGGTGCCCCCAGGCACCGCGGCATGCATGCACAACGCCGGCACGCCCCAGTTCACCAGCGCCGGCAGGAACAGCGCGAAGAACGAGGCGAACGGCACTTTCCCGGCCTGCCAGACCATCAGCGTGGTGATGTCGCCGAACGGGGTGAACGCGCCGCCGGCATTGGCCGCCACCACGATGTTGATGCAGGCAAGGGCGACGAACTTCGGGCTGTCGCGCCCCACCGCGAGCACCACCGCGCACAGCACCAGCGCCGTGGTGAGGTTGTCGATCAGCGGCGACATGCAGAACGCCAGCATGCCGGTGGTCCAGAACAGCGCGCGGTAACCCAGCCCCCTGCGCAGCAGCCAGACCCGCAGCACTTCGAACAACCCGCGCTCGCTCATCGCGTTCACGTAGGTCATCGCCGCCAGCAGGAACAGCAGCAGCTCGGCGAACTCGAGCAGGTAGTCGCGGACCGCCTCGTGGACGGCGTCGGACAATCCGGCCCGCGCGGAGGCGATGGCCAGCACCGCCCAGATCGCACCGGCGGCCAGCATGACCGGCTGCGACTTGCGCAGGCCGGTGGATTCCTCGGCGATCACCAGCACGTACGCGGCGACGAAAATCCCGACCGCGACCAGGCCGGACCAGTGCGCGGTGAAGTCCTGCGCAGGCGCCATCGCCCATGCGGTGGTGGGCAGGGCTGCCATCGGCAACAGGGCGAGACGCGGGAAGCGAGGTGCGCGACGGATCATCCGGGCAGTCTAGTCGGCGCGTGGTGGATGGCCTGCGGCCGCAGGCGCGCGCGGCAAGGTCGCCCACAGCCAGGCAAGCCCGGCAAGCGCGGAAACCAGCGACGCGCACAACACCCCCAGCACCGCGCTGGGGAACAGCCCGGCGTCATCGCCGAATGCGAGCGAGGCGATGAACAGGCTCATGGTGAAACCGATCCCGCACAGCAGCCCCAGCCCGACCATCGCCTTCCAGTCCATGCCCTCGGGGAAGCGCGAAAACCCGGTGGCTCGCGCCAGCAGGGCAGCCAACACCACGCCAACCGGCTTGCCCGCGACCAGGCCCAGCGCCACGCCGAGCGGCACCGGGGTCAGCAGGTCGTCCAGCGCGAAGCCGCCCAGCGCCAGGCCCGCGTTGGCGAACGCGAACACCGGCAGGATGAGGTAGGCAACCCAGGGATGCAGCGCGTGCTCCAGGTGTTCCAGCGGCGAATGCTGGGATTCGTCGTCGATCGCATCCTTGCGGTTCACGTGGGGAATCAGCAGGCCCGTCGCGACACCGGCAAGGGTGGCGTGCACGCCCGACTTCAGCACGGCCACCCACACGATCGTGCCGAGCAGCAGGTAGGGCGTGAGCGCCTGCACGCCGCGGCGATTGAGCACCACCATCAAGCCGATCGCCGCACCCGCCCAGCCCAGCGCGACCACCGACAGGTCGCTGGTATAGAACAACGCGATGATGACGATCGCCGCCAGGTCGTCGATCACCGCGATCGTCGACAACAACAGCTTCATCGCCACCGGGACGCGCGACCCGAGCAACGACAGGATCCCCAGCGCGAACGCGATGTCGGTGGCGGCGGGAACGGCCCACCCCTGCATCGCCACCGCGTCGCCACGGTTGAGCCAGGCATAGATGCCCGCCGGCACGGCCACGCCGGCCAGTGCGCAGACCACCGGCAGCGACAACTGCGAGAACGACGACAACTGTCCGGACAACGCTTCCCGCTTCAGCTCCAGCGCGACCAGCAGGAAGAAGATCGCCATCAGGCCGTCGTTGATCCAGAGCAGTAGCGGCTTGGCGATCTTCAGCGCGCCGAACTGCACCGCGACCGGCAGCTCGCGGAACTCGCCGTAGGCGCCTGCCAGCGGCGAGTTCGCGAGTGCCAACGCCACCAGCGCGGCGACGATCAGCAGGATGCCGCCGGAGGATTCCCATTGCAGGAAATGGTTCAGCGCGCGCAATGCGCGCTTGGGCAGGGGAGCTTGCGTGTCCATGGTTCCAGTATAGGCAACCCGCCTTGCGTCATGCCCGCGCGATCAGCTGCAACCCTCGACGTAATCCACCTGCGGCGGAATGCCGATGCGCCACTCGGTGACCGTGGCATCATCGCCCGCGCCGTCGGTCTCGAACACCATCACGCCGCTGCCGCCGGCCGGATCCTTGACCCGCAGGTACTGGCCATCGGTGTACTTGTGCGGCCCTTCCTCGATGCCGGCATACAGGGCCGCGACCTGCGCCTTGCGCATGCCGACCTTGCCGCCCCCCGGCGCCGCCACGTCGTCGCGGCGCACGTCGATGCGCACGAACTTGTCGCCTTCGATCATGAAGGCGGTGCGGAAACCGTCGGTGCCCACCGGCTGCGGGACCAGGTAGTAGCAGCCACCCGCCTCGTCGGGTTTGCCATCCCCGAGGTCACCGCCCCAGGCCATGCGCACGTCTTCCTGGGTCGCACCGAAATTGGCCGGACCGAAGCCCTTGAAGGTGATCGTGCCATCGGCCGGCCTGTCCACGCGCAGCGACCCACCGGCGCTGGCGTCGGTGGATGCTGGCGTGTCCGTGGCGATTGCCGTTGGCGGCGTGTCCGCGACCGGCGCCGCATCGACGGGCGCGGTGGGCGTGGCATCGGGCGTGCCGCCCTGCCCGCAACCGGCAAGGGCGGCCAGCAAGGCGATCGAAAGCAGTGTGCGCATCGGCGGGCTCCGGTTCATGGGCCCGCAGTCTGCCATCCGCGCTCAAGGCAACGCGAATGCGGTCGCCTCGATGCTCAGCCTTGCGGCGCGACGAAGTGCTTGCGCAAGCCGGCCCAGCACGCCTGGTAATCGCGCTGGCGATGCGCCGCGTCCAGCGCCTGCCGGGTCGGCCGGATGACGCTGCGCGACTCGAACATGAAGGCCATGGTGCCGTCGACATAGTCCGGTTTCGACGTGTCCGCGGCGCTGGCCTTGTCGAAGGTCGCGGCATCCGGCCCATGCCCGGTCATGCAGTTGTGCAGCGAGCACCCACCGGGTGCGAAGCCGTCCGCCTTGGCGTCGTACACACCGTGCACCAGGCCCATGAACTCGCTGGCGATGTTGCGGTGGAACCACGGCGGGCGGAACGTGCCCTGCGCCACCAGCACGCGCGGCGGGAAGATCACGAAATCCATGTTGCCCACGCCGGGCGAATCGCTGGGCGAGGTCAGCACCAGGAAGATCGACGGATCCGGATGGTCGTAGCTGATCGAGCCGATCGTGTTGAACGTGCGCAGGTCGTACTTGTACGGCGCGTGGTTGCCATGCCAGCCGACCACGTCCAGCGGCGAATGCCCGATGTCGGCGCGCCACAGGTGGCCCTGGAATTTCGCGATCAGCTCGAAGCTGCCTTCGAGGTCCTCGAACGCCGCATTCGGGGTGAGGAAATCGCGCGGATTGGCCAGGCCGTTGCTGCCGATCGGCCCCAGGTCCGGAAGGCGCATGAACGCACCGAAGTTCTCGCACACATAGCCGCGTGCCTCGCCATCCGGCAGTGCCACCCGGAAGCGGATGCCGCGCGGGATCACCGCGATCTCCTGCGGCTCCACGTCGAGCACGCCCAGTTCGGTTTCGATGTGCAGCCGGCCCTGCTGCGGCACGATCAGCAGCTCGCCATCGGCGTCGTAGAAGAAGCGGCCCTGCATGTCGCGGTTGGCCGCGTACAGGTGGATGCCGATGCCGACGCCCGCAGATGCGGCGCCATTGCCGGCCACGGTGAGCAGGCCATCGATGAAATCGGTCGGTGCATCAGGTAGCGGCAGCGGGTTCCAGCGCAACTGGTCGGGCGTGACCGGGCCGGTATCGAAATCGTTGTGGAAGCCGTCGTGTTCGAGCAACGCGAACGTCCCGTGCATCGCCGCCGGGCGGATCCGGTAGAGCCAGCTGCGGCGGTTCTGGTGGCGCGGGGCGGTGAACGCGGTGCCGCTCACCTGTTCCGCATACAGCCCGTGCGCGACCACCTGCGGCGAGTTGCGCCCCTGCGGCAACGTGCCGGCGATCGCCTCGCTGGCGCACTCGTTGCCGAAGCCGGACTGGTAGCCGTTGCTTTCGATGGTCATGCCTGCCGCACCCCGGTTGCCCTCACCCAACCCCTCTCCCGCACGCGGGACAGGGGCTCGAACAGATCACAGCACGCCGCGCTTCATCTGGTCGCGCTCGATGCTCTCGAACAGCGCCTGGAAGTTGCCTTCGCCGAAGCCTTCGTTGCCCTTGCGCTGGATGATCTCGAAGAAGATCGGGCCCAGCGCGTTGAGGGTGAAGATCTGCAGCAGCTTGCGCTGCTTGGTCTCGGGATCGGCGTCGATCAGGATCTTGTTGGCGCGCAGGCGTTCGACGTCTTCGCCATGCGCCGGGATGCGTTGGTCGATCACGTCGAAATACGTGTCCGGCGTGTCCAGGAATTCGATGCCGGTCTCGCGCATCTTCTCCACGGTCCCGTAGATGTCGTCGGTGAAGCAGGCGATGTGCTGGATGCCTTCGCCGCCGTACACATCCAGGTATTCGTTGATCTGCGACTTCGGGTCGCTGGACTCGTTGAGCGGGATGCGGACCATGCCGTCCGGCGCGGTCATTGCCTTCGACAGCAGGCCGGTCTTGGCGCCCTTGATGTCGAAGTAGCGGATCTCGC
>DAOOCX010000067.1:0-13063 GCA_035408605.1 Thermomonas sp. | reverse complement strand
CGCTTCGCGCCCGTCATTACCACCAGCGCCACACCGCCCAGGATCGCCACCGACGCCGCCAGCAGCCGCAGGGTCAGTGGTTCGCCGAGCAGGAACACGCCGCCCAGCGCGGCGATCACCGGCACCGCGAGTTGCACGGTCGCGGCGGTCACCGATGTCAGCAACGGCAGTGCGCTGTACCAGATCGCATAGCCCATGCCCGAGGCCAGCGCGCCGGACAGCACCGCGTAGCCCAGTCCCGTCGGGTCGGGGGTGATGTGCCGGAACATCAGCAAGGCCAGCACTGCGGCTAGCGGCACCGCACGCAGGAAGTTGCCGGCGGTGACCTGCAACGGATCGCCCGCGCCGCGACCGCGCAGCGAATACATGCCCCAGGCGATGCCGGCCGCCAGCATCAGCAATGCGGCCGCTAATGGTGGTGCGGACAGGCCCGGCAACACCAGGCCGACCAGGCCGCCTGCGGCGAGCACCAGACCGCCGAGTTGCAGCGGCCGCAGGCGTTCACCCGACCACAGGCCGTGCGCGATCATGGTGGCCTGCACGGCGCCGAACAGCAGCAGCGCCCCCGCGGCCGCGCTGAGTCGCAGGTACGCAAACGAGAACGCCGCGGCGTAGGCGAACAGCGCGAAGGCGGACCATCCGTTGCCGCGTGCATGTCCGCGAGTCCCTCGCCGCCACGCCAGCAATCCCAGCACCACCGCACCGGACAGCAGGCGCACCAGGGTGAAGCTGGCCGCATCGATCGTGGTGTGCGCCAGCGCCGCGCGGCACAGCAGCGAATTGCCCGCGAAGGCGAGCAACGCGAGCAGTGTCAGCAGGGCGAGGCGTGCGTGCGACATGCGTGGGCCGGCTTCGGGGGATGTCTCGGTTCGCATCGCGCGGCGGCACGATGCCTCGGCGTGCAATGTAAGGCGCGAAGCCCGGCGCGTGGCCGGGCTCCGTTGCATCGACGCCGCAGCGATCAGCCCGCGGCGAGCTCGGCCAGCAAGGCGTCGAGCTGGGCGAACGTCTCGTGCGTGGCGTCCTGCGCGCCGGTGCCGGCTTCGTCCAGCGCTTCGCGGGTGGGATAGACCTCGCGCATCACCAGCAGGGTCTTGCCGTCGCGCTCTTCCATCGTCACCGTGGTGATCGATCCCGCATCGCCGCCTTCCTCGTTGGTCCAGACGATGCGTTGTTCGGGCACCACCTCCAGGTAGGTGCCGAAGAAGGCGAACGTGTTGGCGGCGTCCTCGCCGAAGACCAGGCGATAGCTGCCGCCGGTGCGCACGTCCATCTCGCACGAGCGCAGGGTCATGCCCATGGAGCGCGGCACCCACCATGTGCGGAACAGCTCGGGGTTCGACCACGCCTGGAACACCAGCCTTGCGGGTGCATCGAATGTCCGGGTGACGACGACTTCGCGATCGGACGTCTTCTCCACCGTCGTGCGGCGGGATTCACTTGCGTTGTTTGCGACCACGGGCCTGCTCCTGTCGTTTGAGGTCTTCGAGTACATCGTCCAGCGCGGCGAAGCGCGCATCCCACACCTCGCGGTAACGCGCGATCCAGGCCATTTCCTCTTCGAGGCGGCACGGCCCGATGCGGCAGGTGCGCACGCGGCCGACCTTCTCCGTGCTCACCAGGCCGGCCTGCTCGAGCACGCCGACGTGCTTCTTCATGCCGGTCAGGGTCATGTCGAAGCCGTCGGCGAGGTCGGTGATGGACGCGTCGCCGCGCGCGAGCCGTTCCAGCACGCCACGGCGGGTGGCATCGGCCAGCGCGGCGAAGGTGGCGCTGAAATGGGCAGAATTATGCTGAACCATATGGTTCAGTATGAAAGCCCGTCGGCGACGGCGCAAGCGCTCTTATGCGATCAGCGACAGCGTGCCTGGGATGCGGGACTCACCCGTCGATGACCAGCAGCGTCGAGGTGGCCGACGCATACAGCCGGCCGCTCGCATCCGTCAGCTTGGCCTCGGCGAACGCCGCGCGGCGTCCCATCGTCAGCACGCGGCCTTCCGCGCGCAGCAGGCCGGTCTGGCTGGTCGCGGCCTTGTGGTAGGCGACCTTGAGTTCCAGCGTGGTGTAGCCCTGGCCCGCCTGCAGTTGCGAATGCACTGCGCAGCCGCAGGCGGAATCCAGCAGGGTCGCGGCGTAACCGCCGTGGACCATGCCGATGGGGTTGTAGGCGTGGTGGCCGGGCACGCCTTCGAACACTGCGCGGCCGACATCGACCTCGGTCAGCGCGAAGTCGAGCGATTCCGAGATGCCGGGGCGCTTGCCGGAGGCGATCAGCGCGCGCAGTTGTTCCAGCCCGCTGAGGTCGGTCCTGCCAAGCTCGCGGAGGACGTCGGCGATCAGGTTCATGGCACTGCTCCAGGTTGCGGTTGTGACTGCGAGGCGCGGTTCATCGCAGGCGGACGACGACCTTGCCACGGGCACGTCCCTGGGCAAGGTAGGCCAGCGCGTCCGTGGCCTGCTCGAACGGGAACACCTTGTCGATCACCGGACGGAGACGCCCCGATTCGAGCAACGCACCGATCTCCGCGAGTTGCCCGCCATCGGGGTGCACGAACAGGAAGGAGTAGGCGACACCACGTTTGCCCGCCAGGCGCAGGATCTTGCGGCTCATCAGGCCGAATACGATCCGCAGCAGCACGTTCAACCCACGCGTGCGGGCGAAGGCCGCGTCCAGCGGTCCCACCAGCGAGGCGATGCGGCCGCCCGGCTTGAGGATGCCGACGGATTGCTCGATGACCTCGCCCTTCACGGTGCCGAGCACCGCGTCGTAGTCGCGCAGCACGTCCTGGAATTGCTGCTGCTTGTAATCCACCACCTCGTCGGCACCCAGGCCGCGCACGAAGTCCACGTTGCGGGTGCTGGTGGTGGTGGCGACGCTGGCACCCAGCACTTTCGCCAACTGGATCGCGAAGGTGCCGATGCCACCGGAGCCGGCGGGAATGAATACCTTCTGCCCCGCGCGCAGGCCGATGCGTTCCTTCAGCGCCTGCCATGCGGTGAGCCCGACCATCGGCACCGAAGCCGCCTGCACGAAGTCGAGGTTGGCGGGCTTGGGGGCGGCCACGGCCTCCGGCACCGCCACGTAGTCCGCGAGGGTGCCGCGGTCCAGGTCGAAGACGCTGGCGAACACCGCATCGCCCGGCTTGAAGCGGGTGACCCGGCTGCCGACTTCGACCACCACGCCGGCCACGTCGCTGCCCACGGTGGCTGGCAGGCCGAGTTTCACCACCGGCTTGAACGCGCCGGTCATCAGCATGTTGTCGATCGGATTCAGGCCGGCGGCATGGACCTCGACCAGCAGTTCGTCCGGCTTCGGCAGCGGGCGCGGCCGCTCGGTCATGCCCAGGCCGGGCGACTTGCCGTAGCGCTGGAAGGTGAGCGCCTTCATGACACGCTCCGGTCGAGGCGAAGGTCCTTGCGGATGCCGGCATCGACCATGCGTGCCGGCGCGAACCGGCGCAGCAGGCGCAGGCGGTTGGCGAGTCCGCCCGCGGTGTAGCGAAGCCGCGGAGTGGCGTCGGTGGCCGCCTGCAGCACCACGCCGGCGACGACCTCCGGCTCGTCGGCGCTGGCCATCACCGACTCGAGCACCTTGCCCAGGGCGGCGCGGGTGTCGCGGTATTCGTCGATCATCGCGTCGGCCGCCAGGAAGTTGGCATCGAACTTCGTCCGCGTGTACGCGGGCTCGATCACCGAGACGCGGATGCCGCGCGTGCGCAGCTCGTGGTCGAGCGATTCCGAATAGCCTTCGACCGCATGCTTGGTCGCGGAATACAGCGCACTGAACGGCATCGGCAGGAAGCCGAGCACCGAGCCGATGTTGACGATGCGGCCGCTGCCGGCACCGCGCATGTGCGGCAGCACCGCGCGGGTCATCCGCACCAGGCCGAAGAAGTTGGTTTCGAAGATCGCCTTGGCCTGCTCGATCGAACTCTCCTCGGCCCCGGCGGGCGCGACGCCGAAGCCGGCGTTGTTGACCAGCAGGTCGATGCGGCCCTCGCGGCGGATGACCTCGGCGACGGCGGCGTCGACCGAGGCGTCGTCGGTTACGTCCAGTGCGAGCATCTCGAACGAGGGATGTGCCGATGGCGTGCCACGGCGGTTGCTGCCGTAGACCTTGTAACCCGCGGCGGCCAGCCGCAGCGCGGTGGCCTCGCCGATGCCGGACGAGGCGCCGGTGACCAGTGCGATGGATCCTTGGGTGTTCATGGGAGACTCCGATGTATGATGATCGTCATATCAGTGCGCGACAGGAAAGACCCGGCCAGGTGCCGGATCAGGAATGGGTGGGGGTCAGCTGCTTCAGCGCGGCGTGGCGCAGCGCATCGGACAGGGCGTCGTCGTCGACCGCGCGCGCCAGGGCGAGGGTACCGACCATGGTCGCGATGGTGACCATCGCCCGCTCGTGCGCGCCGGGTTGCCCCCAGTCGGGCAGCTGGCGGGAGACGAGGTCGATCATTTCCTTGATCCGCCGGGTATGCGCGCGCCGGACCTCCGCAGTCTGGCGCGGCATCTCGGAGGCCAGCGCCGCCGTGGCGCAGCCGGTCTCGACCTGCTGGAGATGCGGCTTCGACAGGTAGGCCTCCAGCATGGCCGGCAGCGCCTGGTCCGGCGGCAGGCTGGCGGCGATGCGTTCCATCATCGCCACGCTCTCGCCCGCCGCCCGGTCGGCGGCCTCGGCCAGCATCGCGTCGCGGGACGCGAAGTGGGCGTAGAAGCCGCCATGGGTCAGGCCGGCCTCTTTCATGATGTCGGCCACGCCGGTGCCGTTGTAGCCGCTGCGCCGGATCGCGCGGGCGGCGGCATCGACGATGCGGTCGTGGGTGGCTTGCTTGGAGGACGTGGCGGTGCGTTTCATATGACGGCCATCATATATACGGATTCCCGGCGGTGCAAGTGCGGCACGCGCGGGCGCCGAGCGCAGGACAATGGGCCGTGTCGATTCCGCCCCTGCGGCATCGTCGTCCAGGCATTCCATCCGGAGACACCCCATGCACTACCTCGGCCTCGCCTACTTCACCCCCGACAGGTTCGCCGCGCTTCCGCCGGACGACGTGAAGGCCATCGTCAGCCAATGCCCGGCGCTGGACGAGGCGATGCGCGCGACCGGCAAGGTGCTGGTGTCGGCTTCGCTGGGCGATCTCGAACACTGGCGCACCTTGCTGCCGGGCGGCGGCAGGACCCGCGTCGTCGATGGGCCGTACACCGAGGCGAAGGAAGTCGTGGGCGGGCTCTTCATCATCGAGGCCGATAGCCAGGACGAAGCGCTGCGCATCGCGTCGATGCATCCGGCCGCGCAGATCGGCGAGGAAGGCGGCTGGGCGGTGGAACTGATCCCGCTGGAGTTCTACATGGCGCGTTGACCCGCGCCGCCATCACGCCACCGCACGTACGCTCCCCGTCCGCCCCCCGAGTGACCGCCATGGCCGACGCACCGCAGCACAAGGTCTCACCCAACAATCCCTGCCCGTTCCTGCGCATGCTGGTGGCGCAGGGCTTGCTGGACGATCGGGTGGCGACCATCGGCGATGCCACCGACGTGATCGAACGCGTCGCCGCGACGGGCGAAGGCAGCCCGCGCTTGCCGGGGATCGCGATCCGGCTGATCGCCTTGCTCGCGAACGGGCTTGGCCCGGCCATACTGCTCGACAACGGCCTCAACGGGGTCAAGCTCAACCAGCTGCGCGATGGCCCGTTCGACAAGCACGGCGCGGGTTCGCGGATCCTGGACAAGCGCGCCCGCGTGCAGCCCGCGGAACTGGAGCGCCTCAAGGACTTCGCCAGCCAGAAGACCACCGCGGGCGGCGGCCGCGAACTCGGGCTCGACGCAGCCGACATCGAACGGATGATGGATGCGAACTACGCACGCGCCGAAGGCGCGCGCCGGGTCATCGACCGACAGATCATGAATGGCGAATGGCCGGTGCTGCTCGATGTCATGGGCAAGGACGGCGCAAACGGTCGCTACCTGAGCCTGCGCGAGATCCGCGTGCTGTTCGAGGAGCGTCGCCTCCCCACGCGGATGGGCAAGCGGTTGCGGCGTCGCGACTAGCGCGCATGCGCGGTCGTCCGGGTCACAATCCTCGGACCTCGCCACCGCCCGGATCCCCATGCTGCATCGCCCGCGCTTGCCCGCTTCCGCGTTCCTCGCCCTGCTGCTCTTCCAGTCCTCCCCGCCGGTGGTGGCGCAGGACGCGCCTTCCGGTGTGTCCACGCCCGAGGACATGGCGAAGGACCTCGCGGCCGTGCCCTGCGACGACAAGGATCGCCTGGCCGCGGTCAGGGCGTTGTACGAACGCGCCGGCGCGACCGCGCCCGACATCACCATGGACCAGCACGACAACGTCGAGAACCTGGTCGTCACCAGGAAAGGCGCGTCGCCCGAGACCATCGTGATCGGCGCGCACTACGACAAGACCGCGGAAGGCTGCGGGGCGATCGACAACTGGACCGGCCAGGTCGCGCTGACCCACCTCTACCGGACGCTGCGCGACATCCCGCTCAAGAAGACGCTGGTGTTCGTCGCCTTCGGGCGCGAAGAGAAGGGCCTGGTCGGCTCGAAGGCGATGACGCGCGACCTCGACACCACGGAGGCCGCGGGTACCTGCGCGATGATCAACATCGACAGCCTGGGCCTGGGCCCGCCGCAGGTCGCCGACAACATGTCCAGCAAGAAGCTGGCCCGTTTCGCCGGCGAGCTGGCGAAGGAACTGGAGATCCCGTTCGCGCACGCCAGCATCCGCAACGCGAATTCGGATTCCAGCGCATTCGTGGCGAAGAAGATCCCGGCGGTGACGATCCACGGCTTGAACAAGGACTGGTCCTCGATCCTGCACAGCAAGCATGACCAGGCGGCCAAGGTGAATCCGGTAAGCGTGTACTTGGGCTATCGGCTGGCGCTGGCGATGATCGTGCGGCTGGATGCCTCGGCCTGCGACGCCTATCGGCAATAGCCGCGATCGCGATCGACCGCCGCGCGGCGGTGGCGCGTCGCCCGCAAGCGCTGTATCGGGCCCGCCGCCGCGAATCCCCTAAGCTTGGCCACTTCCATCCCCGGAGACTCGCCCGCATGCGCCATTCCCTGCTCACCGCCGCCCTGCTGACGGCGCTCGTCGCTGGCTGCAAGGCCGAGGCGCCGACCGCGCCCGCGACATCATCGGCGACCGCAACGGCTGCGGCCTCGCAGGCGGATGCACGGTTCGCCGAACTCTCCAAGCGCTGGCTGGAAGGCTGGCTGCCGCTGAACCCGGTGGCGGCCACCCAGATCGGCGACCACCGCTTCGATGCCGAGCTCGACGATGTCAGTGCGGCCGGCCGCCAGCGTGCACTCGATTTCAGCAAGAAGCTGCTGGCGGAACTGGATGCGATCGATGCGAAGACGCTCTCGCGCGAGAACCAGGTGGATGCCGCGATCCTGCGCAACCAGCTGCGCGGCGACATCTGGTCCACCGAAACCCTGCAGGCGTGGGCCTGGGATCCGCAGGGCTACAGCGGCCTGGCCGGCAGCGCGATCTACAACCTGATGGCGCGCGAGTTCGCGCCGCTGCCGGAGCGCCTGAAGTCGGCGACGGCGCGGATGGAAAAACTGCCGGCCCTGTTCGCGCAGATGCGCGCGGAAATCGTCCCGGCGCGGGTGCCCAGGATCCATGCGGAAACAGTGGCGAAGCAGCATGCCGGCCTGCTCAGCCTGGTCGATACCTTCATCACCCCCAACGCCGACAAGCTGCAGGGCGAAGACCGCGCTCGGCTCGATGCCGCGGTGGCGGGCCTGCGCAAGGCCGTCGCCGAACACCAGGAATGGCTGGACAAGACCCTGGTGCCGAATGCGAAGGGCGACTTCCGCATCGGCCAGAAGCTCTACGACGAGAAGCTGCAGTTCTCGCTGAATTCGGAACTGACCCGCGCCGACATCCGCCAGCGCGCGGATGCGGAGATCGAGCGCGTGCGCGGTGAGATGTACGCGGTCGCGCGCACGGTGCTGAAGGACAAGCCGAATGCGCCCGAGCTGCCGGATGCGCCCAGCGAAGGACAGAAGCAGAAGGCGATCGAAGCCGCGCTGGAGCTCGCGTATGCCGAGCGCCCCGCGCGCGACAAGGTGGTCGAATACGCCACCCAGACCACCAAGGATGCCACTGCCTTCGTGCGCGCCAAGGACCTGGTCACGGTGCCGGACGATCCAGTGAAGATCATCTTGATGCCGGAATTCCAGCGCGGCGTGGCGGTGGCGTACTGCGACTCGCCGGGTCCGCTCGACAAGGGCCTGGACACCTACTACGCGATCTCGCCGATCCCGGACGACTGGAGCAGCGCGCAGGTCGATTCGTTCCTGCGCGAATACAACAACCGCATGCTGCACCTGCTGTCGATCCACGAAGCGATGCCCGGCCATTACCTGGAAGGCGTGCATTCGGCCAAGCATCCCTCCACCCTGCGCGCGGTGCTGCGCTCGGGCCCGTTCGCGGAAGGCTGGGCGGTGTACACCGAGGACGCCATGGCCGATGCCGGCTACCTCGACAACGATCCGCTGTTCCGCCTGGTGCAGCTGAAGTTCTACCTGCGCGCGGTGGCCAATTCGATCCTCGACCAGGGCGTGCACGTCGACAACTGGAGCAAGGAACAGGCGATGGACCTGATGGTCAACAAGACCTTCCAGCAGGAACGCGAAGCAGACGGCAAGTGGAAGCGCGCGCAGCTGACCTCGACGCAGCTGGCCACGTACTTCGTCGGTGCGCAGGAGCACTTCGACATGCGCAAGGCGGTGGAGGCGAAGCAGGACGCGGGCTTCAGCGCCAAGGCCTACCACGACAAGGTGCTGTCCTATGGCGCGCCACCGGTGCGCTTCGTGCGCCAGCTGATGCTGGACGAACCGATCAGCTAAAGCAGGCGCGCCACGCCGCGACATCCCACGACATCCCATCGGAACCCACCATGCGTCGCCCGACCCTGCTGATCGCTGTGCTCTTCGCCACCGCGCAGGCGCCTGCCGCCGAGCCCTCCAGGACCGACGTGGCGGCGTTCGCCGCGCGCACGCTGGACGCCAACTGCGACAAGGCCGCGCCGGGAATGGCGGTCTTGCTGGCACGCGGCGACGAGGTGCTCTACCGCGGCGCCTGCGGCAGCGCCAACCTCGAGCTGGGCGTGCCGCTGTCCGCCGACCACGTGTTCCGGATCGGGTCGGTCACCAAGCAGTTCGCGGCGGCTGCGGCGCTGAAACTGGTCGAGGCCGGCAAGCTGTCGCTTGACGATCCGCTGACGAAATTCGTGCCCGGCTATCCGGGCGGCGAGCGGGTGACAGTGCGCATGCTGCTCAACCACACCTCGGGCTTGCGCAGCTATACCGATGTCCCGGGCGTCATGACCGGCACCCCGATCATGCGCGACGTCACCACGGCGGAACTCATCGACACCTTCAAGGCCGAGAAGCCCGACTTCGCCCCCGGCGAGGGCTGGCACTACAACAATTCCGGCTACGTGCTGCTGGGTGCAGTGATCGAAGCGGCCAGCGGCAAGCCGTGGCACGTCTACCTGGACGAAACCTTCTTCAAGCCGCTGGGCATGCGCCACACCCGCTACGGCAACCAGCAGGAGCGGGTGATCCCGGGCCACGTGGACGGTTACACCTTCAACGAGGATCACTGGGCGCGCGCCGGCTACCTCAGCATGACCCAGCCGCATGCGGCCGGTGCGCTGGTGTCGACCGTCGACGACCTGCTCACGTGGAACCGCGCGCTGCACGAGGGCAAGGTGCTGCAGGACGCCAGTTACCGCGCGATGATCACGCCGGTCGGCAAGGCGGTGGAGAACAACTACGGTTTCGGCATCAGCACCGGCACCCTGCGCGGGGTGCCGCAGCTGCAGCACGGCGGTGGCATCCACGGCTTCAGCGCCTATCTCCTGTACCTGCCCGGCAGCGATACCAGCGTGGCGGTGCTCTACAACGCGGATGGGGTGCCCCCGGGGGTGAAGGCCCCCAGCACGATCGCCAACCTGCTTGCGGCGCAGGCGATCGGCAACCCGTATCCGGAGAAGAAGGCGATCGCGCTCGATGCCGCCACGCTGAAGCGGTACGAAGGCGTGTATCGGGTCGACAAGGACGTGGCGCGGGTCGTGCGGGTGGTCGACGGCAAGCTGACCTCGCAGCGCAGCGGTGGATCGGCGTTCGCGCTGATCCCGGTCGCCACGGATACCTTCCTGTTCAAGGAAAGCCTGTCGCGCATCACCTTCGAGCGCGGCGCGGAGGGCGGGATCAGGGCGATGCGCTTCTTCCCGGAGGATGAAGGCCCCGGGCAACTGGCGCCACGGACCGACGAACCGCTGCCGGGCCTGCGCACCGCCGTCGCGCTGCCGCCTGCGGTGCTGGCACGGATCGCCGGTACGTACGCGGTGCCGGGGGCGACGCTGGCGGTGACCGTGGAAGGTGCCGTGGCCAAGGTGCAGCTGACCGGGCAGCCGGCGTTCGAGATCTTCCCGGAGTCGGCGTCGCGGTTCTTCCTGAAGGTCGTCGATGCGGAACTGGTGTTCGCGCCGGAAACGGGACGCCCGGCATCGGTGACCCTGCACCAGGGCGGGCGCGAGACGGTGTTCCAGCGTACCGACTGAGCCCGCAGCAGGGGCCTTGCGCGCGTCGCGATGCCGCGTTGACATCGCGTGGTCGACACTCCGGCATCACCTCATCACCGGGAAACGCGCGTGGATACCACCGAGAGCAGCATGACCAACCTGTTCCTGCAGCTGGGCCTGCCGGCGGAGAAGCACGAGATCGCCGAGTTCATCCGCACGCATCAGTTGCCGGAGGACGTGCGCGTCTCCGAAGCGGCCTTCTGGAGCGATGGCCAGCGGCAGTTCCTGCGCGAGGAGTGGGTGGAGGATGCCGACTGGGCGATCATCGTCGACGAATTCAACGAAGCGCTGCACGCGGATGCGGTGGCGGCGCGCGCTTCCTCCTGAGCCCGCGTCCGCTATCGTCTGCGCATGACCGCGCCTGCGACGATCCGCTTCAAGGCCACGCTGCGTCGGCCCGCGCATCCCAAGGGCGCGACGTGGCGGTTCCTGGTCCTGCCGGCGGCCGCCAGCGCGAAGCTGCCGACCCGCAGCATGGTGAGCGTGGAAGGCACGCTGGCCGGGCAGCCGTTCCAGGCCACGCTGGCGCCGGATGGCGAGGGCAGTCACTGGTTGAAGGTCGAGAAGAAGTTGCACGAAGCCGCCGGCATCGCGGCGGGCGGGGAGGTGCCGCTCGAGATCGCGCCGATGGCGAAGGAGCCGGAACCGAAGGTGCCCGCCGACCTGGGTGAAGCGCTGGCCGCGAACGCCGCCGCGATGGCGACCTGGAAGGACGTCACCACCATCGCGCGGCGCGACTGGATCCACTGGATCACCTCCGGCAAGAAGGCGGAAACCCGGGTGAAACGGATCGACGTGGCCATCGACAAGCTGGCCAGTGGCAATCGCCGCGCCTGCTGCTTCGACCGTTCCGGCAGGTACAGCAAGGGCAACATGGGGCCGCCGGAGGCCGCCGATTAAAAGGAAATGGGGTCAGAGTGAAGTTTCCTGATCAGTTCTTCCGAGCGATCTGAATTGCTCGGCGGGAAATTCACTCTGACCCCGTTTCCTCTCTTCCCTGCCTTTCCTCTTGCTCCACCACGCGACGCATCCGCGAGAACGGATAGCCGTTGCAACCCGTCTTTGGCGTATCGCGTCGTGCGATGTCGGCGCGCTCGGCATCGGCTTGCGTCGCGGCGTCCCATGCGCTCAGGCAGAACGCCCATTCCCAGGGCGGCATGCCGGGCAAGGTGAGCCAGTCGATGCGCGTCCACGTGCCGGCATCGCTGCGATTGCCGGCATCGTTGCGGGCGATCAGGTATTGCGCGTCGGGATGCCAGGCGACCACGCGGTAGCGCGTGTCCGGTCGTTGCAGCCATTCGCCGGCATCGATGCGGTGGCCGATGCCGTAGTCGTCGATGAAGTCGCCAACCAGCATCGAAGGTGGCGACGAGACCTTGCGCGGCGCATGCGTTGCACAGCCGGCGAGGGAAATCAGTGCGGTGACCAGCAGGGCGTGGGCAAGGCGCATCGGCGCGGCATCGATCCTGCGAAGCAATGTGGTCATTAAAGCGCGGATCAAGCGCGACTTCCGGCACCTTGCCCGTCATCGCGCGCGGCTTAGACTCCGCGCCATTCCCCCCGCAACGGAGTTCGCGATGAGCCAGTGGCACCTGCACGACACCACCAGCAACCAGCGCCTTGGCCCGATGGACACCGATGCCGCGCGCGCCGCGGCCGCGCGCAACCCGTCGCTGCTGGCCTGGAAGGACGGCATGGGCGACTGGCTGCCGGTGCGCAACATCGCCGAACTGGTCGATGGCGTGCCGGGCGATGCCGCGCCTGCGCCGCCGCCGCCGCCGCGCAATGGCGGGAAGGGCCGCGCCGACGAGATCGACTTCCGCATCCACGGACAGGAAATGCAGTTCGTCGAGATCGAACTGGATCCGGGCGAATCCGCCATCGCCGAAGCGGGCTCGCTGATGTTCAAGGACAGCGCGGTGCAGATGGACACCGTGTTCGGCGACGGTTCCGCCAGCGGCCAGTCCGGCGGCTTCATGGACAAGCTGCTGTCCGCCGGCAAGCGCGTGATCACCGGCGAGAGCCTCTTCACCACCATGTACACGCACAGTGGCAGCGGCAAGGCCAAGGTCGCGTTCGCCGCGCCATATCCGGGCACGGTGATGGCGATGAAGCTGGACGAGCATGGCGGCAAGGTCATCTGCCAGAAGGACAGCTTCCTGGCCGGCGCGCGCGGCGTGCAGGTCGGCGTGCACCTGCAGAAGAAGATCCTCACCGGCCTGTTCGGCGGCGAGGGCTTCATCATGCAGAAGCTCGAGGGCGATGGCTGGGTGTTCATCCATGCCGGCGGCTGCGTGGTCGAACGCGAACTCGCCGCCGGCGAACGCATCGATGTCGATACCGGCTGCGTGGTCGGTTATCACGCCACGGTCAACATGGACGTGCAGCGCGTGGCCGGCCTGAAGAGCATGTTCTTCGGCGGCGAAGGCGTGTTCCTGGCCAC
>DAOOCX010000066.1:0-13224 GCA_035408605.1 Thermomonas sp. | reverse complement strand
CGGCGTCGTTGTAGCGCTGGCGGAGGGTGAGCAGGCTGCGGTCGCCTTCGCTGGTCAGCGCGTCGTCGGGATACAGGTCCAGTTGCTTCGGCAGCGCGGCATCGCCGATTTCCTGCAACGCCTGCCACAGCGATTGCGCGCGGTCGGCGATCTCCGCCTGGGTTTCGATGCGGCGGTTGATGGCGCGGCCCTGCTCGGCGATCTCGGCCAGGTAGCGCACGCGCGCGCCGGGGATCAGCACGGTGGCGCGCGGTTCCTTGAGGCTGGTGTCGAGGTTGGGGCGAAGAAAAGTGGGGTCAGAGTCGACTTTCCCCGCCCCTGCCTCACCACCCGAATTGCCGATATTGGAAAGTCGACTCTGACCCCACTTTTCCCGGAGCAACCGGCATAGATTCACGAACATCCAGCTGATGCCGGGGTCGTTGAACTGGCTGGCGATGGTGGGATACACCGGCACGTCGGCGTCTGCGGTCTGGAACGCGACGCGGTTGCGCTTCCACTGCTTGCGGATGTCGCGCAACGCGTCTTCGGCGCCGCGCTTGTCGTACTTGTTGAGCACGATGAGCTCGGCGAAGTCGATCATGTCGATCTTCTCCAACTGGCTCGCCGCGCCGTAGTCGCTGGTCATCACGTACATCGGGAAATCGACCAGGTCGACGATCTCCGAGTCGCTCTGGCCGATGCCGGCGGTCTCCACGATGACCAGGTCATAGCCCAGCGACTTGAGGAAGCCGATGCAGTCCTTCAACACCGCATTGGTCGCGACGTTCTGCCGGCGCGTGGCCATCGAGCGCATGTACACGCGATGGCTGCGCAGCGAGTTCATGCGGATGCGGTCGCCGAGCAGCGCGCCACCGGTGCGGCGGCGGGTGGGATCCACGCTGATCACCGCGATGTGCATCTTCGGGAAGCTGGCGAGGAAGCGGTTGAGCAGTTCGTCGGTCACCGAGGACTTGCCGGCGCCGCCGGTGCCGGTGATGCCGATGACCGGGGTCTTGCCGCCGGCCAGTTGCCATTCCTTGCGCAGGCGCGAGAGTTCGGCCTCGGCGTAATCGCCGTCCTCGATCGCCGAGAGCACGCGGCCGATGGCGATCTCGTCGGAGAGCGAAGGAAAACCGGGGTCAGAGTCGACGTTCCCTTCGAGGTGTTGACGCGCCTTGTCGGACTTCGAGGAAAGTCGACTCTGACCCCGGTTTCCCCGGTTTTCCCTCCCTTCGCCGGCACGCGTCACCACGTCCTCGATCATCTCCACCAGCCCCATCTTCATGCCGTCGTTGGGGTGGTAGATGCGCTCGACGCCGTAGGCTTCGAGCTCGCGGATTTCCTCGGGGGTGATGGTGCCGCCGCCGCCGGCGAAGACCTTGACGTGGCCGGCGTCGCGCTCGCGCAGCATGTCGACCATGTACTTCAGGTACTCGACGTGGCCGCCCTGGTAACTGGACAGCGCGATGCCGTCGGCGTCTTCCTGCAACGCGGCGCGGACCACGTCCTCGACCGAGCGGTTGTGGCCCAGGTGCACCACTTCCGCGCCCTGCGCCTGGATCAGCCGGCGCATGATGTTGATCGCGGCGTCGTGGCCGTCGAACAGGCTGGCGGCGGTGACGAAGCGCAGCGGGGTGGACTCGGATTGCGGCTGCGAGAGGGTTTCGGCGGTGCGGCTCATGCGACGGTCCGGCGGGATCGAAAAATGGTTTCGATTGTAACGCGTGGGTTAGCATCGACCCGACGCCACCGTATGCCAACGCCCATGCCGATCCGCCCCTTGTCCTGCGCCCTCCTGGCCTGCCTGCTCAGCGCCTGCATGCACACGCCCCCCGCCTCCGCGCCGCGGGTGCTGTTGCTGGGCGAAGTCCATGACAGCGCCGCCGGGCACGCGAAGCGCGCGGCATGGCTGGCCGACGAGGTGGCCGCGGGCTGGCGGCCGGTCATCGCGATGGAACAGTTCGACACCGACCAGCAGGCGGCGCTGGATGCGGCGATGCGCGACTGCGCGGATGCCGATTGCGTGGTCGCCAAGGTGGTGCCCGCGAAGACCGGCTGGACCTGGGAGTACTACAAGCCGCTGCTCACCTTGGCCCTGCAGTACGGGCTGCCGGTTCGCGCGGCCAACCTGTCGCGCAGCGAGGCGTCGAAGGTGATCAAGGGCGGGTTCACCGCGGCCCTGTCGCCGGACCTCGTCGCACGCTACCAGCTCGATGCGCTGCCCGCGCCGCTGCTGGCCGCGCAGGAAGCCGAAGTGCGCGACAGCCATTGCGGCGCGCTGCCCGAGGCGATGGTCTCGCCGATGGCGAAGGCGCAGATCGCCCGTGACGTGGTAATGGCGGACACCATGCGCACGCATGCCGCGACCGGCGTGGTGCTGATCGCCGGCAACGGCCACGTGCGCAAGGACATCGCGGTGCCGTTCTGGCTGCGCCGCGACGGCCTGGCGCCGCATGCGGTCGGGTTCCTGGAGCCGACGTCGGATGCGGCGGTATTCGATGAGACGCGGCGCATCCCGGCGACGGATCGCCCGGATCCGTGCGCGGGCTTCAAGGCCCCGAAGGCCGGCTGAGCCACCCCGCCGCCGACGCAGCGAGCTGGCGCAACCTCACTTCACTTCGTCGAACACGTACTCGTGCTGGCCGTCGCGGACGACCAGCTTGCGCATGCCGTCCTTGTCGGCGCGGACCAGCTGGAAGCCGGCCGCCACCGGGTCGATGGTGACGAACGCCATGCTCCCGTCGGGCTGCGGCTGGGTGACGATCTCAGACGAGAACGCGCCGACATCGATGCGCGCCTTGCCATCCCTGCGGCTGACCACGATGTCGCCCAGCGCGTCGTTGCGGTAGCGCGGGGCCAGCGCGGCCAGCGCGGCCGCATCGCCGGGGATCTGCAGCAGCTTGCGGAAGGCGTCGAAGCCCTCGCGGTTCGCCTTCGCATTGGCATCGGCGGTCGCCTGCGCCTGCGCTTCGCCATCGAACATCAGCTCCATCAGCCGGCGCTTGAACGGGCCGCGCAGGTACACGCCCTCGTCGGCATTGGTCAGGATCACCGCGCCGACCTTCTGCTCCGGCCACCACATCATGTTGGAGTGGAAGCCGCCCATGTCGCCGCCGTGGTCGACCACGGTGACGCCGTCGCTCTTGTCCACCATCAGCGCCATCGCGTAGTTGCGGTCCACGCCCAGCGCGATCTGCGGCTCGCGCCGCTGCAGCAGGGCGGCCTCGCCGATGTAGCGCGTGCCGTCCGGCAACACGCCGCGGTCGATCTCCATCTGCACGTACCTGAGCAGGTCGTTGACCGTGCCCCAGGCCGCGCCGGCGGGACGCGAGGCCACGATGGTGTCGTTCAGCCCCATGTCCATGACCTCGACCTTGTGGTCGATGTCGAAGCCGTGCGGCGCGGCGTAGTTGCCGGTCTGCGCCTTCGCGTAGTCGAAGGTGGTGTTGCGCATGCCCAGCGGGTCGAACACCAGGGCCTGCATCGCCTTGTCGTAGCTCGCGCCGAGTTCCCCGCCCGGATACGCCACCTGCCCGCCGATGTAGCCGGCGGCCGCGGCCATCGGGTTGGAGTACTGGAACAGTTCGCCGAAGCCGCTGGTGGGTTGCATCGTGCCCAGCGTGCTCATCACCGTTTCAGGCGTCTGCTTCTCGCCCTCGAACAGCCATTCCATGTCCTGCCGCGGGAGGCCGGTGCAGGCGCAGATCAGGTGCTTGACCAGCACCTTGTCGGTGGTCGCGGCGTCGCCCAGCTTGAAGGCCGGATACACGTCTTCCGCGCGGGCATTCCAGTCCAGTTTGCCGGCATCCACCAGCTTGGCCAGCATCAGCGTGGTCAGCGCCTTGGTGTTGGAGGCGATCATGAAGCGGGTGTCGCCATCCACCGGTGCCGGCTTGCCGAGTTCGCGCACGCCAAAGCCGCGCGACATCACCACCTTGCCGTCCTGGACGATGCCGATCGCCACGCCGGGCACTTCGAACTGCTGGCGCATCCGTTCGATGAAATCGGCGACCTGCGCCAACTTCGCGGCATCGAGCTTGTGCGCGGCGCGGCCGGCGAAGGTCTCGCGCGCATAGCCGGCGGGCTGGAAACGCTGGGCGATCTTGCCGTACTGGGACGCGCGTTTCTCGGCGATGGCCTGGTCCACGTCCGCCACCACGACCGTCCAGGCCTTGCCCTTGCGGAAGGCGCTGGCGTTGACCACGCGCTTGGCGTTGGCGGGGATGTCGTAGTCGTAGAAGCGGCGCTGGTCCCAGCCGTCGCGCGGCGCGGCGTCGGTGGCCAGCAGGAATTTCGGGTCGAGGCCCAGCACCTTCCAGGCCTCGGCGACGGCGGCGTCCACGTCGGTGGCGGTGGTATCCACGAACGCGCTGCGCGAGCCGTCCGCCTCCGGCGGGGTGACGATCACCGCATTGCCCTGCACCCGCGACGCCCAGCCTTGCGGCAGCAGGAACGTGGCGCGACCGCCGGGGGTGGTGACGGTGGTCTCCGCGGCGGCGGGGGCGGCCTGCGGCTCGGCGGCGAACGCCAGGCCGGCCGGCACGAGGCAGGCAAGCGCGATGGCCAGGGCGGTGGGCTTGAACGGGATCTGCATCGTCGTCTCCGGAAGCGGGCATCGGGCGCGCGTGCCCGTCCTTGCGTCCACGCGATCCGGGGCGGGACACGGCCAAGCCCTCGACCCGCTGGATTGCCCGCCTGTCGCCGGATCCACGCGATGGCATGGAGTTTGCTTCCTGATTCTTGGAGAATCCGGAGGCTCATGCGCCGCACCCTGTCCGTCGCGTTCCTGCTCACCTGCCTGGCGCCTGCGTCGGCGGGGGTGCCGGCGCCGACGGCGGGGGCGAACCTGCATGGATTGGGCTGGTTGCCCTCCGACGCGTACGACACCGGCGAAGGCCTGCCCGACCCGACCGTCAACGCGATCGCCGCATTGCCGAATGGCCATGTCTGGCTTGGGACGATGCGCGGCCTTGCCCGCCTCAACGGCGCCCGCGTGGTCGCCGAGCCCGGCCCGGGCGGCGTCCTCGGCAAACCGATCCTGGGACTGGCCGGCACCGCCGACGGCGACCTGCTGGCATCGGTCGATGCGGCCGGCGTGTATCGCCTCCATGACGGCCAGTGGCAGTCGCTGGGCTCGCCGTTCGGCAGCAATCGCACCCAGCGCCTGCGGGCATTCGGGAAACCGGGTGCGGTGCGGGTGTTCGCCACCGGCAACGGCGTCGCGGAATGGAACGGCGCGCGCTGGGAGCCGCGCGCGTTGCCCGCGCCGCTGGCCGGGCGCGAGGTCTTCGACATTGCCCTGCAACCGGCGAGCGACGGCATCGCCGAGACCCTGTGGGTCGCCAGCTTCGGTGGCGGGCTGTATCGCTGCATCGGCAAGGCCGCGTGCGAGCGCGTGGCGATCGATGGCAGCGGTCCGCGCACCGACGAGATCCGCACCCTGCAACTGCAACCGCGCGCGGGCAAGCCGGATGCGTTGTGGCTGGCCCTCCAGGGCGGCGGCGTGGCGCGCCTGGCCGACGGCGGATGGACGCGCTGGCATGCCGGCAACAGCACGCTGCCCAGCGATTTCGTGTCCGACCTCGCCCTGGTCGAGGTGCCGGGCGCAGGCCTGGACGTGTGGGCCGGGACCCGCAGCGGGCTGGCGATCCTGCGCGACGGCCGCGAGTGGATCGGTGCCGATCCGCGCATCCCGCAACTGCGCGAACGCGTGCGCACGCTGGCCCTGACGCGCACCAGCCAGGGCGTTCCGGTCATGTGGGCTGGCTCGGACACCGGCGCGGTGCGCACCCCGCTGGCCGGTCCGTGGCGGCTGGTCAGCCGGTTGGGCAGCAGCGGCAACGGCATCTGGGATGTCTGGGTGGAACCGGCCACGGATGGCGGCGAACGGGTCTGGCTGGCCAGCGACGGCGAAGGGCTGGCCCGCTTCGAGGACGGACATTGGCGGCGCTATGGCCGCGCCGATGGCATGCCCAGCGACAGCGCCCGCAGCATCCGAAGGGTGCCCGACGGCAGCCGCGAGGGCAGCCTGTGGATCGGCACCTGGGGCGGGCATGTCGCACGCCTGCAGGGCGAGCGCTTCGTCGAATTGCCCACGCCCTGGAAAAAGCTGCCGGGCGATGCCGCCAGCCTGCTGCTGGCCGACCGGGACGACGTCTGGGTCGGCACCCGCGAACAGGGCATGGCGCATTGGGACGGCCGGCAGTGGACATGGTTCCCGCCCGGGCGCGACATGCCGGGCTGGGTGTATGCGGCGGTACGCGTGGGCGACACCCTGTGGTTCAGCAGTGCCGGCAAGGGCCTGGTGCGCCGCCGCGGGGGCGAGTGGCGGTTCTTCGGCAAGGACATCGGCCTGCCGGCCGACCGCTTCTACGACCTCCGCCTGATCCCCGATGCCGACGGCAGGCCGGTGCTGTGGATGGGCAGCAGCAGCAATGGGCTGGTGCGCGTCGACGTGGGCAATCCGGACAAGCCGCGCCTCGTCACCGACCCCGCGTTGCCGGCCTTGCCGATCGCCAAGGCCTACGGCGCGGTGCGCGATGGCCGCGGCGACATCATGGTGTGCACGGACTACGGGGTGTTCAGCTGGCGGCCCGCCGGTGAGCGCTACCTCGCCACCGCCTACCACCGCGAAGACGGCGTGCCGCACGACGAGTGCAATGGCAAGGCCCTGCAGGTCGACGAACGCGGTCGGGTGTGGATCGGGACCGTCGGCGGCGCGGCGGTGTACACCCCGCCCGAGGCGACGCCGCGGCGGCCGTCGCCCCTGGAGCTGACCGGCCTGCGCGTGGATGGCAGGCAGGTCCGCGTGGTGGACGGCGTCCTCGCCCTGCCGCGCGCCGACAGCGCGCTGGAATTGCACTACGACCTGCTCACCGGGGAGAAGGAAGCGGGTTCGCGCTATCGGGTCAGCCTGCTCGGCCGGGAAGGCGGGATCGGCACGTGGGAGCCGCTGGACAGCCACGCCTTCGCCCGCCTGCCCGCAGGCCGCCAGCGCGTGCGCATCGAGGCGCGCGATTTCGCCGGCGTGCCGGCCGAGCCGCTGGAACTGGTGGTCGACGTGCCGCAGGTGTGGTGGCAGACGCCACTGGCGCGCGCGCTGCAGGTCCTGGGGGCGCTCGCGTTGTTCTGGGGCGTGCTCAAGCTGCGCGAACGCCAGTTGCGACTGCGCGAACTGCAGTTGCGCGACATGGTGCGCGACCGCACCAACCAGTTGCAGGCCAGCGACACCGAACTGCGTCGCGCCAACGACGAACTGCGCCGGCTGTCCTACACCGATCCGCTGACCGGGCTGGGCAACCGCCGCCGGCTGTTCGAAGCGCTGGAACTGCATTGCCGGCATGGCCACGAACAGCAACGACCGCTGGGCCTGTTGCTGATGGACCTGGACCACTTCAAGGCGATCAACGACAGCCACGGCCACACCGCAGGCGACCTCTGCCTGCAGTCCGTCGCGCGGGTCATGCTGGCCACGCTCCCCGGTGGCGCCATCGCCGCCCGCTACGGCGGCGAGGAGTTCTGCGTGGTGCTGCCCGGGCTGGACCTGGCCGCGGCAACGGCCGTCGCCGAGGACCTGCGCGCCGCCGTGCAGGCCATCCCGCCGCTGGACTGCCAGGCGAACGGTCCCAGGGTGACCGCCAGCATCGGCGCGGTCTCGCGGGTACCGAACGGGCCGGCTTGCGCCGACCTCCTGCTGACCCTGGCCGATGGCGCGCTGTACCGCGCCAAGGCCGCCGGGCGCAACCGGGTGCAACCGGCCACGCCGTGATGGCGACACGGCGCGTCGTTCGCCGGGATGCGACCCGTCAGTCGTTGACCACTTCGCGATGCATCGGTGCGAGCACGGCCAGCAATTTGTTCTGCGCACGGAACGGGATGCCGCGCTTGTCCATCGCCACCTGCAGCACTTCCACCAGCGCGTTGAAATGCGCGCGCTCGATCTTGAACGCTGCGTGCGCCTCCACCATGTCGCGTCCGCTGTAGGTGCAGCCGCCACCGAGCACCGCGCAGAACTGCTCGGTCAGCTGGCGGGTCACGCGCGCCCGGTCGACATCGCGGAAATACGGTTCCAGCCGCGGATCGGCCAGCATCAGCGCCATGAACTCTTCGTTGAGCGCGGTCAGTCCGGCAAGGCCACCGAACTGCTCGAACACACCGGCCAGCTCGGGGTGGACGGGTGCGGGATTCGGTGCGCGACTGGTCGCGGCTTGCGGTGCTCCAGCCGTCGACTGGGCGAAGGCCGTTGCGGCGAGCTGGACGGTGCCCAGCAGGCCTGCAATCACGAGCTGGATGGATCGGATGCGCATGAGGTTCTCCATGTTCAGAAGCCGACTTGCAGCGAGGCGTACCAGCCGCGCTGGTGGTCGCGGATGACGATGTTGCCGAGGTCCACGTAGGCCACGGTCAGCGAGACGTGCTTGTTCGGCGCCCACGCCACGAAGGCGTCCCAGGCGTTGTCTTCGCTGGCGATGCCGAGGTTGTCCGGCTTGCTGCGGAACTCCGCGCCGACCGCCACGTGGCGGTTGAGCAGGAACGCAGCGGAGCCTTCGAACTGCGGCTTGTAGCCGTCGTTGCGATCGCCACCGAAACCGAGGATGCCGAACTGGTTGGCCTTGGTGAAACGCAGCGTGGTGTTCAGCAGCAGGCTGTGGTCGAGGTAGAGCTTGGTCGCGCTGAGATAGACATCGGTGCCGCTGTCGTCCCTGGCGCCGATCGCCGACAACAACGCGCCGCGGTTGTTGCGCTTGCGCTGCAGGCCGATCGCCAGTTGCGGCATCCAGCGGTCCTGTTCCAGCACCGCATCGCCCGCCAGCTTCACCTTGACGCCGATGATGTCCTGGCGGATCACGTAGCCCTGCCCCAGGCCCAGCGCGGCGCCCACCGCGCGCGTGTCGAACGCCTGGCGCGCCACGCTGAGTTCGACCCGGTCGTGGAGGCCGACCAGCGCGCCGTAACTGTCCAGCGCGTAATCGCCGACGTCGACCCGCGTGTAGTACGCAGTGGCGCCGACCTGGTCGCGGGTGCCCTGGCCTCCGATCACCGCCCATGGCGCAAGGCCGCCACCGGCCGCGCCCTCGACCTGGGTCACGCCGCCGGTCAACAGCAGCTTGCCGCTGTTGGCCGGTGGCGGATCCTGCAACGAAGGTTCCTCGGCGGGCGCATCCAGCGCCGCGGCATCCTGCGCCTGCGCCATCCCGCTGCCGAGCAGCAACAACGTGGCGCAAGCGAATGGAGCGGCGCGTCGCCGGTGCGGTCGCACGGCATTGCAGGCAGGTGTCATCGGACTCTCCAGGCGAACGGAAGGGATGGCGAACGGCAGGTCAGCCATGGCGATCCGCCTGCTGGCCCTTGGCCATGAGTTGGTTGAAGGCCGTGGCCACGCGGCTGACCTCGGCGCTGCCGGCCGGGTCCATGTGCAGGTTGCGATCGGAGGTGCTCGCGGCACGCTCCAGCAGGCGTTCCAGCGCCAGCAGCGGGCTCGCCACGCGGCGGCCGTACCAGGCGATGGCGCCCAGCAGCGCGACCAGCGACAGCATTGCGAGCAGGACGATGGGGACGTGCGCCGCCAGGGTGGCGGACAGCGGCATGCGCCGCGCGATCTGTACCACGCGCACCTCCTGGTTGCCGAACAATGCGGTGAGGCGCGCCTGCGACGACCCCGCCGCCAGGTGCAGCTGGCCTGTGGACGAGGCGTCGCCTGCCGGCCACCGCGCGATCGACTTCGACAGGGCATCGGCATCGGTGGCCGGCAACGTCGAGGCCAGGACGCCTGGGCCGGACGCGGACGTTGCGACCAAGGCGACATCCGCCGCCGCGATCCCGGCGATGGTCTTCACGTAGTCCTGGTCGACCTCCTCTGCGACCAGCAGGTAGGCATCGCCGGCGTTGTAACGGGCCAGCGGCAGCATCGCCACGTGCAGCAGGCGGTCGCCGTCGCGCCACAGCCCGGTGCCCACCGACTGGCGCTTGCGCGCCTCGACGAACACCGGATCGTTGGCGAAGTCGTGGCCTTCCGCATAGGCATCGGTCACCGCCAGCGCGCGACCATCGGCGGCGACCACCGCGGCCAGGTCGAGGTCGAGTTGCGACCTGCGCTCCTCCAGCAAGTCGACGATCGAGGAGTAGTCCACCGCTTCGCCCGGCAGCAGGCTGCCCAGCGCCTGGGTCATGTACGCCACCACCGCCTGGTTGCCGGCGATCAACTCGCCACGGATGGTTAGGTTGCGGTTGGCCTGCTCCTCGACCAGTTGCTGGGTCATGGCCAGGGTGGACAGCGTGCGCGACGCCTCGCGCGCCGCGTCGCGGGCGAACTGCAGGGCCAGCAGGGCGAGGAGCGCCGGCAGCACGATCACCAGCGCCAGGAGGATGCGCAGGCGCGTCCCGTGGAGTGCGGCCATGGCTCAGTGCTCCTGCCGCGCAGGGCGGGTGGCGGTGAGCTTGCGAACCACCGGTGCGCTGGCCGGCAAGGCAACCGCCACCGATTGCGCCTGCGCCCGCGGATGCCAGAACACCAGCGTGCCCGGGCCCGCAGGCAGGCCAGCCAGGGTGTAGCGCCCATTGCGATCGGGCCGCGTGTAATACGGCGTGGCCAGCACCACCACGTCGGCACGCATGTTGTGGTGGACGTTGCAGTTGACGATCACCAGGCCCGGCTTGTTGAACACGTATTGCTTGCTCTCGCCCGGGCCGTAATGGCCGAAGTCGAAGCTGCTGCCCGGTGTGCGCGAGAACACGTTGTGCAGGATCGTGTCGCGATTGGGGAAGCGCACCGTGCTGCCTTGCGGCACCACCAACAGCGCGGGCGAGAAGCCCTTGCTGCGGGTATCGATGCTGAAATTGCCGGGCTTCGGCTTGGGAGCCCCGGCCTTCGGCAGGAAGTACACCAGGCCATCGGCCAGCTCGCCCGGCAGGACCGCGCCGGCACCGCCCGCGACCAGTTCCAGGCGGCCGGTCACGGTGCTGCCGCTGGCCACCGGCTTGGCGGGCTCGGCGGCAGGCACGGGCTTGGTCTCCGGCTTCGGCAGTACCGGCTTCCGCGGCGGCACGGGTTTCGCGGCCACCGGTGCTGGCGCCATCACGAGTGGTGCCGGCGGCGCGGGTTCGGGCATCGCCGGCTCGGATGCCGGCACTGGCATCGGGACGGGCTCAGGCGCGTGCTCGTGTGCCATCTCGACGGGTGCAGGCGCGATATCGTCCGCCATCGGCGGCGGTTGATCGGGCGCGGGCGCGGTGGCGCAAGCGACCATGCCGCACAGGGCAAAGGCCCCGGCGACGGCTCGGAATCGGTTCATCGTGTTCCCCCTGGATCGAACCGCAAGCGCCCCGCTTGCCCGGCATTCGACCCCACGACAGGTGCATACGGGCGCGCACGCGCCGCGGATGCAGCGGGTGGCGATTCAGCTCCGATGCCGCCGCGGCAGGCGCCAGCGCGGCGTTGCGGCCCCGTACCCGCCCGTATTCAAGCCCCGCCAAGACCGATGGCTTAGAATGCGCGCCCTGCACCGCCGGCCCTTGCCGCATCCGGTGCAGGCGAGCACTTCACATCCGTTCCCGTCCCTTCCAGACCGTCGGCGCCATCGCGACATGCGAGCGGCTCCGGCCGGAGTTCCCGCAATGATCTTCGAAACCCTCGATACCTACGGCCACGAACAGGTCGTGTTCTGCCACAACAAGGACGCAGGCCTGAAGGCGATCATCGCCATCCACAACACCGTGCTGGGCCCGGCCCTGGGCGGTACCCGCATGTGGCCGTACAAGAGCGAGGCGGAAGCCCTCAACGACGTGCTGCGCCTGAGCCGCGGCATGACCTACAAGAACGCGGTCGCCGGCCTGAACATCGGCGGCGGCAAGGCGGTGATCATCGGCGACCCGGCCACCGACAAGTCGGAGGCGCTGTTCCGCGCGTTCGGCCAGTTCGTGGAATCGCTGGGCGGCCGCTACATCACCGCCGAGGACGTCGGCATCGATGTCAACGACATGGAATACGTGTACCGCGAGACCGAGTACGTCACCGGCGTGCACCAGGTGCATGGCGGCTCCGGCGACCCCTCGCCGTTCACCGCCTACGGCACCCTGCAGGGCCTGATGGCGACGCTCAACAAGAAGTACGGCGACGAGGACGTGGGCAAGTATTCCTACGCCGTGCAGGGCCTGGGCCACGTCGGCATGGAGTACGTGAAGCTGCTGAAGGAACGCGGCGCCAAGATCTTCGTCACCGACATCAACAAGGCGCTGGTCGAGAAGGCCGTGACCGAGTACGGCGCCGAGGCGGTGGGCCTGGACGAGATCTACGACGTGCCGGCCGACGTGTACTCGCCGTGCGCGCTCGGCGGCACCGTCAACGAGCAGACCCTGCCCCGGCTCAAGGCCAAGGTCATCTGCGGCGCGGCCAACAACCAGCTGGCGAACAACGCGATCGGCGACGAAGTCGCGCGCCGCGGCATCCTGTACGCGCCGGACTACGCGGTGAACGCGGGCGGCGTGATGAACGTGGCGCTGGAACTCGATGGCTACAACCGCGAGCGCGCCATGCGGATGATGCGCACGATCTACCACAACCTCACCCGCATCTACGAAATCAGCGACCGCGAAGGCGTGCCGACCTACCAGGCCGCCGATCGCCTGGCCGAGGAACGCATCACCACCATCGGCAAGCTCAAGCTGCCGCTGGGCCGGTCGCAGCCGCGATTCCAGGGCAGGATCCGCGGGCACTGACGTATTGATCTGGACTGCGCCCAGATCAATCCCAAAGTTTGCGTGCAAACTTTGGGCCCCACAGGTCGCTACCAAATCCCCGCCGCTGTCGCGGCGCCCCCTTTACTAAAGGGGGCTGTGGGAACCCACCAGAAAAGAGGTTCGTGATGCGTCCATTTCCCCTCGGCGAAGACATCGATGCACTGCGCGAGGCGGTCCGCCGCTTCGCCGACAACGAGATCGCGCCGCGCGCCGCGCAGATCGATGAAGAGAACGCGTTCCCGCAGGACCTCTGGCCGAAACTCGGCGAGATGGGGCTTCTGGGCATCACCGTGCCGGGCGAGTTCGGCGGCAGCGAGATGGGCTACCTCGCCCACCTCGTCGCCATGGAGGAAATCAGCCGCGCGTCGGGATCCGTCGGCCTGAGCTACGGCGCGCATTCGAATCTCTGCGTCAACAACCTCTACGCCAATGGCAACGCCGCACAGCGCGCGAAGTACCTGCCGAAGCTGTGCAGCGGCGAATGGAAGGGCGCGCTGGCGATGAGCG
>DAOOCX010000065.1:10486-13415 GCA_035408605.1 Thermomonas sp. | reverse complement strand
TCGCGTCGCGCTCGGCGGCGCTGGATGCGCTCGCCGGCATCGACCCGGACGAGCTCTCGCCAAAGCAGGCCCTCGAGGCGTTGTACCGGCTGAAGTCGCTGGCCTGACCATACCCCTGGCGATGCGGGCGGCACCGCATATCCGGCGATGGCCGCAGCCCAGCCGTCCTGCATGCGGCTTGCGGTGACGGGCCGCGCAGTTTTGCTGCACTGCGGATAGGGCGTCCCTATCGAACACTTCACATCATTCAATTTTTCTTTCGTGAATGCCTGCGTAGGATGGGTCCGGTCGATCACAGCGAGCCGGGAGGCGAGCCATCATGTCCAGCGAAGCGAAGTGTCCGTTCCACCAGACAGCAGGCGGCGGTACCGGCAACAAGGACTGGTGGCCCAACCAACTGCGGCTCGACCTGCTCAACCAGCACTCCGACCGCTCCAATCCGCTGGGAAGCGCGTTCGACTACCGCAAGGCCTTCAAGGGCCTCGATTACGCGGCGCTGAAAGCCGACCTGGCCGCGCTGATGACCGATTCGCAGGACTGGTGGCCGGCCGATTTCGGCCACTACGGCGGCCTGTTCGTGCGCATGGCCTGGCACAGCGCCGGCACGTATCGCATCGGTGATGGCCGCGGCGGCGGCGGCCGCGGGCAGCAGCGCTTCGCCCCGCTCAACAGCTGGCCGGACAACGTCAGCCTGGACAAGGCGCGCCGGCTGTTGTGGCCGATCAAGCAGAAGTACGGCCAGGCGATTTCCTGGGCCGACCTGATGATCCTGGCCGGCAATGTCGCGCTGGAAACCATGGGCTTCAAGACCTTCGGCTTCGCCGGTGGCCGCGAGGACACCTGGGAACCCGACATGGACGTGTACTGGGGCCGCGAGACCAAGTGGCTCGGCGGCGACGAACGCTATTCGCGCGGCTCGCCCGGCGTGGACGACCCGCATGGCGTGCTGGTCAAGGACGACGACAGCAAGGCGCCGCACACCCGCGACCTGGAGAACCCGCTGGCCGCGGTGCAGATGGGCCTGATCTACGTGAATCCCGAAGGCCCGGACGGCAAGCCCGATCCGATTGCCGCCGCCCGCGACATCCGCGACACCTTCGCGCGCATGGCGATGGACGACGAGGAAACCGTGGCCCTGATCGCCGGCGGCCACAGCATGGGCAAGGCCCACGGCGCGGCGAGCGCGGAGAACGTCGGCCACGAGCCGGAAGCGGCCGACCTGGAACTGCAGGGCTTCGGCTGGGCCAATGCGCACGGCAGCGGCAAGGGTGCCGACGCGATCACCAGCGGCCTGGAAGTGACCTGGACGAAGACGCCGACGCGCTGGAGCAACAACTTCTTCGAGAACCTGTTCGGCTTCGAATGGGAACTCACCAGGAGTCCGGCCGGCGCGCAGCAGTGGGTCGCGAAGGATGCCGAGGCGATCATTCCCGATGCGTTCGATCCGTCGAAGAAGCATCGGCCGACGATGCTCACCACCGACCTGTCGCTGCGCTTCGACCCTGCGTACGAAAAGATCTCGCGCCGCTTCCTCGAGGACTTCGATGCGTTCGCCGATGCCTACGCGCGCGCCTGGTTCAAGCTGACCCACCGCGACATGGGTCCGAAGTCGCGTTACCTGGGGCCCGAAGTGCCGGCCGAGGACCTGATCTGGCAGGACCCGATCCCGGCCGCCGGCCACGCGGCCATCGATGCGAGTGACATCGCCACGCTCAAGCAGGCGATCCTGGGCAGCGGGCTGTCGGTCGGGGAACTGGTGTCAGCCGCCTGGGCGTCTGCATCCACCTTCCGCGGTGGCGACAAGCGTGGCGGCGCGAACGGCGCACGCGTGCGGTTGGCGCCGCAAAAGGATTGGGCCGCGAACGATCCGGCCCAGCTCGACAAGGTGCTGCAGGCACTGGAAGGGATCAAGTCGGACTTCGATGCGTCCGCCGCCGGCGGCAAGCGCGTGTCGCTGGCCGACCTGATCGTGCTGGGTGGGTGCGCGGCGATCGAACAGGCGGCGCGCGATGCAGGCGCATCCGTCAGCGTGCCCTTCCACCCCGGCCGTACCGATGCCACGCAGGAACAGACCGACGTCGATTCATTCGCGCCGATGGAGCCGTTCGCGGATGGATTCCGCAACTATTTGAAGGGGCCTTCCGAAGTTCCCGCCGAGCACTTGCTGGTGGACAAGGCACAGCTGCTGACCCTGACCGCGCCGGAGATGACCGCACTCGTCGGTGGCTTGCGCGTGCTCGGCGCCAATAGCGGCGGCACCGCGCATGGCGTGCTCACCGACAGGCCCGGCACCCTCAGCAACGACTTCTTCGTGAACCTGCTCGACATGGGCACGGAGTGGAAGCCGACCGGCCGCAACAGCTACGCGGGCCACTGCCGCAAGACCGGCGCCGCGAAATGGACCGGCACCCGCGTCGACCTGGTGTTCGGCTCCAACTCGGTGCTGCGCGCCCTGGCCGAGGTCTATGCCAGCGCCGATGGGGCCGGCAAGTTCGTGCAGGACTTCGTCGCCGCTTGGAGCAAGGTGATGCACCTGGACCGCTTCGACCTGGCCTGATTGCCACGTCCCGAGCTCACCAGGACGGTCGCGCAAGCGGCCGTCCTTCCTTAGGTCACTGCTGGAACAAGCGATAGGTGCGAGTGATCACCTCGGTCACCCAACTGTAGTAGCTGACCCGCCAACGTCGACCGACGTTCGGCTCCCACGGATCGTAGATCATCAGGCTGGTGCCGCGTCCGGTGGGATCGCCATCGCCGCGCGCGCCAACGACAAGCGTCATGTGGCCAGGACTGCCTTCATAGCCACCCGGGACACGCTTCAGGTAGCCGCCCACGTTCCACAACGTGCTGACCATCACCGGCCCGTTGCGCACCAGGTTCACGAAGCCTTGTGGCGTCCATGATTGGGGCGCGAAATAGCGCAGGCCGT
>DAOOCX010000065.1:0-10386 GCA_035408605.1 Thermomonas sp. | reverse complement strand
AGGTTCACGAAGCCTTGTGGCGTCCATGATTGGGGCGCGAAATAGCGCAGGCCGTGCGCTTGCGCGAAACGCTGCGTAGCCGGCTCCCAGTCGGCGCGGTTGGAGGAATTGCTCAACCCGCCGCCGGCAATGAGGTCGGCAGGCGTGGCGGCGATGACCGCAGGTACCGTGCTCCGTTTCAGCATCGCCGTGCTGGCAGCCCAGCAGGTGTTGTCGGTCGGCTGGGGAATGAAGGGGCGCTGGTGCCGGATCGGCGCATAGGACTCTGCATCGAACAGCGCGTTCTGCGTGCACTGGCCAGCGATGCCGTCGACAACCAGCCATGCTTCATCTTGATAGCGGCGTACCGCGACGCGAGTGTTGTTGCCGAAATCGCCATCGACGCGCAATGCGCAGCCCGGCAGCTTGCGGTTCAGAGCTTCCTGCAGGCGACGCACCGCCTCGCCCCTGGATCCCATCGTCAATGCCGTTGCGGCCATGTCACCACTCCTGTTCGATGAGCGGAATGGTGAACACCCCCACAACCCGGCGCCATCCACAGGAAGGGATAGACACCCTCCATCCAGAGTATCCGGTTCCGCCTAGGCGGACGTTCCCCCCTGGACTCACAACGCGTCGATATCGCCCAGTGCGCGGATCAACCGGCGTGCGCGCTTGTCGGGCTTCGACTCCGGCGGACTGAAACCGGCGCGTTCCGCGGCGCGCCCTGCGCGTGCCTGTTCGCGCGCAAGCTTCGAGGCATCGGATTCGCGATACAGCGCCTGCGCAACGCGCGCCGGGCCACGCACGGTGCTCGACGCGAGCACTTCGACCTCGAAGCGTTCCTCGCCGCGCACCACAAGCAGCGCATCGCCGACGCGCACGCTGCGCGATGGCTTGGCGCGCTGTCCGCCGACATCGACCTTGCCGGTCTCGATGGCGTGCTTGGCCAGCGCGCGCGTCTTGTAGAACCGCGCGGCCCACAACCACAGGTCGAGGCGGACGCCCGGTACGGTTTCGATCTGCATCGTCATCGCGGGGGATCAGGCTCCTGAAATGCAAACGGCCACCCAGGGGTGGCCGTTGCAGGAAACGTTGCGCCCGGATTACTCGGCGGCGGCGGCCGCTTCGGCGGCAGCGGCGGCCTGCGCAGCGGCCTTGGCCTTGGCGTTGCCGGCCAGGTCTTCCTTGATGCGCGCCTTCTTGCCTTCCAGCCCGCGCAGGTAGTACAGCTTGGCGGCGCGGACGTCGCCGCGGCGCTTGACCGTCACCGAGTCGATCGCGGCGCTGTGGGTCTGGAACACGCGCTCCACGCCGAAGCCGTGGGAGATCTTGCGCACGGTGAACGCGGAGTTCAGGCCGGCGTTCTTCTTGCCGATGACCACGCCTTCGTAGGCCTGCACGCGCTCGCGGTTGCCTTCCTTGACCTTGACGTTGACGATGACGGTGTCGCCGGGGCCGAAGTCGGGAAACTTGCGCGAAACCTGGGCGGTTTCGAAGTCCTGGACGAGGGTGTGGATCGAGGGCTTGTTCATGGGATCAACCTTGATGGAATCGTGGCGTGCGGTGCACGCGCCTGTTGGAGTAGTTGTTGCGCGAGTGCACGTGGACCCGCGTCATGGCATCGGTGGAACGTGGTGCGGTACGGCCAGCCGCGCATTATAGCCCGGATTTTTCCAGCCGCGCCAGAGGCTTAGGCGTCTCCCGCGGGAGGCTCGCCCACCGCCGAGAGCCATCGCTCGCGGAACTCCCCCAGCAGGCTCCGGTCCTGCTTCGACAGGCTCGCCTCGTGCAGCAGATCAGGCCGGCGCAGCCAGGTTCGGCCGAGCGATTGCTGCCGGCGCCAGCGTGCGATCCCGGCGTGGTTACCCGACAGCAGGACGTCGGGCACCACGCCCAGCGCATGTTCGACCGGGCGGGTGTAGTGCGGGCAATCCAGCAAGCCGTCGCCCTCGAAACTGTCCTGCACCGCCGATTCCGCATCGTTCAACGCGCCCTCCTGCAAGCGCGCCACCGCATCGACCAGTACCGCTGCGGCCAGCTCGCCCCCGGACAGCACGTAGTCGCCGATCGAGACCTCCTCGTCCACCGCGGCCTGCAGGAGGCGCTCGTCCACGCCCTCATAGCGGCCACAGAGCAGGACCAGGCGCGGCATGGCGGCCAGTTCTCGCACCTTGGCCTGGGTCAGGCGCTGGCCTTGCGGGCTCAGGTAGATGACCTTGGCCGGCGCGGGGTCGGCATCGCGCGCGGCGCGAATCGCAGCGCGCAGCGGGTCGATCATCATCACCATGCCCGGACCACCGCCGAACGGACGGTCATCGACCCGACGGTAATTGCCCTCGGCATGGTCGCGCGGGTTCCAGCCATGGATCGACAGCAGCCCGCGCTCGCCGGCGCGCCCGACCACGCCATGCGCGGCGAGTTGGGCGACGAATTCGGGGAACAGGCTGACGATGTCGAAGCGCATCGGCATCGACGTCAGAAGTCCGCGTCCCAGTCGACGGTGACCAGGCCGGCCTCGAAATCCACGCTGCGGATGTAGTCCGGTTGCACGAACGGGATCATCCGCTCGCGCTCGCCATGCGCGACCAGCACGTCGTTGGCGCCGGTCGAGAACAGGTGCGAGACGGTGCCGAAGTCCACGCCCTCCACGTTGACCACGCGCAGGCCTTCCAGGTCGACCCAGTAGTACTCGCCGGCGGCCGGCGGTGGCAATGCCGAGCGCGGCACCCGCACCTCGACCCCGCGCAGGGCATCGGCGGCATCGCGATCCGCCACGCCGGGCATGCTCGCGATCAGGCCCTTGACGCCCTCACGCAGCTTCACGCCCTCGCAGGCGCGTTCCTGCCCGCGCGCGTCGCGCAGGATCCACGGCTGGTAGCGGGCGATGGCGTGCAGTGGATCGGTGAAGCTTTCCAGTTTCACTTCGCCACGCACGCCGAACGCACCATGCAACCGGCCGACGGTGATCATCCGCTGGCTGGCGTCCGGTGCGTTCATGGGAATGCGATCGGGGGCCGCGAGGCGGCCCGCCGGATCAGGCAGCCTTGGCGGCGGCCTTGTAGAGGTCGGCGACCTTGTCGGTCAGCTGCGCGCCGTTGTCGACCCAGTGCTTGATGCGCTCGAGGTTCAGCTCGACGCGCTTCTCGGCACCCTGGGCGACCGGGTTGTAGAAGCCCACGCGCTCGATGTTGCGGCCGTCACGGGCGCTGCGGCTGTCGGTGACGATGACGTGGTAGAAGGGGCGCTTCTTGGCGCCGCCACGGGTAAGGCGGATCTTGACCATTGCAGTTTCTCGGTGGTGCCCAGCGGCCGGAATGGCCGGGTAAGCCGGCAAGTATAACGTGTTGAATCGGCTGGCGAAACCCGGTCGGACGTCGATTACCTCATCGGCATGCCGCCGCGCCCGCCCATCATCCCGCTCAGGCCGCGCATCATGCCCTTCATGCCGCCACGGCCCAGCTTGCCCATCATCTTTTCCATCTGCTGGTACTGCTTCAGCACCTTGTTCACGTCGGCCGGGGTCAGGCCGGAGCCACGCGCCACGCGGGCACGGCGCGAACCGTTGAGCAGGTCGGGGTTGCGGCGTTCCTTCTTGGTCATCGAATTGATGATCGCGATCATCCGCGGCACTTCCTTGCCGGTGACCTGCTGCTTCACCGCCTCCGGCAGCTGGCCGACGCCGGGCAGCTTGTCCATCAGGCCGTGCAGGCCGCCCATGTTCTGCATCTGCTCGAGCTGGTCGCGCATGTCGTTGAGGTCGAACTTCTTGCCCTTGGCGACCTTCTCCGCCAGCTTCTTGGCCTTGTCGTGGTCGACCTGCTGCTCGACCTGCTCGACCAGCGACAGCACGTCGCCCATGTCGAGGATGCGGCCGGCGGCGCGATCCGGGTGGAACACGTCCAGGCCATCGGGCTTCTCGCCCGTGCCGACGAACTTGATCGGCTTGCCGGTGATGTAGCGCACGCTCAGCGCCGCGCCGCCACGCGCATCGCCATCGGTCTTGGTCAGCACGACGCCGGTCAGCGGCAGCGCCTCGCCGAAGTGCTTGGCGGTGACCGCGGCGTCCTGGCCCGTCATCGAGTCGACCACGAACAGGGTTTCGACCGGGTTGACAGCGGCGTGCAGCGCCTTGATCTCGGCCATCATCGCGTCGTCGATGCTGGTGCGGCCGGCGGTATCGACGATGAGCACGTCGGCGAAAGTCTTGCGCGCCTCGGCGATCGCGGCCTTGACGATGGCCTCCGGCTTCTGCGACGCATCGGACGGGAAGAACAGCGCGCCGACCTGGCCGGCCAGCGTCTGCAACTGCTCGATCGCGGCCGGACGGTAGACGTCGGCGCTGACCACCATCACCTTCTTCTTGCGACGCTCCTTGAGGTGCTTGGCCAGCTTGCCGACCGTGGTGGTCTTGCCGGCGCCCTGCAGGCCGGCCATCAGGATCACCGCTGGTGCCGGCACGTTGAGGTTGAGGTCGGTCGCCTGCGAGCCCATCACCAATGCGAGCTCGTCACGGACGATCCGCACCAGCACCTGGCCCGGCGTGAGCGAACGCATCACTTCCTGGCCGACCGCGCGCACCTTGATCCGCTGGATCAACCCCTGCACCACCGGCAGTGCCACGTCCGCTTCCAGCAGGGCGATGCGCACTTCGCGCACGGCTTCGCTGATGTTGGATTCGGACAGCCGGCCACGGCCGCGCAGGCGCTCCATGGTGCCGGACAGGCGCTGGGTCAGGGATTCGAACATGGGGCTGCAGCCTTGCAGATGCCGGGATTTCGGGCCGCGGAGTATAGCCCGCGCCCGGCCGTCGCACCTTTGTGCGACACTCGCGCGATGACAATCGTTCTCATCGCCGTAGTGATCTACGTGGCCGCAGCCGCCCTGCTCTGGCGCTCCGCCACCGGCGATGCCGGCCCCCGGCGCGGCTGGATTCCGGTGGCGGTGCTCGCCGTGCTGTTCCATGCCGAAACCCATGCGGAGGCCTGGCGCCTGCTGCAAGGCGCGGACATGCACTTCTTTGCGGCACTGTCGCTGGTCGGGCTGGGCATGGCGGCGCTGACCACCGCGTTCGGTGCGTCCGGGCGGATGCCAGCACTCGGCATCGTGGTGTTCCCGCTGGCCGCCGCGAGCCTGTTGGCCTATCGCGCCTACGGCCATGCGGACAATGCCAGCGGCCTCGGCTGGCGCCTGCAACTGCATGCATGGATGGCCCTGCTGGCCTATGCCACGCTGGCGTTGTCGGCCGTGCTGGCGATCTTCCTGTGGGCGCAGGAACGCGCATTGCGCCGGCGTGAGTTCCGCGGCTGGCTGCGCGCCCTGCCGCCGCTGACCGAACTGGAAAGCCTGCTGTTCCGCAGCATCACCGTCGGCTTCGTCCTGCTCACCGCCACCCTGCTGACCGGCCTGCTCTTCGTCGACAACCTGCTGGCCCAGCACCTGGTCCACAAGACCGTACTCAGCGTGCTGTCCTGGCTCGCCTTCGGCGCCCTGCTGCTGGGTCGCTGGCGACGCGGCTGGCGCGGCGCCATCGCCGTGCGCTGGACCCTGGCGGCGATGGCGCTGCTGGTGCTGGCGTTCTTCGGCAGCAAGTTCGTCCTGGAGCTGGTGTTGCACCGGACGGGGTGATCACGCGGTTGCGGCGAGAATACGTTTGCATTGTAGATAATTGCATTGACAACTATTGCATGGGCGCAGATCATGCCGTCCCATGACGAACCCGCATTCCCCTGACCACCCGGTGGCACCCGCCATCGGCAGCTGCAGCGGCTCCACGCTGGGCCTGCTGTTCCGGCAGGCCCGAGACGCGATGTGGGCGCGGATGGAAGTGGAGCTGGCGCGTTGCGGCCATGAGCTGAATTTCAGCCAGTTCATCACCATCAAGACGCTGGCCAACAGCACCACCAGCGTCACCGAGCTCGCCCGCGCGGCCTACCTGCACCCGGGCGCGATGACCCGCCTGCTCGACAAGCTGGAAGCGCGCGGGATCCTGGAACGCGTGGCGGATCCGAACGATCGCCGCGCCCTGCACATCCACCTGACCGACGCCGGCAAGGCGATCTGGCGCGACATCGACCAGTGCGGCCAGCGCGTGCGCGAAGCCGCCCTGCAGGGCCTGGAACCCGTAGAACGCGCGCAACTGCTCGCCCTGCTGGAACGCGTGCGCGACAACCTGAACTCCCCCACGGACTGAACCATGTCCCGTCCCTCGCTCCTGGCCACCGCGCTGGCCACCGCCCTCCTCGCCACCGCCTGCGCCAGCAGCGGCGACATCGCGCCGCGCGGCGCGATGCGCGATGCCGGCAGCCTGCAATCCTCCGCATCGCTGGCCGGCACCCGCGTCTCCGATGCCGCGTGGCCGAGCGAACGCTGGTGGACCGCATTCGGCGACCCGCAACTCGATGCACTGGTCGACGAAGCGCTGGCCAACGCACCTTCGATCGAAGCCGCCGACGCGCGCACCCGCAAGGCCATCGCCCAGGCGGGCCTGGCCGATGCCGCGCGCAAGCCGACGGTTGGCGCCGGCGCGCAGGTGCTGGGCGCACAGCTGCCACCCGCACTGGTCGGCGACGAGATCGGCGGCGACTTCAAGGTCGTCAATGTGTTGACCCTCAGCTTCGCCTGGAACCCCGACGTCTGGGGCGTGTCGCGCAGCAAGTGGCAGGCCGCCGTGGGCAGCGCGCGCGCGACCGAAGTGGACGCGCAATCCGCGCGCCTGGCGCTGGCGGCGAACGTGGCGCGCAGCTACGTGGGCCTGGCCCGCGCCTTCGACGCGCTCGACGCGGCGAACGCCGAAGCCGCGCGCGCCGATGGCCTCATTTCGCTCAACCAGCAGCGGATCAAGGCCGGCCTGGACAACACCATCGCGCTCAACCAGAACCGCAGCGCGGCCGCTGCGGCGCGCCAGCAGGCACAGGCCGCGCAGCACGACATCGATGCCATGCGCAACGCCCTGGCGGCGCTGCTCGGCGCGGGCCCGGATCGTGGCCTCGAGATCGCCAGGCCGATGCTCAAGACCCCCGGCATCGCGTTGCCGTCCGTGCTGCCAAGCGACCTGCTGGCACGCCGCGCCGACATCGTCGCCGCGCGCTGGCGGGTCGAAGCCGCGCAACACGGCATCGACGCCAGCAAGGCCGCGTTCTATCCCTCGATCAACCTCAGCGCGCTGGCCGGCCTGGCCGCCGGCAACCTGGGCGACCTGTTCGGCAGCGATGCCCTGCTGCTCAATGGCGGCCCGGCCTTGAGCCTGCCGATCTTCGAAGGCGGGCGCCTGGAACAGCAACTGCGTTCCAGCGATGCAGACCGCGACCTGGCCGTTGCCAACTACAACGAAACGCTGGTCGGCGCGATCCGCGACGTCGCCAACGCCGTGCAGGCCGCACGCGCGCTGGACGCGCAGGTCGCCAGCACCACCGTCGCCCGCGATGCCGCCGCCAGGGCACATGCCCTCGTGCTGCAACGGCAGCGCGCCGGGCTGGCCACGCAACTCGACGTACTCGCCGCGCAGGCACCGCTGCTGCGACTGGACCAGCAACTCGCCGCATTGGTCGCCGCGCGCCGCATCGCCAGCATCGATCTCGACCAGGCGCTCGGCGGCGGCATCGCCGTGGACTCGCCGAACCCCACTGCTTCGCATTCGAACTGATATCGCCATGACGACCGAAACCACGCCGAACACCTCCACCGGCAACGCCGCGCCGCTGCCGCCCTCGCCTCCCGCACGGGCCGGCAATGGCAAGCGCAAGCGCGCGCTGCTGATCCTGCTCGGGGTCGTGCTGATCGCCGGCGGCGCCTGGCTTGCCTGGTACCTGACGGTCGCGCGTTGGCACCAGTCGACCGACGACGCCTACGTGCAGGGCAACATCGTCAGCATCACCCCGCAAACGCCGGGCACGGTGGTCGCGATCAATGCCGAAGACGGCATGCGCGTCGAAGCCGGCCAGGTGCTGGTGCAACTCGACCCGAATGATGCCCAGGTCGCGTACGCACAAGCCGAAGCGAACCTCGCCAACACCGTGCGCCAGGTGCGCGGCCTCTACAGCAGCGTTGACGCGGCGCAGGCCGACATCGCCGCGCGGCAAGTCGCGGTGGCGCAGGCACGTGCCGACGTGGCCCGCCGCAGCGGCCTGGTCGCGACCGGCGCGGTCTCGTCGGAGGAGCTCGCGCACGCAAGGGCGCAACTGGATGCCGCCGAAGCCGCGCTGTCCGGCTCGCAGGGCCAGTTGTCGCGCAACCGCGCGCTGGTCGATGCCACCACCGTCGGCAACCAGCCGCAGGTGCAGGCGGCCGCCGCGCAACTGCGCCAGGCCTACCTCAACCTGCAGCGCGCGGCGATCGTCGCGCCGATCTCGGGCTTCGTCGGCAAGCGTGCGGTGCAACTCGGCCAGCGCGTGCAGCCGGGCGCCGCGCTGATGACCGTGGTGCCGCTGGAACAGGTCTGGGTGGAAGCCAACTTCAAGGAAACCCAATTGCATTCGATGCGCCTGGGCCAACCGGTGGAACTCACCGCCGACATCTACGGCGACGACGTGACGTACACCGGCAAGATCACCAGCCTGGGCCTGGGCACCGGCAGCGCGTTCGCATTGCTGCCCGCGCAGAACGCCAGCGGCAACTGGATCAAGATCGTGCAGCGCGTGCCGGTGCGCATCGAACTGGATCCGAAGCAGGTCGCCGAGCATCCGCTGCGCCTGGGCATGAGCATGTCCGCCGATGTCGGCATCCGCGACCAGGGCGGCAAGACCTTGCCCGTGGCCGCGCCGGCAAAACCCGTGCTGACGACGCAGGCGTACGCGAAGCAGTTGCAGGACGCCGACGCCCGCATCGACACGATCATCAGCCAGAACCTGGCGCAGGGCCGCCGGTCCTGACCTTCCCTTACGCAGGAGTCGCGCTGGCGGCGCTTCGTTCCCTCCCCCTCCCCTCGTGGTGACGGGCGACGCCCAGCCGGCAGCCAACGCGCTGCCGCTCCTGCACCTTTCCAACAAGCCGAAGCCGCATGTCCACGATCGCGCAAGACGCACCTGCCGGGCCCCCGGCTGCGGCCAGCCCGGCCGCGTTCCGCCCACCGAACGTGGCGCTGACCACGCTGGGCCTGGCACTGGCCAGCTTCATGCAGGTGCTGGACACCACCATCGCCAACGTCTCGTTGCCGACCATCTCCGGCAACCTGGGCGGCAGCGCGAACCAGGCGACGTGGGTGATCACCTCGTTCGCGGTCAGCACCGCGATCGCGTTGCCGCTGACCGGCTGGCTGGCGCGGCGCTTCGGCGAGCGCAAGCTATTCGTGTGGTCGACGATGGCGTTCGTGATCGCCTCGTTCCTGTGCGGCATCGCCAACAGCATGGGCATGCTGGTGGTCGCGCGCGCGCTGCAGGGCTTCGTCGCCGGGCCGATGTACCCGATCACCCAGGCGCTGCTGCTGTCGATCTACCCACCGGCGAAACGCGGGCAGGCGATCGCATTGCTGGCGATGGTCACCGTGGTCGCGCCGATCGCCGGCCCGATTCTCGGCGGCTGGATCACCGACAACTACAGCTGGGAATGGATCTTCTTCGTCAACGTGCCGATCGGCATCTTCGCCAGCCTGGTCGTGGGTCGCCAGCTGAAAGGCCGGCCGGAGCGGCTGGAAACGCCGAAGATGGACTACATCGGGCTGGCCACGCTGGTCCTGGGCGTGGGCGCGCTGCAGATCCTGCTGGACCTGGGCAACGACGAGGACTGGTTCGCCTCGCAGACCATCGTGGTCCTGGCGATCATCGCCGCGATCTCGCTGGCGGTGTTCGTGATCTGGGAACTCACCGACAAGGATCCGATCGTCAACCTGCGCCTGTTCCGGCATCGCAACTTCGCCGCCGGCACGCTGGCGATGGTGGTGGCGTATTCGGCGTTCTTCAGTGTCGGCATCCTGGTGCCGCTGTGGCTGCAGCGCAACCTGGGCTACACCGCGATCTGGGCCGGGTTTGCCACCGCGCCGATCGGCATCCTGCCGGTGCTGCTGACGCCCTTCGTGGGCAAGTACGCGAACCGGTTCGACCTGCGCATGCTGGCCAGTATCGCGTTCATCGCGATGTCGTTCACCAGCTTCGCGCGCTCGCACTTCAACCTCGACGTCAACTTCGAGCACGTGGCCTGGATCCAGCTGTTCCAGGGCGTGGGCGTGGCGCTGTTCTTCATGCCGGTGCTGCAGATCCTGCTGTCGGACCTGGAACCGCACGAGATCGCCGCGGGCTCCGGCCTGGCCACCTTCGTGCGCACATTGGGCGGCAGCTTCGCCGCGTCACTGACCACGTATGCCTGGTCCGAGCGCGGCGCCGTGCATCACGCACATTTGACCGAAAAGATTTCGACGCAGGATCCAGCGACGCTGCAGTCCGTCATGCAACTGGGCGGCGGCGACCTCCAGCG
>DAOOCX010000064.1:0-13529 GCA_035408605.1 Thermomonas sp. | reverse complement strand
CCACTTGCGCGGTGGTCAGGCGGCCCTCGTGGACCAGTTCCAGGGCGGCATTGAGAGCGAACTGCACCAGCGGCAGGCCACTGGGTGCGCTGGCGTACGGCCGGCCCTTTTCCTCCAGCGTGTGCGGAGCATGGTCGGTGGCCAGCACATCCAGGATGTCGCCGGCCAGTGCGTCGATGATCGCCTCGCGGTCGGCCTCGTCCTTGATTGCGGGGTTGCACTTGATCAGGTTGCCCAGCCGCGCGTAGTCGCCGCGGGCGAAGCGGGTGAAGTGCACGCAGGTCTCGGCGGTGATCTGCTTGCGGCTGCCATCGGCGCGGATCAGCGGGCCCTGCTCGAACAGCGCCAGTTCGTCGGCGGTGCTGATGTGCAGCACGTGCAGTTGCGTGCCGTGCCTGCGCGCTAGCGCCAGTGCTAGGCGCGTGGACTTGATGCAGGCCTCGCGGCTGCGGATGTCCGGGTGGCATTCCACCGGGATGTCGTCGCCGTACTTCGCCTTGTACTGGGCGAGGGTGGCGTCGATGGTCGGGGTGTCTTCGCAGTGGGTGATGATCGGGACGGGGGTGTCGCGGAAGATCGCGTCCAGCGTCTCCGGGTTGTCGACCAGCATGTTGCCGGTAGAGGCGCCCATGAAGACCTTCAGCCCGGGCGTGGCGCGCGGGTCGATGGCGGGGACTGCCTCCAGGTTGTCGTTGCTCGCGCCCATGTAGAAGCCGTAGTTCGCGTGGCAGCGGCCGGCGGCGCGACGGTATTTGTCCTCCAGCGCAGCCGCGTCCAGGGTCGGCGGCACGGTATTGGGCATGTCCATGAAGCTGGTCAGCCCGCCGGCGACCGCGGCGGCCGACTCGATCGCCATGTCCGCCTTGTATTCCATGCCCGGTTCGCGGAAATGGACCTGGTCATCGATCATGCCGGGCAGCAGGCGGCGGCCGGCGGCATCGATCACGGTCTCGCCGGCCCGCGCGGCCAGTCCGTTGCCGATCTGCTCGATGCGGCCGTCCGCGAAGCGCAGGTCGCCATCGAACTCGCGGCCTTCGTTGACCAGCCGGGCATTGACGATCAGCGTCGAAGTCATGTTGGTTCCTTGGGGGGCGGGACGGGGTCGTGTCCGCCGGGGTGCAGGGGATGGCAGCGGCCGATGCGACGGATCGCCAGCCAGCTGCCCTTGAGTGCGCCGAACCGGCCGATGGCCTCCATCGCGTACTCCGAACAGGTGGGCACGAACCGGCAGCGGGTGCCGAGCAGGGGGCTGATCCAGCGCTTGTAGCCGCGCAACAGCGCGATGAGAAAATGTTCGATCACGGGCCTTGAACGCAGCGTGGCGCATCGTTGCGCGGTTGCTGCGATGTGCCCATCAGGGTATAACAGCGCGCTTTCCCGCCTCAAGGGAACATCGAGGAATACCTGCTCGTGGCAGCGAAAAAACCCGTGAAGAAGGCCGCCAAGCCGGCCAAGAAGGCCGTTCCGGCGAAGAAGCCGGCGCCCGCCAAGAAGCCCGCCGCCAAGCCCGTGGCCAAGAAAGCCGCTCCGGCGAAGAAGCCGGCACCCGCCAAGAAGCCGGCGGCCAAGCCGGTGGCGAAGAAGGCGGCCCCGGTGAAAAAGCCGGTGCCTGCCAAGAAACCGGCTGCCAAGACGGCGACCCCGGCCAAGAAGCCGGCTCCCGCTCCGGTGAAGAAAGCGGCTCCGGCCGCAGCCGCCAAGAAAGCACCGGTGGCCAAGTCCACCCCGGCGAAGGCCGCTCCCGTGAAGGCAGTGGCAGCCAAGCCCGCGCCCGCACCAGCAAAGGCTGCGCCGGCCAAGACGGCACCCGCCCCATCCAAGGCGGCTCCGGCACCGAAGAAAGACGCGGTGCAGGTTGCGGCGCCGAAGCCGGCTGCGGTCGTGCGCAAGCCGCAGGGCAAGGTCGCCGTGGCGGTGGTGTCCCGGCCCGCCAGTCCCGCGCCGAAAGGCAAGCTGAGGGTCGTGCCGTACCAGACCGACGAGGCCACCGGCCGTCCGATCCTGCCGGTGGGCTACAAGCCGGCCGCCGACGAGGAATACATGAGCCCGTTGCAGCTCGAGTATTTCCGCCAGCGCCTGTTCAACTGGCGCAACGACCTGGTCGAGGAATCCAAGCAGACCATCGAGAACCTCAAGGAAGAAGTGCGCGATGTCGGCGATGAAGCCGAGCGCGCCACCCGCGAAACCGAGAACTCGCTGGAACTGCGCACCCGCGACCGCTATCGCAAGCTGATCGGCAAGATCGACAGCACGCTGAAGCGGCTGGATGGCGGGGACTACGGGTTCTGCGTGGATACCGGCGAGGAGATCGGCCTGGATCGGATGGAGGCGCGGCTCACCGCCGAGCGCACCATCGATGCGCAGGAACGCTGGGAACACATGCAGAAGCAGATGGGCGATTGACGGTTCGTGCCTGTCGCACTGAGCGAAAACGGCGCCGCAGGGCGCCGTTTTCGGTTTTGGCTGAACGTGCGTTGGCGTTCGTGAGTGGCTGCTAACGAAACCTGCACCCGGCGACTACGTGGCCACGTGCAACCTGTGCGGGTGGCAACAACGACGGACGGGAATGCGTCGTCTGGATCGATGGATGCCACCCAACCCCCAGAAGGAGCACTGCACATGAACAAGGACATCATCGCCGGCAACTGGAAGCAGCTGAAGGGCAAGGCCCAGGCGAAGTGGGGCGACCTCACCGATGACGTGTTCGACGTCGCCGAAGGCAACAGCGAATACCTCTCCGGCAAGTTGCAGGAAAAATACGGCTGGCAGCGCGAGCGCGCCGACAAGGAAGTCTCCGATTTCCGCAACACGCTGAACTGATTCCAGCGGAATCAGCCATCCGTTGAAGCGAAAGCCCGGCGCATGCGCCGGGCTTTCTTCGTGTGCGCAACGACGGAGGTGGCTCACTGCAGTTCGCGCAGGTCCAGCTTGCGCAGCCGCGGCGCCTTCCATGCGGTGATGCCGACCACGCCCATGGTGACGAAGCCGCCCAGCACCACCGACGGCACCAGCCCCAGCAGTCGCGCCATCGATCCGGCATAGAACGCGCCCAGTTCGTTCGACGAACTGATGAAGATGCTGTTGACCGAGGATACGCGTCCACGCATCTCGTCCGGCGTACTGAGCTGCAGGACGGTCGAGCGCAGCACCACCGACACGCCATCGAACACGCCCGACAGCAGCAGGAAGAGCACCGACAGCCAGAAGGCCGTGCTCAGGCCGAAGCCGATCATGCAGGCGCCGAAGCAGGCCACCGCCACCAGCATGATCCGGCCGGCATTCGCCTGCAGGGGATGCCGCGCCAGCCACAACGCGGCGGCGACCGACCCGAGCGCGGGCGCGCCACGCAGGATGCCCAGCGCCTCCGGCCCTGCGTGCAGCACGTCCTTGATGAAGGCCGGGGCCAGCGAGATCGCGCCACCGAACAGGACCGCGAACATGTCCAGCGCCAGCGCGGCCAGCAGGATCTGGTGGCCGAACACGAAGCGCAGCCCCTCGGCGATACTGGCGAACACCGGGCCACGTTGCTGCTGCTGGGCGGGTTCGCTCACCGGCATGCACAGCAGCGCTCCTGCGGCGACCAGCGCGAACACGGTCGACAGCCCGTACGCCGCCCATTTGCCGGCGGCACCGACCAGGACGCCGCCAATCGCAGGGCCGAGTACCAGACCGGCCTGGAACACCACGCTGCCGATGCTGGCACCGCGCCCGAACTGGTCGCGGCGCAGCACCCGCGCGAACAGGGCGTTGTGCACCGGGCCCAGGAACGAACGCGCGACCCCACCGATGGCGATCACCAGGTAGATCGGCCACAGGCCGCGGAGCGGGATGACGTCGCCGGCGACCAGCGCCAGCACGAGCGCATTCAAGGCCAGCACCGCACACGCCGCCGCGCCGAGCTTGCGTCGAGGCAGGTGGTCGACCAGGTAGCCTGAAAACGGCGCCACGCAGAAGAACGGGATGACCTCGGCCAGGCCGATCAGCCCCAGCGACCACGGATCGCGGGTGAGTTCGTAGACATGCCAGCCCACGGTCACCGCCACGATCTGGTACGAGAACAGCGTGCAGATGCGATACAGCATCAGCCAGCGGAAACCGATGCTGGCCAGCGGCGACATCGGCAGCGCGCTCATCCGGCCAGGTTGGCCCCGGCCTGCATGTGCCTGGCATGTTCGCGGATGAAGGCCAGCAGCGCCGCCAGGCCATTGCTGCGCGTCGGCGACAGGTGCTTGGCCAGGCCGATCGCGGCGATGTAGTCCGGATCGGTGGCCAGGATCTCCCCGGCACTGCGGCCGGAATAGACGCGCAAGGCCAGGAACACCAGGCCCGACACGATGGCGGAATCGCTGGCGGCGGCGAATTCGAGCTTCGAGGCATCACCCGACGGCACGATCCAGACCATCGACTGGCAGCCCAGCAGGCGGTGCTCTTCGGTCTTCCACGCGTCGGGGAAAGGCGGCAGCTTGCGACCGAGGTCGATCAGGTACTGGTAGCGCTCCGACCAGTCGCCGAAGAACGCGAACTCTTCGGCGATGGCCGCCTGCGCCTCGGCCGGCGTGCCTTCGAGCGGGAACGGCGAGTCGCTCATGCGCGCTTCCAGCGAACACCTGCCACGGTGTCCTCCAGCAGGACGCCCTCGTCGGCGAGCTGCTGGCGGATGGCGTCGGCGCGGGCGAAGTCGCGGGATTTCTTCGCCTCGACGCGCTCGTCGATCAATGCCTGGATGCGCGCGTCGTCGTCGCTCGATGACCCGCGTTCGAACCATGCGGCAGGCGACTGCTGGAGCAACCCCAGCACCAGGCCCGCCCCCAGCAATCGCGACTTCAGCGCGACCCGGTCTTCGGTCGATGTCGCCTTGCGCGCTTCACCGGCGATGCGGGCGATCTCGGCCAACGCGGCGGGCGTGTTGAGGTCGTCGTCCAGCGCGGCCTCGATGCTCGCGGGAATCGCAGGCTGCGCATCGACATCGGCCAGGTCGCGCAACGTACCGTACAGCCGGTCCAGCGTGCGCACCGACTGCTCGATCAGCGCATCCGACCATTCCAGTGGCTGCCGGTACTGCGCGGACAGCAGCGCGTAGCGCAGCGCTTCCGGCGGATGTTCGCGGACCAGGTCGTGGACGCGCTGGATGTTGCCCACCGACTTCGCCATCTTGGCGCCGCCGAAATTGAGCATGCCGTTGTGCAGCCACCAGCGGGCGAAGGGTGCGCCGCCGTGCGCGCATTCGCTCTGCGCCACTTCGTTCTCGTGGTGCGGGAACTGCAGGTCGACGCCGCCGGCGTGGATGTCGATGGTCGCGCCGAGGTGCGCCTCCGCCATCGCCGAGCATTCGATGTGCCAGCCAGGGCGGCCGCGGCCCCAGGGCGAATCCCAGCCGGGCAGGTCGTCGGTCGAGGGTTTCCACAGCACGAAGTCGCCGGGATCGCGCTTGTACGGCGCGACTTCCACGCGTGCGCCGGCCAGCATGTCGTCGGTGTCGCGGCGCGAGAGCTTGCCGTAGCCGTCGAAGCTGGCCACCGCGAACAGCACATGGCCTTCGGCCGCATACGCATGGCCCTCGCGGATGAGGCGCTCGATCATCGCGATCATCTGCGGCATGTGCGCGGTCGCGGCCGGTTCGATGTCGGGGGCGAAGTCGCCGTCCACGCCCAGCATCGCCATGTCCTCGCGATAGGCGGCCGCATACTTGTCCGTGATCGCGGAAATGGGCGTGCCCAGTTCCTTCGCCGCCGCATTGATCTTGTCGTCGACGTCGGTGATGTTGCGCGCGTAGCGCAGGGCGCCGTAGCGGCGACGCAGCAGGGCGGCCAGCACCCCGAACACCACCGGCCCGCGGGCGTTGCCGATGTGCACGTAGTTGTAGACCGTGGGCCCGCAGACGTACATGGTCGGGCTGGCGGGGTCGAGCGGCGCGAAGGGTTCGACGCGTCGCGACAGCGTGTTGTAGAGGTGGAGCTCGCTTGAAGACTGGGTCATGGCGGTACGCGCGTGGGACCGCCCATTGTAGCGGCCAGCGTGCCGACGACAGCGGCGATTCATACCCGCCGCGCCCTGCGCCGATAGACTTGCGGCCCATGACTGTCCCCCGCGCCCTCCTGACCACCCTGTTCGTGCCTGCCTTGTTGGCTGGCGCGCTGGCGCAGGCGCAGGATCCGCCGCCCGAGGTCGTGATCCCGCCGGAGAACGTGCGCTTCGACTACGCACAGGTGCTTGCGGTGAAGCCGATCTACCAGGTCCTGCGCACCACCAGCCAGGAACGCGTCTGCGACGTGAGCCGGCAGGGCGAGTCGAAATTGTCGCGGGTGGTGAGTTCGGTGAAGGGCCGTCTGAGCGGCAACGCGACACCCGAAGAGCGCAAGGCGGGCCTGAGCAACTGCCGCATGGAGGCGGTGTCGCGCGAGTTCCGCCGACCGATCGCCTACGACGTGGACTACGTCTACAAGGGCAGCAAGTTCCGGACGCGGATGGCGCGCGACCCGGGCAACCGCCTGCGCGTGCGCGTCTCGATCACCCCGCAGCCGCACGAATGAGGCACGAGGCTTGCATGCTGCGACGCGGCATGTCAGCATCCGCGCCCTGATGCACGCATCCCTCGCCACGCGCTATGCCAACTCTGCCCGGATGGCCTCCGGCATGACCTCGCGTGCGCGCCGACCGGAACTTTCCCGAACCGCTGGGTAGACCGGATCGCGTTGTCGTGCATCTCCCGTCAAGACCCAGCCCTCAGGCTGGGTTTTTTCGTTTTCGGCCTCTGGTTTCAAGCGCAACCGTCCCCTCGCCACCGCCCCGATCCAAGGAACCGATGATGCAGCCCAAGCATTTCCTCAACACCCAGGACTGGAGCCGGGCCGACCTCGACGCCCTGCTGACCCAGGCAGCCTTGTTCAAGCGCAACAAGCTCGGCAGCGAGTTGAAAGGCAAGTCGATCGCCCTGGTGTTCTTCAATCCGTCGATGCGCACGCGCACCAGCTTCGAGTTGGGCGCGTTCCAACTGGGCGGCCATGCGGTGGTGTTGCAGCCCGGCAAGGATGCCTGGCCGATCGAGTTCGACCTGGGCACGGTGATGGACGGCGACACCGAGGAGCACATCGCCGAAGTGGCGCGGGTGCTGGGCCGCTACGTCGACCTGATCGGCGTGCGCGCGTTCCCCAAGTTCGTCGACTGGCAGCGCGACCGCGAGGACATCGTGCTGAGGTCGTTCGCGAAGTATTCGCCGGTGCCGGTGATCAACATGGAGACGATCACCCATCCCTGCCAGGAGCTGGCGCACGCGATGGCCTTGCAGGAGCACTTCGGCACGCAGGACCTGCGCGGCAAGAAGTACGTGCTGACCTGGACCTACCATCCCAAGCCGCTGAACACCGCAGTGGCCAATTCCGCGCTGACCATCGCGACGCGCATGGGCATGGACGTGACCCTGCTGTGCCCCACGCCGGACTACGTGCTCGACGAGCGTTACATGGACTGGGCAGCACGGAACGTGGCCGAGAGCGGCGGTTCGCTGGCGGTGAGCCACGACATCGAAAGCGCCTACCGCGGCGCTGACGTGGTCTACGCCAAGAGCTGGGGCGCGCTGCCGTACTTCGGCAACTGGGAACCCGAGAAGCCGATCCGCGACCAGTACAAGCACTTCATGGTCGACGAAGCCAAGATGGCGCTGACCAACAACGGCGTCTTCAGCCACTGCCTGCCGTTGCGCCGCAACGTGAAGGCCAGCGACGCGGTGATGGATTCACCCACCTGCATCGCCATCGACGAAGCCGAGAACCGCCTGCATGTGCAGAAGGCGATCATGGCCGCGCTGGTGCGTTGAGCCTTTCCCACCTTCACCTTCACCCTTTCCCGCGAGCGGGCGAGGGCGTCAACCAGCGAGACAGCGACATGACCTCCCCCAATGATTCCCGCGACATCGTCCTGGCCTTTTCCGGCGGGCTGGATACCAGTTTCTGCGTGCCCTACCTGAAAGAGCAGGGCTGGAACGTGCATACCGTGTTCGCCGATACCGGCGGCGTGGATGCCGAGGAACGCGCCTTCATCGAAGCGCGCGCGGCCGAGCTGGGCGTGGCATCGCACGTGACCGTGGATGGCGGGCCGGCGATCTGGAATGGCTTCGTCAAGCCGTTCGTATGGGCGGGCGAGGGCTACCAGGGCCAGTATCCGTTGCTGGTGTCGGACCGCTACCTGATCGTCGATGCGTCGCTGGCGCGGGCGAAGGAACTGGGCACCAATGCCATCGCCCACGGCTGCACCGGCATGGGCAACGACCAGGTGCGCTTCGACCTGGCGGTCAAGGCGAGCGGCGACTACCGCATCGTGGCGCCGATCCGCGAGATCCAGAAGGAACACACGCAGACGCGCGCCTACGAGCAGGCCTACCTGGAGGCGCGCGGCTTCGGCGTGCGCAGCAAGCAGAAGCAGTACACCATCAACGAGAACCTGCTGGGCCTGACCATGTCCGGTGCCGAGATCGACAGCTGGGAAGCGCCGGGCGATGGCGCGCGTGGCTGGTGCGCGAAGCGCGAGCATTGGCCCGCCGAAGCGCTGGACGTGACCCTGCGCTTCGTCGGCGGCGAAGCCGTGGCGCTCGATGGCAACGAAATGGCTGGCGACAAACTCCTTGCCAAGCTCAACACCATGTTCGCGCAATACGGCGTGGGTCGCGGCATGTACACCGGCGACACCACCATCGGCCTGAAGGGACGGATCGTGTTCGAGGCGCCGGGGCTGACCGCGTTGCTTGCCGCCCATCGCGCGCTGGAAGAAGCGGTGCTGACCAAGCAGCAGAACCGCTTCAAGCCGGAGATCGCGCGAAAGTGGGTGGAGCTGGTGTACGAGGGCTTCTACCACGACCCCCTGAAGACCGACCTGGAAGCCTACCTGGCCTCGTCGCAGGCGATGGTCAACGGCGAAGTGCTCCTGCGCACGAACGGCGGTCGTGTGGATGCAGTGGCGGTGCGTTCACCGCACATCCTCAATTCGAAGGGTGCGACCTACGCGCAGTCCGCAGACTGGGGCGTCGAGGAGGCCGAAGGCTTCATCAAACTGTTCGGCATGAGCAGCACGTTGTGGGCGCAGGTCAATGGCGGGCAGGACGCCGGCTGACATGCTCAACGCGGTCCTTCGCCACCTTGAAGCGTTGGTGTCCTTCGACACCCGCAACCCGCCGCGCTTGATCGGCACCGGCGGGATCTTCGACTACGTCCGCGCGCAACTGCCGGATTTCCGTGTCGATGTGATCGACCACGGCGACGGCGCGGTGTCGCTGTTCGCCGTGCGCGGCAACCCGCGCCGCGTGTTCAACGTGCACCTGGACACCGTGCCATCGTCGGAGGCGTGGACCGCGGATCCGCATGTCATGCGCCGCTTCGATGATCGCGTGGTCGGCCTGGGCGTGTGCGACATCAAGGGCGCGGCGGCGGGCCTCATCGCGGCGGCGAACGTGACCGAGGGCGATGCCGCGTTCCTGTTTTCCTCCGACGAGGAAGCCAACGATCCGCGCTGCATCGCCGCGTTCCTGGGCAGCGACCACGGATTTTCCGAAGCGATCATCGCCGAACCGACGCGTTGCGAGGCGGTGCTGGCGCATCGCGGGATCAGCTCGGTGCTGATGAAGTTCAAGGGCGAGGCCGGGCATGCCTCCGGTGCGAACGCGATGACCGCGAGTGCGCTGCACCAGGCGATGCGCTGGGGCGGCAACGCGCTGGACCTGGTCGAAGGCGAAGCGAACGCGCGCTTCGGTGGCCTGACCGGGCTCCGCTTCAACATCGGCAAGGTGGAAGGCGGGATCAAGGCCAACATGATCGCGCCGAGCGCCGAGGTGCGCTTCGGGTTCCGCCCGCTGCCGTCGCAGGACATCGATGGGTTGCACCTGCGTTTCGGTTCCTGCGCGACCGCAGGCGCGCTGGAACGCTACGAGGAAACCTTCCGCGGCCCGTCGTTGCCGGCCGGCGACGTGGCGACTGCGGAGGAACGCCGCCTGCTGGCGCGCGACCTCGCCGACGAGCTCGGCCTGCCGATCGGCAACGCGGTCGATTTCTGGACCGAGGCGTCGCTGTTCTCGCAGGCCGGCCTGACCGCACTGGTCTACGGGCCGGGCGACATCGCCCAGGCCCATACCGCCGACGAATTCGTCACGCTCGACCAGTTGCAGCGTTACGCCGATTCCATTACCCGAATCCTTGGAACCACCACGCCGTGACGCCGATGTTGACCACGAATGCCATCCACGACCCGCAGACCCGCCAGACCATCGTGCGCCTGCTCTCGAGCATGGGCAGCGCCAAGGAAATCAACCAGTACCTCAAGCGCTTTTCGCAGCTGGACGCGGCACGCTTCGCGATCGTCAAGGTGGGCGGCGCGGTACTGCGCGACGACCTCGACGCGCTGGTGTCGTCGCTGGCCTTCCTGCAGGACGTGGGGCTGACCCCGATCGTCATCCACGGCGCGGGTCCGCAGCTCGACGCGGAGCTGTCCGCCGCCGGCATCGTCAAGCAGACCATCGAGGGGCTGCGGGTGACCTCGCCGGAAGCGCTGGCGATCGTGCGCCGGGTGTTCCATGCGCAGAACCTGAAGCTGGTCGAAGCGCTGCAGGCAAGTGATGCGCGCGCCACCAGCATCGTCTCCGGGGTGTTCGAAGCCGACTACCTCGACCGTGAGCGCTTCGGCCTGGTCGGTGAGGTGAAACGCGTGGACCTTGCTCCGATCCAGGCCAGCCTGCAGGCCGGCTCGATCCCGGTGATCGCCTCGCTGGGCGAAACCGTCGGCGGGCAGATCCTCAACGTCAATGCCGACTTCGCCGCCAACGAACTGGTGCAGGTGCTGCAGCCGTACAAGATCGTGTTCCTCACCGGCACCGGTGGCCTGCTGGACGCGGACGGCAAGGTGATCGACTCGATCAACCTGTCCACCGAATACGACCACCTGATGCAGCAGCCGTGGATCGAAGGCGGCATGCGGGTCAAGATCGAGCAGATCAAGGACCTGCTGGACGGTTTGCCGCTGGCGTCGTCGGTGTCGATCACCCGGCCGGCGGAACTGGCCAAGGAACTGTTCACCCACAAGGGCTCGGGCACCCTGGTGCGGCGCGGCGAGCGGGTCATGGAAGCGGACTCCTGGGATGCCTTCGACCTGCCGCGCCTGCGCGGGCTGATCGAGTCCGCGTTCGGCCGCAAGCTGCTGCCGGATTACTTCGAGACCACGAAACTGCATCACGCGTATGTCAGCGAGAACTACCGCGCCGCGGTGATCCTCACCCGCGAAGACGCCGGCATCTACCTCGACAAGTTCGCGGTCCTGGATGACGCGCAGGGCGAAGGGCTGGGTCGCGCGGTCTGGCAGGTCATGCGTGATGCGAATCCACGCCTGTTCTGGCGTTCGCGCCATGGAAATCCGGTCAATCCGTTCTATTACGCGGAATCCGACGGCTGCATCAAGCAGGAGAAGTGGAAGGTGTTCTGGTACGGGCTGTCGGCGATGGACGAGATCGCGCGATGCATCGCGTACTGCGCGAGCCATGCGGCCACCCTGAAGGACGCGGCATGAGCGCCTTGCGCGTCGGCATCGTCGGTGCCCGTGGCTACGTCGGCGGCGAGCTGATCCGCTTGCTGGCCGCGCATCCGCGTTTCGAGCTTGCCTACGTGACCTCGCGCGAACTGGTCGGGCAGCCGCTGGCCGCGCACATCGCGGGCTATGCGGGCGATGTGCATTACACCTCGCCCGCGTACGAAGACCTGCCGCAACTGGCTGCCGATGCGGTCGTGCTGGCGCTGCCGAACGGCAAGGCCGCGCACATCGTCCAGCAATTCGATGCCGTCGGCGCCGATCCCGTGATCATCGACCTGTCCGCCGACCATCGCTTCGATCCGTCCTGGTACTACGGCCTCCCCGAACTGACCCGCGCGCAGTACGCCGGCCAGCGCCGCATCAGCAATCCCGGCTGCTACGCCACCGCGATGCAGTTGGCGATCGCGCCGATGGCGAACGTCCTGGATGGGCCGGTGCAGTGCTTCGGCGTGAGCGGGTATTCCGGCGCGGGCACCACGCCGAGCGACAAGAACGACGTCGAACTGCTGCGTGACAACCTGATGCCGTATGCGCTGACCGGGCACGTGCATGAGCGCGAAGTCTCGAAGCACCTGGGCCACCCGGTCGAATTCCTGCCGCACGTGGCGCCGCATTTCCGCGGGCTGACGATCACCGCGAACCTGCGGCTGTCCATCGCGTTCGACATCGAGGAAGTCTTCGCCCGCTACCGCGGCCGCTATGCCGGCGAGCCGCTGGTGCGCGTGCTGGACGAAGCGCCGTGGGTCAGCCGCATCGCGGGCGCTCACCACGTCGAACTCGGTGGCTTCACCCTGAGTGGCGACGGCAAGCGGCTGGTCGTGGTCGCCACCGAGGACAACCTGTTGAAAGGCGCGGCCACGCAGGCGCTGCAGAATCTCAACATGGCATTTGGTTTGGACGAATTCCTCGGGATTCCGCTGTAATCCTCCAACACGGGAAGGGCGACGATGGCTGACTTGTTGTGGCAAAAACCCGGCGTCGCCGTCGATGCGCGGATCCAGGCGTTCCTGGCCGGCGACGACGTGCTGCTGGATCGTGAATTCTTCCTGCACGACATCACCGCCAGTGCGGCGCATGCCGAGGGCTTGCAGCGCATCGGCATCCTCACTGCGGAGGAGCTCGACGGACTGAAGCGCGAACTTGTGGTGCTGGCCGACGATTTCCGCAGTGGCGAGTTCGTCCTGGACGAGTGCTTCGAGGATGGGCATTCCGCGATCGAGGCGCGCTTGACCGAGCGCTTGGGCGATGCCGGCCGCAGGATCCACACCGGCCGCAGCCGCAACGACCAGATCCTGGTGGCGACGCGCCTGTGGCTGAAGGAAAAGCTGGCGCGCGTTGGCGAGCTTTCGCGCGAGATCGCGAGGGTCGCGCTGGACCGCGCCGGAGCCGAGAAAGAGTTGCCGATCCCCGGTTACACGCATATCCAGCGTGCGGTGGTGTCGTCGGCGGGGATGTGGTGGGCGGGCTGGGCCGAGGCCTTCATCGACGATGCGATCCGCGCTGCCGATACGCTCAAGCTCGTCGATGCGAATCCATTGGGGACGGCCGCTGGCTATGGCGTGAACCTCACCCTGGATCGCGAGCACACCACGCAAGCACTCGGGTTCGCGCGGATGCAGGTGTCGCCGGTCTACGCGCAGCTGTCGCGCGGGAAGTTCGAGCTGGCCGCGCTGGAAGCGCTGGGCAGCGCCACGCTGGACCTTCGACGCCTGGCGTGGGACCTGTCGCTGTACACCACCGCCGAGTTCGGCTTCGTGGCGTTGCCGGCGCAGTACACCACCGGCAGTTCGATCATGCCGAACAAGCGCAATCCGGATGTCGTCGAGCTGATGCGCGCGACCCATGCCAGCGTGGCCGCGGCGCGCACCGAGATCGAGCAGCTGCTGTCGCTGCCATCCGGTTACCAGCGCGACCTGCAGGCCAGCAAGGGCGCGATCGTCCACGGCTTCGGCCGCGGCCTTGCGGCG
>DAOOCX010000063.1:3357-13543 GCA_035408605.1 Thermomonas sp. | reverse complement strand
GCGTCGAGGTCGCCTGCGCCTTCGTCCAGCAGGCCCATCGCGAAGCTGGCGGTGCCGAGCTTCGCCGCCGGATCGGCGGACTGGCCGCCGCGGAACTCGTAGCTCATCTGCACCACCGGGATGTCGTGGCGCTCGGCCAGGACCACCTTGGTGCCGTTCTTCAGGGTGGCGCGCTGCAGGCTGGGGAACTTGAGGTCGGGGAAGCTCGTGGTGACCGGCACGCCGGCCTTGCGGTCGACCGCGCTCGCGGTGGTCGCGTACTTCTTGTCCACGGCCGGCAACTTGAACGGTGCCGGGGTCACCGCCGGCTCCTCGGGGATGTCGACGCGCTTGCCCGGGTTCACCACCAGGGTGTGGCTGCCCTTGCCGGCGCCCAGCCAGGTGTTGCCGGTGGCGCGCACCGAGGCCACGGTGGCGTCGCCCAGGGTCTTCAGGCTGTCGCGGAAGCAACCCGGGTCGCCGGTATAGACGGCGCATTCGGCCAGCGCGTCGGCCTTGCCGCCGAAGCCGCCGATGCGTTCCACGCCGCGGATCCAGCCGGCCTGGATGCTGGTGCGCGCGCGCGCCAGCTCATCCGCGGTCGGGCCGTCCTTGAGCAGCTTCTGCAGCTCCTCGTCGATGGCCGCCTCGACCTTGGCCACGTCCACGCCCTGCTTGACCGCGGCGGTGATCATGAAATTGCTGCCCAGCTGCGAGCCGAACGCCGAGGCGCCGACGTTGTCGACCAGCTTGTCCTGGTGCACCAGGCGACGGTCCAGGCGCGACGACTTGCCGCCGCCCAGCACCTGCGCGAACAGCTGCAGGCGATCCAGGTCGGGCTGGCCATATTCGGCCACGTTCCACATGCGATAGATCCGCGACTGCGGGACGTTGTCGGTCATCTCGCCGCGGCTGTCCTTGGTGTGCGCGGCCACGTCCACCTTCGGCTGGGCCATGGTCGGGCCGGCCGGGATGTCGCCGAAGTACTTCGCGACCTTCTCCTTCGCGGTGGCCAGGTCGATGTCGCCGGCCAGCACCAGCACCGCGTTGTTGGGGCCGTACCAGGTCTTGAACCAGGTCTTCACGTCGTCCAGCGAGGCCGCGTTGAGGTCGTTCATCGAGCCGATGGTGCTGTGGTTGTATGGGTGGCCCACCGGGTACATGGCCTTGCCCAGCACGTCCCAGACCTGGCCGTAGGGCTGGTTCTGGCCCTGGCGCTTCTCGTTCTGGACCACGCCGCGCTGCTCGTCCAGGGTCTTCTGGTCGATCGCGCCGAGCAGGTGGCCCATGCGGTCGGATTCCATCCACAACGCCATGTCCAGCGCGGTGGTCGGCACGTTCTCGAAGTAGTTGGTGCGGTCGGAATTGGTCGTGCCGTTCTGGTTGGTCGCGCCGACCTGCTTGAACGGGCCGAAGAACTCGCCCGGGTTGTTCTCCGAGCCGTTGAACATCAGGTGCTCGAACAGGTGGGCGAAGCCGCTGCGGCCGGCCGGTTCGTCCTTGCTGCCCACGTGGTACCAGACGTTGACGGCCACGATCGGCGCCTTGCGGTCGGTGTGCACGATCACCCGCAGGCCATTCGGCAGGGTGAAGCTGTCGTAGGCGATGTCGACCACCGGGGCGGTGGCGGCGCGTGCCTGCGGCGCGAAGGTGCCGGCGGACAGGGCGGTGGCGAGGGCAACGGCAAGCACGGCGGGGCGGAACACGGACATGGGCAACTCCAGGACGGACGCGGGACAGCGAACCGCCGATGTTAGCCGGCGGGGCCGGCCGATACACTAGGCCGGAAGCCACCCGAGGAGCCTGGCATGGCCCGCACCGCCCTGGTCACCGGCGCCAATCGCGGCATCGGCCTGGAATTCGTCCGCCAGTTGCTGGCGCGCGGCGACCACGTGGTGGCCACCTGCCGCCACCCGGGCAAGGCCAGCGCGCTGAACGCGCTGGCCGGGGACCATCCCGCCCGCCTGCATGTCTTGCCGCTGGACGTCGCCGATGCGAAATCGCGCGCCTCGCTGGTCCACGACCTGCCGCTGGTGCTGGGCGACGACGGCCGCATCGACCTGTTGCTCAACAATGCCGGCGTGCTGCACTCCGGCGAGCGCTTCGGCCATGTCGAGCAGGCCACGCTGGACGACAGCCTGCGCACGAATGCGATCGGGCCGTTCCTGCTGGCGCAGGCGCTGGCGCCGTTGCTGCGCGATGGCACCGTCGCGGTCGACGACGCCGCATCGCCATGCACCATCATCGCGAACATCAGCTCGCAGCTCGGCTCGATCACCCACACCGCCCGCTTCGGCACGCCCAGCTACGCCATCAGCAAGGCCGCGCAGAACATGGCCAGCGCGTTGCTGGCGAACGCGCTGGCCGGACGCGGCATCGTGGTACTGGCGCTGCATCCGGGTTGGGTGCAGACCGAGATGGGCGGCGCGCAGGCGCAGGTCACGCCGGTCGACGCGGTGGCGGGATTGCTGCGGGTGATCGATGCCGCCACGCCGTCGCAGTCCGGCAGCTTCCTCGACTGGCGCGGCGAGCCGCTGCCGTGGTAAGCGCGCACTCCTGATGTTCCACGTCATCCTGCATCGCCCGGAAATCCCGCCGAACACCGGCAACGTCATCCGCCTGTGCGCCAACACCGGCGCGCAACTGCACCTGGTGCGGCCGCTGGGGTTCGACCTCGACGACAAGCAGTTGCGCCGGGCCGGGCTGGATTACCACGAGTACGCGCGGATGCAGGTCCACGACGACCTCGATGCAGCGCTGGGCGCCATCGCCCGGGCGAATGGCGAGCCGCCGCGCGTGTTCGCGTTGTCCACCCGCGGCACGGTCCGCTTCGACACCCCGGCCTACCGGGCCGGCGACGCCTTCCTGTTCGGCAGCGAGACCGCCGGTCTGCCGCAGGCCGTCCTCGATGCGATTCCCGACGGCCAACGCCTGCGCCTGCCGATGCGCCCGGGCAACCGCAGCCTCAACCTGTCCAATACCGTGGCAGTGGTGGTGTTCGAGGCCTGGCGGCAGTCCGGCTTCGATGGCGGCGCCTGAACGGCGCGATCGCGACCAGATCGAACCGGAATAGTTCCTGTACCGGATGGTTTTGTATTCATCCCGGGTTGTGACGCCCTGCCCAGAATGCGCCCACGTCCTGACCTCCCCGCAGGGCGCAATAACAACAACTCGATGAGGTTTCCCCCATGAAGCGTTCCCTGCTTGCGCTGACCCTGCTGGCCGCCCTCCCCTTCGCCGCCTCTGCGGCCGACGGCCTGTCCTACAACTATGTCCAGGGCGGCTACACCCACGTCAATTCCGACATCAATGCCAACGGCTGGGCCATCGACGGCTCCGCCGCCATCGCCCCGAACTTCCATGTCTTCGGTGGCTACAACACCGTGAAGGCGGACACGATCGTGCTCCCGGCCGGCAGCTACAAGCCGAAGCTGGACCAGTGGAAGCTGGGCGTCGGCTACAACCACGCCATTGCGACCAATACCGATTTCGTCGGCACCCTGGCGTACCAGAAGGCCGAAGCCAAGCTGGCCGGCGTCAACGCCAATGTCGACGGGTATGCCGCCGAGGCCGGCGTGCGCAGCGCGCTCGGTTCGCGCGTCGAAGGCTATGCGATGGCCGGCTACGAAGACGGCAACGACTTCGACGGCGACTTCTACGGCCGCCTTGGCGGTCAGGTGAAGATCAACGCCAACTGGGGCGTGGCCGCGGACGTGAAGTTCGCCGATGGCGACACCCAGTACTTCGTCGGTCCGCGCATCACCTGGTAAGCGACCACCGAAGCACCGGCGGGCGTCCTCCAGGGGATTCCCGCCAACCAAAAGCCCGGCAGATGCCGGGCTTTTTTTCTTCGTCCCACGACCAGGCGCGACGGCAGCCGCACGCAGGGCGATCAGTCGCCGAACAGCGACTGCGGGTATTCCGCCTTGCGCTCGCGCGCCATCAGGCGCTTGAGGCCCTCGGCCGGGGTGATGTCGCCGTGGAGGACATCACGGACGTTTTCGGCAATCGGCAATTCGATGCCGTGGCGCTTCGCCAGGCGCATCACTTCGTCGGCGGTCTGGATCGATTCCACCACCTGGCCGATCGCCCGGACCGCATCCTCGATCGACTGGCCACGACCCAGCGCGAGGCCCAGGCGACGATTACGCGACAGGTCGCCGGTGCAGGTGAGCACCAGGTCGCCCAGCCCGGCCAGGCCCATCAGGGTTTCCGGTCGGCCACCGATGCCGATGTTGAGCCGCAGCATCTCGTTGAGGCCGCGGGTGATCAGGCCGGCGCGGGCGTTCAGGCCCAGGCCCATGCCGTCGGCGACGCCGGTGGCGACGGCCAGCACGTTCTTCATTGCGCCGCCCAGTTCGGCCCCGCACATGTCGTCGCCCGTGTAGGCACGGAACGCGGGACCGTGCAGCGCATCGGCGACCTGCTGGCAGAACACCGCATCCTCCGAATGCACGGTCAGCGCGGTCGGCAGGCCTTCGGCCACTTCCTTGGCGAAGGACGGGCCCGTCACCACGGCCAGCGGCACGTCATCGCCCAGCACCTCGCCAGCGACCTCATGCAGGAAACGGCCGCTGCCGGGCTCGAAGCCCTTGGTGGCCCACGCCACGCCCGCGCCCGGCTCGCGCCACGGCGCCAGCGCGCGCAGGGTTTCGGCAAAGGCATGCGAAGGAACGACGACCAGGACCAGGTCGGCATTGGCCATCGCCTCGGGCAGTGCGGTGGTCGCGCGCAGGTTGCCCGGCAAGGGAATGCCGGGCAGGTAGCGGGGATTTTCCCCCTCCGCTTCGATCGCGGAGATCGTGGCTGCATCCCGACCCCACAGCACGGTCGAATGGCCGTGCCGGGCGATCAACGCCGCCAGCGCGGTGCCCCAGGAGCCCGCGCCGAGGACCGCGACCGACGGTTTGCGGGACTGCGTCATGCAGTCGCCGGCTTACGCGTTGCCGGCGGTTTCGGTGTTGGCCAGCTCGCCGCCGGCCTGCTGCGCGGCACGCTGGCGCAGGGTTTCGCCGTACAGCGCGTCGAAGTTGATCGGCTGCATCGGGAACGGCGGGAAGCCGCCGGAGACGATCAGCTGGCCGACCGCAGCCGAGGCGTACGGATACAGGATGTTCGGGCACTGGGTGCCGAGCATCGCATCCAGGATGTGGTCTTCGAACCCGCCCAGGCCGAACACGCCGGCCTGCTCGACTTCGGCCAGGTAGGCGGTGCGACCATTGATGGTGCAGGTCAGGGTGATGCCCAGGCTGACTTCGAACGCGTTGTCCGACAGGCGCTGGACCTTCTGGTTGAGCTTCATCTGCAGGTCCGGCTGGCCCTGTTCGTTGAACACCTGCGGCGCATTCGGCGCTTCGAAGGACAGGTCCTTCACGTACAGCTTCTCGACGGTGAAGGTCGCGCCCTGCGGCTGGGCGTCGGCGAGCGGGGCAGCGCCGTTCAGGATTTCATCGGACATGGTGGCTCCAGGAATTGCATGGATGCGCGGTGGGGCGCGCGGAAATGAAGACGGCGATTATCGCACCGCGAGGCGCTTGCTGCCTGAGTTGGGGCGGGCCGGCGGTTTCGCAAGCGCCGGGCCAAGCCGGCCCCTTTGGCTCAGCGGCCCTTGACCAGGGGCAGGTCCGCGCCCTGCCAGGCCTGGATGCCGCCCTCGAGCACGTTGACGTTGGCGAACCCGGCCTTGCGCAGGCGCTTCGCCGCGCCGCTGGCGGTCTCGCCGGACTTGCAGACCAGCACCACCGGCAGCGCCTTGGCCGGCGCCAGCTGCTTGTTCTCGGGATCGAACTGGGCCATCTGCACGTTCTTCGCGCCGGCGATGTGGCCTTTCTCGAAGTCCGCGGCGGGACGCAGGTCCACCACCAGGGCGTCATCGCGATTGATCATCCCGGTCAGCTGTGCCGGGCCGATCCGCCGGAAACCGCTGAAGCGGCCGGCGATCTCGTTGTAGAGGATGGCCAGGGTGATGCCGGCCAGGGCCAGCGAAAGGAGCGGGTGGCGGCCGGCGAAGGCGACCAGTTCGGCAAGCGTCACGGGCAGGACCGGATGGTGCGGGGCGTGGATTGTACCCGTGCCGCGGTCAATCGCCCTGCCACAGGTCCGGCAGGCCGCTGAGCAGCCACCAGGTCTTGGCCGCCTCGTCGTAGCGCCAGCGCTCGCGGTAGCGAACGGTGCGGACGGCTTGGGTGTTGAGGTTGATCACGCCGATCTCCACGTCGCGCACGACCACGCCGCTCGGCTCGACGGTCCCGCCCAGGTCGGTGTAGCCGGAAATCTTGATCTGCTTGTAGCGCGAAAAATCGATATCGGTGAGCGGCTTCTCCGCGCGGACCTTCGGATCCACCAGGTTCCACGCGCCCTCGAAATCGCCCCAGCGGATGGCCGCGGAATAGTCGTACTGCACCTCGTCCAGCGCGCTGCCCTTGCTCGCATGGGTCTTGGGACAGCCCGCGAGCAGGGCGAGGCAGCACAGCAGCAGGCAGCGCAGCAACAGTCGTGGCATCGCGGTTCCTCCGGTGGGTGTCCGCATCCTACCCGCTCGACGACCGCAGGCGGGCTCAGCCGCGGGCGATGGCGACGTAGCGGCCGACCAGCACCGCCGCCACGCCGCCGTCGGCCAGCAGGGTGCGCGCCTCCATGCGTACGCTGGCACGCCCCTTGGCGCGCAGCGCGCCGGGCAGGTCGATGGCATCGGCAGCGCTTTCGCCGGCCGTGTCCAGGCGCACCTCGACCCGCAGGTCTTCGTAGACCGGCTTGAGGTAGCGCACGCGACTGTCTGCGACGTAGATGTCGGCCTCCAGGCCGGCTTCGGCCAGCCTGAGGAACGCCAGGCCCCAGCCGGCGATGGTCATCAGCGAGCTCAGGCTACCGCCGAACGCGCAGCCCTTGTCGTTGACGTTGGCGTCGAGCGGTGCCTGCATGCGCAGGCAACCGTCCTCCCAGTCGAGCACGCGCGGCTGCATCGCCGCGACCGGCGGCATCGCCATGTAGTGCGCGGCCAGTGCATCGAGCAGTGGGGAGGGCGAGGGGGAGGGAGAGGAGGAGGACAATGAGGGGCTCTGCATCGCGACAGCCTGACGCACGCGGCAGCGCCATGCCAAGCTGTACGGATGATCCGACGTGCCTCCCGCGCAGCGCCGCTCGCCGGCTGGACCGTGCTGTCGCTGCGCCCGCGCGGCCAGCATGCGGGCCTCCGTGCCGCCGCCGCACGCATGGGCGCCCGCGTGCTGGCGATGTCGGCGCTGGCGAGCGAGGCGCGCGACGACGACGCCAGCCGCAACGCGCTCGCCGCGTCACTCACCGCCGACATCGTGTTGTTCACCAGTCCCAATGCGGTGCGCGCCGCAGCCACCTTGCGCCACCTGCGCATCATGCGCGGACGCACCGTGCTGGCGGTGGGCGATGGCACCCGTCGTGCCTTGCAGCGGGTCGGGATCGCGGCGATGTCCCCCACCCGCATGGACAGCGAGGGCCTGCTGGCGATGCCGGCACTGCACGACGTCGCCGGTCGGTCGGTCGGGCTGGTGACCGCACCGGGCGGACGCAACCGGATCGGGCCCGAATTGCAGGCGCGTGGTGCCACGATCCGGCGCGCCGATGTCTACGAGCGCGTGCCGGTAGCGATCCCTGCAGCGCGCTGGCGGGCCATGGCCGAGGCGCTGGCTGAACCGCGATCGGTGCTGTTGGCATTGAGCAGCGCCGAAGCTTTCGACGCGATGCTTCGCCAGCAACCCGCCGACCTCGCGAAGCCGTTGCGACGGATCGCGGTGACCGCCGCCAGCGAGCGCTTGGCGCAGGCCGCGCGCGACGCTGGCTTCCGGCGCGTGGCCATCGCCGCTGGCGCGCGCCCGGCCTCGCTGCTGCGCGCCGCCGCCGATGCCTTCGTTTAGCATCGTCCGGTGAGCACGCCGACGCCTCTCCCGTCCGTCGCACCCGCGCGCCGTTCGCTCGCCGGAGCCGCATTGCTGTGGTTGTTGCTCGCCCTGGTGCTGGCGGTGGCTGGCGCTTTCGGCTGGCAGCAATGGCAAGCACGCGAGCGGGAATTGCGTTCGTTGGCGGAACAGCAGCGGGCGGCGCTGGATGCGCGCGTGGAGACGCTGCTGCAGGCGCAACGCGCGCAGGCACAACGCCTGCAACAGGCCGAAGCGACCAACCGCGTGCTGCGCGACGAACTGCTCGGCATCGGCCAGCGCGCGGCGCTGCTGGAAGACAGCGTGTCGAAGCTGGCCGACCCCGACCGCCACGGCGCGCAGGCACTGCGCCTGGACGAGATCGAACTGCTGCTCGCCATCGGCCAGCAACGCTTGCGCCTGGACGACGACATCGACGGCGCACGCCGCGCACTGGCGCTGGCGGCGCCACTGCTTGAAGGCCTGGACGATCCGGCCTATCTCAACCTGCGGCAGGCCCTGGCGCAGGAAGAGGCCGCGCTGCACGCGCTGGGCGCGGATCCGCGCATCCAGGCCAATGCCCTGCTGGAGCGGATCGCCGACGGCATCGACGCGACCAGCCCGGTCCGACCCACGCCCTCGCGGCATGCCCCCTGGTACCAGCGCCTGCTGGATCGCCTCGTGCGTCGCCAGCCGACCGCGTCGGCCGGCCTGCAACAGCATCCAGATCGCGAAGCCGCGCTTGCCGCGCTGCAGGTGGAACTCAGCCTGGCGCGCGCCGCGGTGGAACGCCGCGATGCCGCCGGCTTGCGCCGGGCGCTGGCGCGCGTCGACGGTTGGCTGCAACGGCTGTTGGCGGGCTCGCCCGGACTGCCGCGGAAGCGCCGGCTGCTGGCCGAATTGCAGGCCTTGCCGCTGCGCATGGAATCACCGCTCGCCGGCACCACCCTGCAGCAACTGCGCGCCGTGCGCGGGCAGTGATGCAACGCGCTCACACAGCGCTTGCATCGCCGCTGCGATGCTCGCGACAACGCTGATCCGGTAACCGCAAGGAGGCGCGATGACCCTGTTCCGCAGCGTGCTGTTCTGGCTGGTGCTCGCCGTACTCGGCGCGCTGTTTGCGCAAATCCTGTTGCAGGACCCCGGTTACGTGCTGGTGCGCTTCCGTGGGACGGACTATGAGACGACCGTTGCCGTCGCCTTCGGCCTGGTCGCGGGCGCGATGCTGTGCATGGCGCTGGCGTGGACCCTGCTGCGCCTGCCCTTCCGCGCCTGGCGGCGCCATCGCGCGCGGCAGGCCCGAGCGAAGCTGACCGACGGTTTCGCCGCCTACCGCCGCGGCGACTACGCCCGCGCCGAACAATTGCTGGCGCAGGCCGCCGACAGTGGCGACGCCGAAGCGCTGGCGCGCACGCAGGCCGCACGCGCTGCGCTGGCGCGGGGCGATGAAGCGGCCGCCAATGCGCACCTGGAGGCCTTCGGTGATCGCCATCCGGCGGCACGCGCGTTGCAGCGCGCCCGCCAGGCGCTCGCCTTGGGTCGCCCCGGCGAGGCCCTGCTCGCGCTGGATGTCCCTGCAGCACAACCGTTGCCGCCAAGCGGGCTGCGCTTGCGCGCCGAGGCGCTGGCCGCCAGCGGCCGCAGCATCGAGGCCTATGGCCTGCTCGGCGCGTTGCGGCAACAGCAGGCCTTGCCGGCTGCGACGCTGGATGCGTTGCAGCGCGAATGGGCCGCGCAATCGCTGCAACAGGCCGCCGACGCCAACGCACTGGCGGATCGCTGGGATGCACTACCCGAGCCGCTGCGCACCAGCCCCCCGGTCGTCAGCGCCTACGCATCGCGCGCCGCAGCGATGAACTGGGACGAAGCCGCCACCCGCAGCCTCGAACACGCACTGGATGCGCAGTGGGACGACGGTCTCGTCGCGCTCTACGGGCAGCTGCCGGTCGGCCGCCTGGAGCATCGCCGCGCCCAGGTCGAACGCTGGCTGCCCGCCCATCCGTCCAGCCCCGGGCTGCTGCTGGCCGCAGCACGCGTGGCGCATGCGCAGGGACAGTGGCCGCAGGCGGAGGCGTGGCTGCATCGCGCGATCGCGCAGGGTGCAGGCGCGCCCGCGTGGGAACTGCTGGGCGATGGTGCGGCCCGCAATGGCGACGACGCCGGCGCGCGCATGGCCTATGCAAATGCGTTGCGCAGCCAGCGCGGCGAGCCTGCACTCGACGTGCCCGGCCGCGGGCTGCGCCAGCAGATCGCCGACACCGCCGCGGTCGAGGAACGCAACGAGCACGGACTGCCGAGCCTGCGCGGCTGATGCACGC
>DAOOCX010000063.1:0-3257 GCA_035408605.1 Thermomonas sp. | reverse complement strand
GCGGTCGAGGAACGCAACGAGCACGGACTGCCGAGCCTGCGCGGCTGATGCACGCCGTGGCCTGCGGCGATAATGGCCGCATGACCACGATCCCCACCTTCGACATCGTCCGCGACGCCCTCACCGACCTGCAGGATCGCATCTGCGCCGCGATCGAAGCCGCGGATGGTTCCGCGCGCTTCATCGAGGATCCGTGGCAACGCGATCCTGACGATGCCTCCACCCATCTCCGCGGCGGCGGGCGCACCCGCATCCTCCGCGATGGTGCGGTCTTCGAGCAGGCGGGGATCGGGTTTTCCGACGTGTCGGGGACGAAACTGCCGCCATCGGCAACCGCAGCGCGCCCGGAACTGATCGGAGCCTCCTGGCGCGCCGTCGGGGTGTCGCTGGTATTCCACCCGCGCAATCCGTACCTGCCGACCACGCATGCCAACGTGCGCCACTTCCGCGCGGTACGCGATGGCGAAACCGTGGCCTGGTGGTTCGGCGGCGGCTTCGACCTGACTCCGTTCTACCCGTTCGACGACGATGTGCGGCACTGGCACCGCACCGCCCGCGACCTGTGCGAACCGTTCGGCGGCGCGGCGCGCTACGACGCCCACAAGCGCTGGTGCGACGAGTACTTCTTCCTCAGGCACCGCAACGAGACGCGCGGCGTCGGCGGCCTGTTCTTCGACGACCTGCATGGCGACTTCGCCGACGACTTCGGCTACATGCAGGCGGTCGGCAATGGCTTCCTGGATGCCTACCTGCCGATCGTCGAACGCCGCAAGGCGACCCCATTCGGCGAGCGCGAGCGCCAGTTCCAGCTGTACCGGCGTGGACGCTACGTCGAATTCAACCTGGTGTTCGACCGCGGCACCCTGTTCGGCCTGCAGAGCGGCGGCCGCACCGAGTCGATCCTGATGAGCCTGCCGCCGCTGGTCCGTTGGGAGTACGGCTTCACGCCGGAAGCCGGGAGCCAGGAAGCCCGGTTGGCGGACTACCTGCGTCCGCGCGACTGGCTCGGCGAATCCACCTGAGCGTCCGACGCGCGCGCCTGATCAGTCGCGCTTCTTCACCACGCTGATGCTGCCGTTGGTTTCCAGCAAGGCCAGCTCGACCTCGGCCACGTCGTCCACGCCGTTCATGCGCAGGGCTTCGCGGAAGTCCTCGCGGCTGACCAGCTCGCGGCGCAGCACGGCCTCGAACAGCTGGCCATCGCGGGCCAGCAGGACGGGCACGCCTTCCACGAACTTCTCCACCTTCCGGTTGCGCGAGGTCACGTAGGCCACGGCGTAGTTCAGGGCGATAAGCGTGGTCGCCATGATCGCCGCGCCGGTCAGCGAGTTGTCGCCGCCGTTGATGCCGTTCTGCACCGCGTTGCCGATCAGGATCAGCAGCACCAGGTCGAACGGGGTGAACTGCCCCACGGCGCGCTTGCCGGACACGCGCACCAGCACCATCACCAGTGCGTAGATCGCGCAAGCGCGCAGCACGAAATGCCACCATGGCGCGGACAACTGGAACAGGTCTTGCATGGGAATGCGCTCGCGGCTGCCGAACCTGCAAGAGCATCCCACAGGCGCATGATGTCGCGCTCATGCGGCGAACCTGGGGATGGCTCCTATACTCGACCGCAAGCGCCCGGAACGGAGTGACCGCATGCAACGCAAATGCTTGCCCATCCTCGCGCTGGCGCTTGCCGGCTGGATCCTCCTCCCCGGCATTGGTGACGCTGCGACTCCGGCAGCGAACGCGCCGTCGTTGCGGATCCACACCGCATCCGGGGTCGTGGAAGGCGTCCGCGATGACGGCCTGGCGGTGTTCAAGGGCCTGCCCTACGCCGCGCCCCCGCTTGGTGCGCTGCGCTGGCGCGCACCGCAAGCCGCACCGTCCTGGCGCGGCGTGCGCAAGGCCGATGCCTTCGGCAACGTCTGCATGCAGGTCCCGGGCGCTGCGCGCGCTGCCGGCGCGGGCGATGTCGGACCGATGGGCGAGGATTGCCTGACCCTCAATGTCTGGACACCCGGGACCGCAGGCGCGACCCGCCCGGTGATGGTGTGGATCCATGGCGGCGCACTGGTGTTCGGCGCGGGCAGCCAGGCCCCGTATGCCGGGAACGCACTGGCGGAACGCGGCGCGGTCGTGGTCACCCTGAACTACCGGTTGGGGCCACTCGGGTTCTTCGACCATCCGGCGCTCGCCGCCGGTTCGGGCGGCGACGTGAACTTCGGCCTGCTCGACCAGGTCGCCGCGTTGAAATGGGTGCGCGACAACATCGCGGCCTTCGGGGGCGACCCCGGCAACGTGACGATCTTCGGCGAGTCGGCCGGCGGCCAAAGCGTGCTCGCGCTGTTTGCCTCGCCGAAGGCGCGCGGCCTGTTCCAGCGCGGCATCGCGCAAAGTCCCTACGGCATCCCCAGCCACACGCGGGCGAAGGCACGTGCCGTCTCCGTGGAGATTGCCTCCGCCAGCGGACTGGACGGATCGCGCGCGACAGGGGAGCAACTGCGTGCAATCCCGGCGGAACGGCTCAGCCAGGCAGGCGCGATCAAGGGCAATTCACTGGCACCGGGCTTCGCGGTGGGCGACACCGCGCTGCCGCAGCCGATCCTGGAAGCCTTCCAGCAAAGCCGGCAGGCAAAGCTTCCACTGATCATCGGCAGCAACAGCGACGAAGCGACGGTGGCGACCGCGTTCGGGCTGGACCCTGCCGCAGTCGTGGAACGCCTGGGCGCCGGCAGGATCCTGCTCAAGCCGCTGTATCCCGGGGTATCGGACGATGCGGAACTGGGTCGGCAGGCCATCCGCGACCTGGTGTTCACGGCATTCGCCCGGCGCATCGCCTACCTGCACTCCCAACGCGCACCGACTTGGCGCTACTACTTCAACCACGTGCAGGACGGCCTGCGGCCCGCACCCGCTGGCGTCGGCCACGGCGGCGAGATCGTCTACGTGATGGGCACCGCCGATGCATGCCGATGCCTGGCCGTTCCCTTCTCGACCGCGGATCGCAAGGTCTCGCGCGACATCGGCGACTACTGGTTCGCGTTCGCCCGCAATGGCGTGCCGGCAGCGGCCGGCGCACCTGCCTGGCCAAAGGATTCCGCGAAGCGCGCGCAAGTCCTCGAGTTCGCCGACACCCCAACCCCACGCGCCAACTTCATGCAGGCACGCCTCAACGTGATGATCGGCGCCCTGAAGGGCATCGGCGGCTACTTGGGCAAAAAGGAATAGCCGCCCAGACCCGATAGCGCTTCAATTCTCCGCCACGA
>DAOOCX010000062.1:0-13635 GCA_035408605.1 Thermomonas sp. | reverse complement strand
CGCTGACCGGCGCGCAGTTCGTGATCCGCAACCCGAACGCGAAGACCACCTGCGGTTGCGGCAGCAGCTTCACGGTGTGAGGAGGAAAGGGGGCCAGAGTCACTTTTCCCACGCGATCCCCGCGTGCCGATTCCGTGGGCAGGCAAAGTGACTCTGACCCCCTTTCCTTTTTCGTTCGTCGATGGCGCGCTCGATCGCGCCGACCACCTGCGCGGCGATGCCGACGCCCTGCAGGCGCTATGGCCGCAGGCGCAGGTGATCGTGCTGGACACGGATGGCCGTGCCTTCGCCGATGCCGATCGCGGCTTGCTGGCGCTGGACGCTGCCGCGCTCGGCAATGGCCCCGGCACCATGACCTTCCTTGGCCTGCGCGAGGGCCAGGCGTGGTTCTTCGCTGATGCCAGCACCCTCGCGGCCTCCGCGCCGGACCGCATTGACCTGCGTCGCGCCGCCGCCCAATGGCCGGCCTGGCAGGCCACCCTGTTCGCGCAGGCGCGCGCGCTGCAGCACTGGCACCAGCGGCATCGCCACTGCAGCGCCTGCGGCGGTCGGTTGCGCTTCATCCGCGCCGGCTGGCTGGGCCGCTGCGAGGCCTGCAACAGTGAGCACTATCCGCGCACCGACCAGGCGGTGATCGTCGCGGTCACCGATGGCGAGCGGCTGCTGCTGGGACGCCAGGCGAGCTGGCCGCCGCGACGCTGGTCGGTGGTCGCCGGCTTCGTCGAACCCGGCGAAACCCTGGAGCAGACCGTGGTGCGCGAGGTGCACGAGGAAACCGGCGTGCGCGTGCATGCGCACACGGCGCGTTACGTCGCCTCGCAGCCGTGGCCGTTCCCCGGCTCGTTGATGCTGGGCTTCATCGCCAACGCCGAACCCGATGAGCCGGTGGCCGAAGAAGAACTTGAGGCTGCCCGCTGGTTCAGCGCCGACGAGGTGCGCGTGGGCCTGGCCAACGACTGGGCGAGCGCCGATGCGGAAGGCGAGGGCATCGTGTTGTCCTCGCCGATCTCGATCGCCCGCCACGTGATCCACGCGTGGCTGGCGGAGCACGACGCGCGCGCCGCGTCGTAGCGACATCGCGCAGTAGAATCGGGCGATGTCCGCCACGTTGCTCGCCGTCATCATCGCGCTGGCCATCGGCCACCTGGCGCCGGGCATCGCCAATGGCCTGCGCCAGTTCGGCTGGTATCGCAGCTGGCTGCAATGGCTCAACGCGCAATTCCCCGAAGACAGTTTCTGGCGCGGTCGCTGGGGCATCGCGCTGGCACTGGTCGTGCCGTTGCTCGTCGCGGGCCTGTTGCAGGTCGCGCTGGACCAGCCGCTGTGGGGCTTCGTCGGCCTGCTGTTCGACATCGTCCTGCTGTTCTGGTGCTGGGGCCCGCGCGACCTCGATCTCGACGTCGCCGCCGTGCTCGACGCGCCCGACGCCACGTCGCGCCGCGCCGCCGCGGCACGCCTGTATCCGCCCGGCGTCGATGCGCCGCTCGATGGCGCCTCGCTGGTCGAGGCCGTGTTCCGCAATGCGCAGCGGCGCTGGTTCGGCGTGCTGTTCTGGTTCTGCGTGCTGGGCCCCTTCGGCGCGCTGCTGTATCGCCTGAGCGTGCTCGCCGCCGAGCAGGACGCCGACGTCATGCCATCCGACACCCTGCACGGCGCGCGCGTCTGGCTGTCGCTGCTGGAATGGCCGGTGACCCAGTTGATCGCGCTGGGGCTGGCGCTGGTCGGCAATTTCGACAGCGTGCTCTCGGCGTGGCGGCAGGACGATGCCTTCGGCCTGGACAGCCGCCTGTTGCCGAACGCCGCCCGCGCCAGCGTGCGCAGCGAGATCGCCGAGGAAGTGGCCGACTACACGGAATCCGGCATTTCGGCCTCCACCGCACTCGCCGAAGTCTTCGGCGAATTGCCGGAACTGCGCGATGCGATGAACCTGGCCTGGCGCGTACTGGTGCTGTGGCTGGCGGTGATCGCGCTGTTCGTGGTGGCGGGCTGGGTGGGTTAGGCCGCATCCCCGCGCAACGCCCGCACCTTCGCCTCCAGCAATTCCGCCGTCGCGGTACCGCCATCCACCGGCTCGCCGGCCACCACATCCACATGTGCGCGCAGGCGCCGCGGGACGCGCATGCGATCCAGCATGCTGCCTTCCTTCGCGTTCGCGCGGCGGCTCCACATGCTGCCCCACATGTTGCGCAGGGCCATCGGCACCACCGGGACGACCTGGCCGCGCGCGGCGGCGCGTTGCAGGATGCGTTCCACGCCGGACTTGAAGGGCGCGATGTCGCCGTCCTTGGTCAACGCGCCCTCCGGGAAGATGCAGACCAGTTCGCCCTCGGCCAGGACCGCATCGACCTCGTCGAACGCGCGCTGCATCAACTCCGGGTTCTCGCGCGCGCCGGCGATCGGGATCGCCTTGGCGGTCCTGAAGATCCAGCGCATCACCGGGATGTTGAAGATCTTGTAATACATCACGAAGCGCGCCGGCCGCGGAATGCTGGCGGACAGGATCAGCGCATCCATGTAACTCACGTGGTTGCAGACCAGCAGCGCCGCGCCTTCGTCGGGCACGTGCTTCTCGATGCCGTGCAGCTTGAGCCGGTACAGGCCGCGCACCAGCAACCAGCTGAGGAAGCGCATCAGGAATTCGGGGACGATGCTGAAGATCCATGCCGCCACCACGATGCTGGCGACGCCGAGTGCGAGGAACAGCTGCGGGATGCTCCAGCCCAGGAGCTGTTGCAGGGCCACGCCACCCAATGCCGCCGCGACGATGAAGACTGCGTTCTGGATGTTCATGCCGGCGATCACGCGCGATAGTTCGTCCTTCGGCGTGCGGCTCTGGATCAGTGCGAACAGCGGCACCACGAAGAAGCCGGAGAACAGGCCGATCCCGGCCAGGTCCAGCACCACCCGCCACGCACCCGCCTGCTGCAGGAACGGCCCGACATCCAGGCCCTTCGCCGCGATCGCCGGCGCGAAGCCAAGGTGCAGGATGCAGGCGCTCATGCCGATCGCGCCCAGCGGCACCAGGCCGATCTCCACCGTGCGCGCGGAGAGTTTTTCGCACAGCAGCGAGCCCGTGCCCACGCCGATCGAGAACACCGCCAGCGCGAACACGTACAGCGTCGGCGTGCCGCCCAGGTGGGTCTCCGCATACACCGGCAGGTTGCCGGTGAGCACGGTGCCGGTGAACCAGAACCAGCTCACGCCCAGGATGGAATTGCGCACCGCCAGTTGCTTCTTCGCCAGGCGCAGGATGGCGAGCGATTCCGGGATCGGGTTCCACTGCACCTCCAGGTCGGGCGCGGAGGCCGGCACCGCCGGGATCATCCGGCTCAACACATTGCCCGCGATCGCCAGCAGGATCACCGCGACCGCCGCGGCCTGCGTGCCGTGTTCGCCGGCCACGGTGAAGATCAACCCACCGAACAGCATGCCCAGCAGCACCGCGATGCTGGTGCCCATTTCCACCAGGCCATTGCCGCCGGTCAGTTCCTCCGGCTTCAGCACCGACGGCAGGATCGAATACTTCACCGGCCCGAACAGCGTGCTTTGCACGCCCGTGGCGAACAGCGCGAACAGCAGCACCCGCATGTCCTGCAGCAGGAAGCCCACCGCCGCCAGCGACATGATCGCGATCTCCATCGCGGTGGTGATGCGGATCAGCTTCGACTTCTCGGTGCGCTCCGCGAACTGGCCGGCGATCGAGGAAAACAGGAAGTACGGCAGGATGAACACCGCCGGTGCCAGCTGCGTGTAGGTGCCGCGCGTGGTCTCGTCCAGCAGCCCTGCCGCCGCCATCACCCCCAGCAGCCCGATGATCGCCTGCCGGAACACGTTGTCGTTGAACGCGCCCAGCGCCTGCACCGTGAAGTACGGCAGGAAGCGGCGCTGCTTGAGCAGGTCGAACTGGCTGTGGCCGGACATGCGGGGCTCCGAGGTTTTGCGGAGTCTAGCGGAGGCCGGTCACGAACCCATGCGGCGCATACGTTCCCGCAGGAAGTCCGCCACTTCAGGATCGGTGCAATAGACGTAGCAACCTTTCATCCCTCGCGTCATCAGCGTGCGATAGGTATTTCGGATGATCCTGTCGAGTCGTTCGCGGGTACCTACCGGATCGCGCTTCGTGAGTGCCTTCCATCCGCGTATGGATCGATCCATTTTCGAGCGGCCAGCCGGGTTCGTCATCAAAGCCCCATTCGCCATGGCGAAATCGGGGCCAATGATCACGCCGACATAGTCGAGCTCCAAGCCTTGGCAGGTATGGATGCAGCCGATCTGTTCAATCGAATCCCGTGCGGTGATCCACAGGCTACCGTCGCTTCCAAGGTTCCATTGCCTGCTGAAGCCCGACGCCGGGAGGACGATGTCGTATGCATCGCGATTGCGCTTGCTCTTCCAGTCCCAGCAATAGCCAGCGACCAAGCGGGACTTGTTACTGCCGTTGCGCTCGCGGATAAGACGATCCAACTCGGCAGGGCTATCAACGACGCGGAAGTCGTAAGTGCCTGGAACCAGGTCCGGGTTGGCGGTCTCGCGAACGCCGAGCACATCGTCCAACCATGCCAGGTAGCCATCCGAGCCTGCGCAACGGAACTGCGATGCCAACGCGAGGTGGGTGACATCGGCGCCGAGATGGCGTGCCCAGCGGTCGATCTCGGCCGAATGCCCGATGTCCGCCAAGGTCACCATCTGGTCGTCATCGCAAAACAGGATCGTGCACTTCGCCGCGGCAATGAGTTCCTTGATCTGGTTCTCCCCCAGATTGCCGTAAAGGCCGCTCTTTTCGTTCAAACGGTGCGCTTCGTCGACGATCAACGCGTCGAACAGGTCCGCTTCGGTGTCGATGAACGCTCCCGAGCTGCCGAACATCATCGAGATCTCGGCCTGCTTGCGCTGGCCCTTGAGTTTCTGCGCGTACACCGCGCGCGGCGCCGCATTCTTGGAGATGTATTTCGCCAGCAATCCTTGCCTGGTCAGCGCCACCATCAGGTTGATCGCGACGACCGACTTTCCCGTCCCGGGGCCGCCTTGCACGATCACGACCTGTTTGCGCGTGGGGTTCGCCATGGCGGCCTTCGCCAGGCAGGTCTCGTAGACCACCTTCTGGTCGTCGACCAGGACGAACTCGCGATTCCCGCGCAGCATGCCGGACAAGCTGTCGGCGAGCATTTTCGATGGACGAATGCGACCGTGTTCGATCCGGTAAAGCGCTTGCGCATCGTCGCCGTCCTTGACGTGCTGCTTGATGAAATCCTGCAGCTTCCGGCGTTCACTCGGGCCACGCAGGAAGAGCGGTGCCTTGTCGATGTAGGGCGCGTAGCGTGCCGCATCGATGATGCCATCGCGATGGTGGTTGTGCAGGTACGCACATGGGTTCAATCCGATCCCGCCCCCATGCACGGCCTCGTTGAAGCCTTCCAACAGCGCGGCATACGACCAAGCCTGGTAGCAGGGGTGGATGCCTTCGATGTCGGCGTGGCCACCGCGGTTGGCGATCACCAATCCATCCCTGTCCGAAACGCGTGAAGTCGACCATTGCTTGAGCTCGACGATGATCACGCGGGGATCGCCCGACCCGGATGTGCCAGAAAGGACGAAATCGATGCGCTTCGCGGTTTGCGGGATGCCCAGTTCCACGCCCACGCCCATCGACCCCGGCATGTCGTCGTCCGCCAGCACGTCCGCCATTTGCATGATGGAATTGCGCCACGCGCGGTACTCTGCATCCGGCGCGTACCTTCCCGTGCGTTCGAGGAATGCCTTCGCGATGATGTCCTCGATCGGGCTGCGTTCCACGTCTTCGAGAAAGCGCTGGCGGGTCGAGTGGTAGACGATCACATGTACGGCATCCTCGTGGTCAGCCACCTGTGTACGTGCAGTCGTGGCAGCCTGCAAGCGAGGGGGCGCGACGCCGCGTGCATCGTGGTTCAATCGCCCCTGACGCCGCCACGCCCCGGAGCCCGCCATGACCACCCGCCCCAAGCCAGCGCACGACGACGGCCAGCGCCGGCTGGCGGTGCTGATCGATGCCGACAACGCGCAGGCGTCGGTGATCGAGGGTCTGCTGGCGGAGGTGGCCAAGTACGGGCTGGCCAGCGTGAAGCGGATCTATGGCGACTTCACCTCGCAGCAGCTGGGGCAGTGGAAGAAGGTGCTGCTCAAGCATTCGATCAGCCCGGTGCAGCAGTTCGCCTACACGGTGGGCAAGAACGCCACCGACAGTTCGCTGATCATCGATGCGATGGACCTGATGTACACCGGCCGTTTCGATGGCATGTGCCTGGTCACCAGCGACAGCGATTTCACCCGCCTGGCGCAGCGCCTGCGCGAGGAGGGGCTGACCGTGTACGGTTTCGGCGAGCGCAAGACGCCGGATGCCTTCGTGCAGGCCTGCGACAAGTTCGTCTACACCGAGGTGCTGCGCGCGCAGGAAGCGACGCCAACGCCCGCCAAGCCGATGCAGAAAGCGGCGAAGAAGGTCGCGGCCAAGTCCCCGCGGGCGCAGGGCAAGCCCGCTGCCGCGGCACCCGTGGCGAAACCCGCGGGGCCGCTGCCGTTGCCGCTGGAGCTGATCCGCCAGGCGATCGAGGAGGCGTCCGACGACGAGGGCTGGGCGCACCTGGGCACGATGGGCAACTACCTCAACAAGGTCAGGCCCGACTTCGACCCGCGCCTGTACGGGCAGAAGAAGCTCAGCGACCTGCTGCGCCAGCATCCGCGGCACTTCAAGGTGGAGGAGCGCGGATCCGCGGCGACGGGTGGCAAGGCGTTGTACGTCAGGGCGGTGTAGCGGGCAAAGACCTCGGCGAACTCCGTCGGGGCTGAAGCCCCTCCCACAGAAGCAGGGTTGAGGTGGATGCGATGAAGCTCGAAAAAGTCTTCGCCATTAAATGGGCCAGCCTGTACCCGATGTACGTGAAGAAAGCCGTGGCCAAGGGCCGCACCGCGGATGAAGTGGACCAGGTCATCCGCTGGCTGACCGGCTACACGGCGGCAGGGCTTCGCAAGCAGAACGAGGGTGATGCCGATCTCGAGGCGTTCTTCGGCAAGGCACCCAGGTACAACCCGAACGCGGCGCTGATCACCGGCATGGTCTGCGGGGTGCGGGTGGAGGACGTCGAGCACCCGCTGATGCGCCAGATCCGGCAGCTGGACAAGCTGGTGGACGAACTGGCCAAGGGCAAGGCGATGGAGAAGATCCTGCGGAGGTGAGAGCCCCGCGGTTCCACGCAAGGAGTTCTGCGAGGTGCCAGTCCGGCGCTTCGCTCGCTATTCCGTCCATGGAGCAAGTGACATGGAGTTTGTCCGTTATGTCAGTCGCGACGACGTGCTGCGCGATTTCGGCGCGCGCACCCGAGCATTGAGGCTGTCACGCAACCTGAGCCGCGAGAAAGTCGCCCGGGAGGCTGTCATTCCGATGCGTAGCCTGGCCCGCTTCGAGAGCGGCGAGCGGTCGTTGGACCTGATCGACTTCTTGCGCCTGTGCCTTGTGTTGGGTTTGCGCGATCGCGTTCCGGAATGGGTGCCTGAGTTTCCTGTGCTGGAGATTGCTCGTACACACCGTGGCTCGCAACCCAGAAGGCGGGCGACCAAGCGTGGGGAACCCGATCCGGATCCACGTGAAGAGCCTGAAAAGTATTGGGCGCAGGTGCGCTGGATCTTGGAACCCTGAGGATTTTGATGTGGCTAAGTGTTGACACTTGTCATCAACTGTCTGCTAATGGCCACATGAGAGCGCGTCACGCCCCTCCTGCCGGCCGAGAACGAGTCCTGACCTTGGCAGGTCGCCCGCAAGGGGTTGCCTCGCGTGAGCTCGCGAAGGTCGGCATTCATCGCCAAGTGCTGACCCGACTGGTGGCCAGCGGCGAGATCGTGCGGGTAACGCGAGGTGTGTATCGGCTAATGGACATGCCGGCGGGGGAACACCATGGGCTGGCGCTGGCGTCGCTGGCGATGCCGAACGGCGTGATCTGCCTGCTTAGCGCACTGCAGTTCCACGGGCTGGGCACGCAGCTGCCGCACGAGGTCTGGATCGCCGTGGATCGACGCACGCGCCGACCGCGCCTGCAGTACCCGCCGTTACGGGTGCTGCGCTTCGGCGGGGCGGCGCTGACCGAAGGCGTGGAGCGCCATCGCCTAGAAGGGCGAGAGGTTCCGATCTACGGGATCGAGAAGACGCTCGCGGACTGTTTCAAGTACCGCAACAAGATTGGGCTGGAGGTGGCGCTGGAAGCGCTGCGCGAAGCGCGCCGGGAACGCCGGATCAGCCTTGACACGCTGTGGCACTTCGCCAAGGTGGATCGCGTCGCTAACGTCATGCGCCCGTATCTGGACGCTGTCGCATGACGTCGGCGAGGGCTGCATCGATCCATGCCCGCTTGCTGAATCTGGCGCGGGAGCGGGGGTGAGGACTTCAACCTGATCGTGGTGCGCTATGCCACGGAGCGCTTCCTGTATCGACTCTCCACGATCCAGGCCGTACGGGATGCCTTGTGGCTCAAGGGCGCGATGCTGTTCGATCTCTGGTTCGACATGCCGCATCGGCCCACGCGGGATGCGGATTTCCTCGGTTTCGGGCTGATCGACGTCAACCTGCTGGCGGGCACCGTGCGGGAAATCTGTGGTGTGGCGGTGGACGATGGCATGGTGTTCGACCCGATGTCGGTCGTGGTGGACGATATCCGCGAGCATGCGCGTTACGGTGGTTTGCGCGTGCGCCTCAAGGGGACTTTGGGCAATGCGCGATGCGTGGTCCAACTGGACGTGGGCTACGGCGATGCGGTCACCCCGGGACCGGAGGACGTGGCCTATCCGACCTTGCTGGATGACATGCCTACCCCACGCCTGCATGTCTATCCGCGCGCCACCGTGGTCGCAGAGAAACTTGAGGCCATCGTCAGCCTTGGCATGGCCAACAGTCGCCTGAAGGACTACTTCGACCTGCGCGCTTTGGCGCGGGAGGGTGCATCGGATGAGCGGCAATTGGCGCAGGCCATTGCAGCCACGTTCGTGCGGCGCGGCACCGCCCTGCCGCAGGGATTGCCGTTGGGCCTGACCGAGGAGTTCGCAAACGACGCCGCCAAGGTGGCGCAGTGGAACGCCTTCCTCGGCAAGAATCGTCTGCACGCCCCTGCCTTGGCCGATGTCGTGGAAGAGCTCGCGCAATTCCTGCGAACGCCGCTGCGCTTGGCCAGAGGCGAGAGCGAGGCATGAACGATTACGTCGATGCGGATGAAAGAGCGCCACACCGGTAGCATCCGCCCATGCGCCCGCGCTTCGCCATGCCCTGGATCCACATCGTCCTGTACGCCGCGTTGCTTGCGGGCGGCACCGTGGCCCTGCAATGGCTGGACTACCAGCGGCTGGTACGCAGCTACCCGTCGGCGATCTACGACGGCTTGCTGGCCACCGGCTTCCTCGCCCTGGGGCTGTGGCTGGGGATGCGCTTGCTGGGTCGGGGTGCCTCGCCGGCAGAGCCGGCCGGCGAAGGCAATCCGCGTGCCGCGGAGGCCCTGGGGATCAGTCCGCGTGAACTGGAAGTCCTGCATGAGATCGCCGCCGGGCATTCCAACAAGGAGATCGCGCTGCGCCTGCATGTCTCGCCCAATACAGTGAAGACGCACGTGGCCCGGCTGCTGGAGAAGCTGGAAGCGCGGCGGCGCACCGATGCCCTGCGCAAGGCGCGCGAGCTCGGATTGGTGCCGTAAGCGCCATCGCGATGGGTGATTCCGACGAAATCACCCTTACGGGCGATGGACGAATGGCCCGCGTTGGCCCGCAATCGGCGCCGGTTCAATCAACGGAGGTGGAGCATGTGGCGTGACATCGTGAAGTACGGGGTGATCGCGGGGCTGGTGGTCGGCGGCGGGATGTACGCCACCACTTGGGCGCTGTCCGGGGAGATGCCGCACGGCTGGGTTGGCATGGCGGTGGGCTACGCCACCATGCTGGTGGCCTTCAGCGCGGTCTTCGTCGGCATCAAGCACCAGCGCGATGTCGGCGGCGGCGGGGTGATCAAGTTCTGGCCGGCGTTCGGGATGGGCCTGGCGATCTCGTTCATCGCCGCGCTGTTCTACGTGGTGGCTTGGGAGCTGGTGCAGGCGACGATCGTCGACGACTTCGCCGGCAGCTATGGCGCATCGGTGATCGCGGCGGAGAAGGCCAAGGGGATCGATCCTGCGGCGCTGGCCAAGCTCACCGCGGAAATGGAGGCGTTCAAGACCCAGTACGCGGATCCGAAGTTCCGGCTGCCGATGACCTTCGCCGAAATCTTCCCGGTCGGCGTGCTGGTTTCGCTGGTGTCGGCGCTGGTGTTGCGCAATCCGCGGGTGCTGCCGGCGCGGTAAGGGGTTGAAGCCCCTCCCACAAGAGCGGGAACTCCGCCCGGCGGCCGCACCGTACCGTTCCACCCACCGCCGTCGCTTGTCGACCGTGATGGCCCCACAGTGGAAAGGACTCCCCCGCGTTGCGAGTGCCTGCCATGTCCGCCACCTCCCTGATGCCCGCTGCCTTCCTCGGCCATGGCAGCCCGATGAACGCGCTGGAACGCAATCGCTTCACCGAGGCGTGGCGGGCGTTCGGGGCCTCGGTGCCACGACCGCGGGCGATCCTGGCGGTCTCGGCGCACTGGCATGTGGATGGCCTCGCCGTCACCGCAATGCCGCGGCCGCGGACGATCCACGATTTCCACGGCTTTCCGCAGGCGTTGTTCGAGGTCGACTACCCGGCGCCCGGCTTGCCTGAACTGGCCGAGGAAGTCGCGGATACAGTGAAACCGGATTACGTCGTCGGCCTGGACCGCGATGGCTGGGGCCTGGATCACGGTACCTGGGGCGTGCTGGTACACGCCTTCCCCGACGCCGACATCCCGGTGGTGCAGCTGTCGCTGGATGCGCGCAAGCCATTGGACTGGCACGTTGCGCTGGGCGCGAAGCTGGCGGCGCTGCGCAAACGTGGCGTGCTCATCGTCGGCAGCGGCAACGTGGTGCACAACCTGCGTGCGATCGACTGGCAGCGGCCGGACGGCGCCTACGACTGGGCGCGGCGCTTCGATGACGCCACGCGCCAGCTGATGGCCGAGCGCCCGCATGACATCGCCTCGCTGGCGACGCATCGGGACTACGGGATGGCGGTGCCCACCGACGAGCATTTCCTGCCGCTGTTGTATCTCGCCGGCCTGGCCTCGGCGGCGGGCAAGCCGGCGGAGGTGCTGGTGGACGGCTATGCCTACGGATCGCTGTCGATGACCGCGTACACGCTGGGCCGTCGTTGCCCCGAGGTCGCCCAAGGCGGTGAAGGCGCCGCGCCGCTGGACACCACGGTGCCGCCGGAAGAGGCGAATATCTAGCGGTGGATCAGCCTTAGCGTCGCCTGGGCTCATGCACCTTGTTCGGTGACTTCGAGCGCAGGCGCGGGCGCATCCACGCGGCAAAGTCGGCTTCGCTCAACGAGCCCTCGGCCAAGGTGAGCATCTGGATATACATCTCGTCCAAACCTGCCTCGAGATGGACATCGTTGATGGCAAGGAATGCGTAGTAACACACGTGCGCGGTCCGCTTGTTGCCATCGACGAATGGATGATTGCGTGCCAACCCATAGGCGAGGCTGGCCGCAAGATCGGCGAAATCCGGTGGCGGGTCACCGTAGGCATGCAACCGGTGGGGCCGTGCCAGCGCGGACTCCAGAAGGCCTTCATCGCGAATACCGGTCCCGCCACCATGCTCGGCCATTTGCCGCTCGTGGATGGCGAGCGCGAGCGAACGGTTGATCCAGACGATCATCGCGAGTTACTCCGCCAGCCGGCGAAGCAGGTCGCGGTGATCGCGCATGATCTTCTCGGCCACTTCCATCTGCGCCGCAAAAACGGGGTCGTAGGTGGTCAGGCGAATGCCATCCGGGGTTTCCACCGCATACAGCTCATCGCCCTTGTCCAGGCGCAGCTTGGCCAGCAGTTCCTTGGGCAGGATCACGCCGGCCGAATTGCCGATGGCGGTGATCTTCAGTTTCATGGCGGCGCTCCGTTGTTGTTATAACGGACGTTATACAGAATGCGCCGCGACTTGCAAGAGGCCGGCGGCGCCTGTGCGCCGCACTCAATTCGTGGACATCCCCAAGGTGTCGCGCACCGTGGCATGCAACTGCCTGCGCATGCTGAGCCAGCCGGCCAGCATCGCGGCCACGGTGCCGACGATGGCGCCGGTGGCGAGCGTGGTCGGGCTCCAGGTCGGCGGCAGGTCCAGCACGCGCTGGGCGAACAGGCTGCCGATGCCGGCCGCGGCCAGCGCGGCGATGCTGCCGGCGATGGCGCCGATCGCGCCGAATTCCACCAGCTGCGAGCGCCGCAGTTGCGCGGTGCTGGCACCCAGCGTGCGCAGTACGCCGAGTTCGGTGATGCGCTCGTCGCGGGTCGCCGCGACCGCGGCCACGAACACCAGGCAGCCGGACAGGAAGGCGAACCAGAACACCACCTGGATCACCATGGCCGCCTGGTCGCCGATGCGCGCGATCTCGCCGGTGACCGCATCGATGTCGATCACGTTGGCGTTGGGGATCTCGCGGCTCAGGGCGGTGGCCAGGGTCGCGTCGCCGCGCGGCACGCGCACCGCGGTGATGTAGGTCGCCGGCAGGCCGGGCGCCAGGTCGGGCGACGCCAGCACGAAGAAGTTGGGCGTGAAGCTCTCCCAGCGCACGTCGCGCAGGCTGGTGATCCTGCCCTCGATGCGTTGCCCGGCCACGTCGAACACGAGGGTGTCGCCGAGTTTCCATTGCAGCTGTTCGGCGAACTTCGTCTCGACCGAGAACTGGTTGCGCGCCGTCTTCGCATCCCAGAACGTGCCGGCCTCCAGCGTGTTGCCTTCGGGCAAGGTATCGGCCGTGGACAGGTTGAATTCGCGATCCATCAGGCGTTCGCCACGACCTTCGGGCTGCGGGCGTCCGCGCTCCCGTGCGGTCGGGCCGATGTAGCGTCCGCGGATCATCGGCGAGAGGCCGGCGGAGCTGAAGCCGAGGCGCTGCAGCGTGGCGTCGAAGGTCGCGCGCTGCTCGGGCTGCACGTTGATGACGAAGCGGTTGGGCGCGTCGCCGCGCACCGTGGCCTGCCACTGGTCCCACACATCGGTGCGCACCAGCAGCAACAGCAGCAGCGCCATCAGGCTGGTGCCGAGTGCCACCACCTGGGCGATGGTGAGCCGGCGCCGACGCGCAAGATTGAGCAATGCGTAACGGGTGATCCCGCTGCCACTGCGGCCTGCGCGTGCCACCAGCCAGGCCAGCCCGCCGCCAGCGACGGCCAGGATCGCAGCCGTGGCCAGCAGGCCACCGAGCAGGATCGCGGCGGCCTGCGGATTGCCGGCGGCCTGCCAGAACATCGCCAGCATGCCGGCCAGCGCCAGCCCGAACAGCACCAACGCCGGCGGCGACGGCGTGCGCAGGTCGCTGCGCAGCACCGCCAGCGCACTGACCCGACGCAGCGCCAGCAAGGGCGGCAGGGCGAAGGTGAGCAGGATCCAGCCGCCGACCAGCGCGCCTTGCAGCAAGGGCCAGATGCGCGGCGGTGGCAGCGTGGTGCCGAGTTCGCGCGCGATCCACAGGCCGGCGAAGAATTGAAGTACGGCCGCCGCAATCAACGCGGCGACGATC
>DAOOCX010000061.1:0-14246 GCA_035408605.1 Thermomonas sp. | reverse complement strand
GGCCGGCATCTTCCTCAACCGGAAGAACGTGATCATGCTGCTGATGTCGCTGGAACTGCTGCTGCTCTCGGTGAACATCAACTTCGTCGGGTTCTCGCGGTCGCTGGGCGATCCCGCGGGCCAGGTCTTCGTGTTCTTCATCCTGACCGTGGCCGCGGCCGAAGCCGCGATCGGCCTCGCCATCCTGGTCACCCTGTTCCGCAACCGTCGCACCATCGACGTGGCGGACATCGATTCGCTGAAGGGCTGACCCGATGTCATCGGCACTCATCATCTCCAAGACCCAGCTGCTGCTGATCGTGCTGCTGCCCTTGCTGGGCAGCCTCGTGGCCGGTTTGTTCGGCCGCAAGATCGGCCGGCAGGCATCGCACAGCGTGACCATCCTCGGCGTGGCCGCCAGCTGCGTGGTGTCCGCGCACGTGCTCTGGCAGTTGCTGCAGGGCGCGGCCCCGTTCAACGAGAACCTCTACACCTGGTTCCAGGTGGGCAACTACTCGGCGCATGTCGGCTTCATGGTCGACAAGCTGACCGCGATGATGATGGTGGTGGTCACCTTCGTGTCGCTGCTGGTGCACGTCTACACCATCGGCTACATGGCCGAGGACGATGGCTACCATCGCTTCTTCAGCTACATCTCGCTGTTCACCTTCAGCATGCTGATGCTGGTGATGAGCAACAACTTCCTGCAGCTGTTCTTCGGCTGGGAAGCGGTGGGCCTGGTGTCCTACCTGCTGATCGGCTTCTGGTTCAAGAAGCCCACGGCGATCTTCGCCAACCTCAAGGCCTTCCTGGTCAACCGCGTCGGCGACTTCGGTTTCCTGCTCGGCATCGCCGGCGTGCTGTACTGGATCGGCACGCTCGATTACGCCACTGCGTTCGCCAACGCCGGCGCGATGCGCGACCTCACCGTCACCGTGTTGCCGGGCCATGAATGGTCGGTGCCGACCGTGGTCTGCATCTGCCTGTTCATCGGTGCGATGGGCAAGTCGGCGCAGGTGCCGTTGCACGTCTGGCTGCCGGACTCGATGGAAGGCCCGACCCCGATCTCCGCGCTGATCCATGCGGCGACGATGGTCACCGCCGGCATCTTCATGGTCGCGCGCATGTCGCCGCTGTTCGAGATGTCGACGACCGCGCTCAACTTCATCCTGGTGATCGGCGCGACCACCGCGTTCTGGACCGGCCTGATCGGCATGGTCCAGAACGACATCAAGCGGGTGGTCGCGTACTCGACCCTGTCGCAGCTCGGCTACATGACCGTGGCGCTGGGCGTGTCCGCCTACTCCGCGGCGGTGTTCCACCTGATGACCCACGCCTTCTTCAAGGCGCTGCTGTTCCTCGGCGCCGGCAGCGTGATCATCGGCATGCACCACGAGCAGGACATGCGGAAAATGGGCGGCCTGCGCAAGTACATGCCGATCACCCACCTCACCATGTGGATCGGCACGCTGGCGCTGGTCGGCACGCCGTTCTTCGCCGGCTTCTACTCGAAGGACACCATCATCGAGGCCGTCGCCCACCATGCGGGCGAGCATCCGGGCAGCCTGATCGCGCAGTACGCCAATTTCGCGGTGCTGCTGGGCGCGTTCGTCACCAGCTTCTACAGCTTCCGCCTGCTCTACCTCACGTTCTTCGGCGAAGAACGCTTCCGCGAGGCCCATGCGCACGATGCGCACGGCCACGATGCGCATGCGCACGACGCCCACCATGCCGACGCGCATCACGACGACCACGGCCATGGCCATGGCGCGCACGAGCCGCACGAGTCGCCATGGGTGGTGACCCTGCCGCTGGTGTTGCTGGCGATCCCCTCGATCGCGATCGGCTTCCTTACCGTGGGGCCGATGCTGTTCGGCACCGACATGATGGGCCACGAGAAGCAACTGCCGTTCTTCCTCGGCGCGATCGACGTGCTGAAGGAACGCGACGTCATGGCCGCGCTGGCCGAGGAGTTCCACGGCCCGGTGGCGTTCGCGCTGCACGGCTTCAAGGCGCCGGCGTTCTACCTGGCGCTGATGGGCTTCCTGCTGGCCACCCTGCTGTACATGGTCATGCCGGAATGGCGCAAGGGCATTACCCGCACGCTGGCATGGCCGATCAAGGTGCTGGAGCGCAAGTACTTCATGGACGACCTGTGGATCGGCGGTTTCGCCGGTGGTGGCGTGAAGTTGGGCAAGCTCTCGCGCCTGTTCGACGGCAAGGTGATCGATGGCCTCGTGGTCAACGGCAGCGCCGGCCTGGTCGGGCTGACCGCCGGCCTGGTGCGCAAGCTGCAGTCGGGCTACCTGTACCACTACGCCTTCGCCATGATCCTGGGCCTGGTCGCGCTGCTGGCGCTGGCCAACCACTACTGGCTCTGAGCCGGATGAACGACTTGATGGAAACCCGCGCGTGACCCACTGGCCTCTCCTCAGCATCCTGATCTGGCTGCCCATCCTCGGCGGCGTGTGCACCCTGCTTGCGGGCAATGCCCGCCCGGGGGCTGCGCGCTGGATCGCGCTCGGCTTCGCCGTGGCCACCTTCCTGTGCAGCATCCCGCTGTTCATGGGCTTCGACCTGGCCAGCCCGGCCATGCAGTACGTCGAGCAGCTCGCGTGGCTGCCGGCCTACGACATCCAGTACCACCTCGGTGCGGATGGCATCTCGCTGGCGCTGATCGGCCTGACCACGCTGACCACGGTGCTGGTGCTGATCGGTGCGTGGGGCGCGATCGACAAACGCGTGAGCCAGTACTACGCGGCCTTCATGATCCTCGAAGGCCTGATGATCGGCGTGTTCAGCGCGCTCGACGCGATCCTGTTCTATGTCTTCTTCGAAGGCATGCTGATCCCGATGTTCATCATCATCGGTGTCTGGGGCGGCCCGCGCCGCGTGTATGCCTCGGTGAAGTTCTTCCTGTACACCTTCCTCGGCTCGGTGTTCATGCTGGTCGGGCTGGTCTACCTGTACCTCAAGGGCGGCAGCTGGCAGCTGGCCGACATGGCCGCGCTGCCGCTGACCATCGGCGAGCAGACCTGGCTGTTCTTCGCCTTCCTCGTGGCGTTCGCGGTCAAGGTGCCGATGTTCCCGGTCCACACGTGGCTACCGGATGCGCACGTGGAGGCGCCGACCGGCGGCTCGGTGATCCTGGCCGCGATCATGCTCAAGATCGGCGGTTACGGCTTCCTGCGTTTCGTCCTGCCCATCGTCCCCGATGCCGGCCACGATTACGCCTGGCTGGTGATCGCGCTGTCGCTGGTCGCGGTGGTCTATGTCGGACTGGTGGCGCTGGTGCAGGAGGACATGAAGAAGCTGATCGCGTATTCGTCGGTCTCGCACATGGGCTTCGTCACCCTGGGCACCTTCATCGCCTTCGCATTGGTGCGCGATGTCGGTGCCGAGGATGCCGCACGCCTTGGCATGCAGGGCGCGATGGTGCAGATGATCAGCCACGGCTTCGTGTCCGGCGCGATGTTCTCCTGCGTCGGCGTGCTCTACGACCGGATGCACAGCCGGATGATCCGCGACTACGGCGGCGTGGCCAACGTGATGCCGTGGTTCGCGATGTTCTGGGTGCTGTTCGCGATGGCCAATTCCGGCTTGCCGGGCACCAGCGGGTTCGTCGGCGAATTCATGGTCATCCTGGCGGCGTTCCAGCACAGCCCGCTGGTCGGCTTTGCCGCGGCGGCGACCCTGATCATCGGCGCGGGTTACACGCTCTGGCTGACCAAGCGGGTGATCTGGGGCGAAGTCGGCAATGCGCATGTCGCCGAGCTCGAGGACCTCAATGGGCGCGAATGGCTGGTGCTGGGCGTGTTCGCCGCCGGCGTGCTGGTGCTGGGCGTGTGGCCGAAGCCGCTGATCGACCTGATGGAACCCTCCATCGCGCAACTGGCGGCGCAGCTCGCCGCCACCAAGCTTTGAAGAGGCGATGACGACGATGCAAGCCACCCTCGCCACGCCCGCCGCCAGCGAATTCCTGCCGTTGATCCCCGAACTCGTATTGGTCGGGTCCGCGTTCGCGCTGCTGATGCTCGACCTGTTCCTCAACGAGAAGCAGCGCGTGGTCACCCACCTGCTGGCGGTCGCCAGCCTGGTGCTGGTCGCGGCCTTGCTGGTGGCCGGGACCGGCGGGCAGGGCGCCGTGCTGGGCGGCATGTTCATCCGCGACAACATGGCGGACGTGCTGAAGATCGGCACCTGCGTGGTGTCCGCCATCGCCTTGCTGTATGGCTGGCCGTTCCTGCGCGAACGCGGCCTGTACAAGGGCGAGATCGCGGTGCTGATGCTGTTCGCGGTGGTCGGCATGATGCTGCTGGTCTCCGCCGGCAGCCTGGTGATGGTCTACCTGGGCCTGGAACTACTGGCGCTGTGCTCGTACGCGCTGGTGGCGATCGACCGCGACAGCCCGCTGGCCTCCGAGGCGGCGATGAAGTACTTCGTCCTTGGCGCGTTGGCCTCGGGCATGCTGCTCTACGGCATGTCGCTGGTGTATGGCGCCAGTGGCAGCATCGACCTGGCCACCATCGCCGCGAACGCCGCGGACGCGGAACAGCGGACGATGCTGCTGACCGGCATGGCCTTCATGCTCGCCGGCATCGCCTTCAAGTTCGGTGCTGCGCCGTTCCACATGTGGGTACCCGACGTCTACCAGGGCGCGCCGACCCCGATCACCCTGTTCATCGGCTCCGCGCCCAAGCTGGCCGCGTTCGCGATGGCGATGCGCCTGCTCGAGGTGGGGATGGGGCCACTGGCCGAGCATTGGCGCCCGTTGCTGGCGATCCTCGCCGCGCTGTCGCTGGTGATCGGCAACCTAGTGGCCCTGGTTCAGGCCAACCTCAAGCGCATGCTGGCGTATTCGACCGTCTCCCACGTCGGTTTCCTGTTCATGGGCCTGGCCGGTGGCGGCGCGATCGGGTACGCCGCCGCGATGTTCTATGCATTGAGCTACGCGATCATGGCGACTGCGGCGTTCGGCGCGATCATCCTGCTGTCGCGGCGTGGCTTCGAAGCCGACCGCATCGAGGATTTCAAGGGCCTGAACGCGCGCGACCCGTGGACCGCGGGCCTGGTGCTGTGCGTGATGGCATCGTTGGCCGGCGTACCCCCGTTCCTCGGTTTCTGGTCCAAGCTCGTCGTGCTGCGCGCGGCGATCGAGGGCGGGATGCTGTGGTTGGCGATCGTCGGCATCGTTTGCGCGGTGATCGGTGCGTTCTACTACCTGCGCGTGATCAAGGCGATGTATTTCGACGAGCCCGTCGGCGAACCGGTGGTGCCGCGCACGGATCGCACGCTGCGCGTGGTGTTCGGCGTCAACGCGCTGGCGCTGCTGGCGTTCGGCGTGTTCTGGAGTCCGTTCATGGCGTGGTGCCAGCAGGCGTTCGCCTGACCGGTACACGACAATAAAACGCGATGCGGGCTTGCAATATCCCGCGCGCATCGCGATAATTCCGCTTCTGCTGCGGGGTGGAGCAGTCTGGCAGCTCGTCGGGCTCATAACCCGAAGGTCGCAGGTTCAAATCCTGCCCCCGCTACCAAGTTCAAGCAGCGATCGCTTCCACGGGATTGTTGCAGGGCTAGGGCCGCGAAATCCGCTGTTCCCGGGTTTCGCAATCCAGCGTCATCGGAAAAGGGCCCATCGGGCCCTTTCTCGTTTCCGGGATTCCGTTTTCCGGATTCGCTGTTTCCGCACTTCGATTGGACGCAACGTGACAGACAAGGCTGACGAAATCGCCGCGCTGCTTTCGCCCACGGTGGAATCGCTGGGGCTGGAGCTGCTGGGCATCGAATACCTGCCCGCCGCGGGCGGTTCGGTCGTGCGCCTGTACATCGACATGCCCGCCGGCGACGACTCGCGCCACGTCGGCATCGAGGATTGCGAGGCGGTGAGCCGCGAGGTGTCGGCGCAGCTGGATGTCGCCGATCCGATCAGCGGCAATTACACGCTGGAAGTGTCTTCGCCCGGGATCGATCGCCCGATCTTCGGTGCCGCGCAGTTCGCGCGCGTCGTCGGCGAGAACGCGAAGGTCGTGCTGAAGTTGCCGCAGGACGGGCGTCGTCGGTTGCAGGGCAGGGTCGAGCGGGTCGAGGGCTCGACCGTGGTGTTCGCGCTGGATGCCGGCGAGTTCGCCGTCGACGCGGCCAACATCGACAAGGCGAGGCTGGTGCCGGACTGGATCGCGCTGGGCATGGCGCCCGCCGTGGACGATTCCGGGCGCGATGCGCGGCCCGGCAAGCAAAAGAAGAAGCCGGCGGGCAAGAAACCCGCGGCGAAAGCACCAACCAACGACAAATCCACCAACAGCAGGGCGGCGCGCAAGCCGTCCGATGCGGAGTAAGCGTAAATGAGCAAGGAATTGTTGCTTGTCGTCGATGCAGTGGCCGCCGAGAAGGGCGTGCCCGAATCGGTGATCCTCGAGGCGATCGAAGCCGCGCTGGCGTCGGCGGCGAAGAAGCGCTACGCCGAGCAGGACGTGCTGGTACGCGTGCAGATCGACCCCAAGGACGGCAGCTACGAGACCTTCCGTCGCTGGGAGGTGGTGGCGGACGACGTGGTGATGGAATCGCCGGATCGCCAGGTGCGCCTGATGGACGCCGTCGACGAGAGCGAGGACGCCGAGGTCGGCGACTACATCGAGGAGCAGATCGAGAACCCGGACTTCGGGCGCATCGCCGCGCAGGCCGCCAAGCAGGTGATCGTGCAGCGCGTCCGCGAGGCCGAGCGCGCGCAGGTCGTCGATGCCTGGAAGGACCGCGTGGGCGAACTCGTCACCGGCGTGGTCAAGCGCGTCGAGCGCGGCAACATCTATGTCGACCTGGGCGGCAACGCCGAGGCGATCATCGCCAAGGACAAGGGCATCCCGCGCGACGTGCTGCGCACCGGCGACCGCGTGCGCGGCTACCTGTTCGACGTGCGTTCCGAGCCGCGCGGGCCGCAGCTGTTCATCAGCCGCGCCGCCCCGGAATTCATGATGGAACTGTTCAAGCTGGAAGTGCCGGAAGTCGGCCAGGGCCTGGTCTCGATCATGGCCTGCGCGCGCGACCCGGGCGACCGCGCCAAGATCGCGGTGCTGGCGCACGACAACCGCACCGATCCGATCGGCGCCTGCATCGGCATGCGCGGTTCGCGCGTGCAGGCGGTGACCAACGAGCTCAACGGCGAGCGCGTCGACATCATCCTGTGGAGCGACAACGCCGCGCAGTTCGTGATCAACGCGATGGCGCCGGCGGAAGTGCAGTCGATCATCGTCGACGAGGACAAGCACTCGATGGACCTGGCGGTCGCCGAGGACAAGCTGGCGCAGGCGATCGGCCGCGGCGGCCAGAACGTGCGCCTGGCCAGCCGCCTGACCGGCTGGCAGCTCAACGTGATGACCGCCGACCAGGTGCAGGCGAAGTCGGAGGCCGAGCAGGCCGCGTCCCGCCAACTGTTCATCGACAAGCTGGAAGTGGACGAGGAAATCGCCGGCATCCTGGTGTCGGAAGGCTTCAACAGCGTCGAGGAAATCGCCTACGTACCGGTCGGCGAACTGCTGGCGGTCGAGGGCTTCGACGAGGACATCGTCGAGGAACTGCGCTCGCGTGCCCGCGACGCGCTGCTCAACGACGCGCTGGCGGTCGAGGAAGGGTTGGAGGAACACCAGCCGGCCGAAGACCTGTTGTCGCTGGACGGCATGGACGAGGCCACCGCCTACGCCCTGGCCGAACGCGGCATCCGCACCCGCGAAGACCTGGCCGAGGCCGCCACCGACGAGATCGAGGACGTGGAAGGCATGGACGGCGAACGCGCCGCGGCCCTGATCATGGAAGCGCGCAAGCACTGGTTCGAATGAGTTCCGCAGGGCGGGCCGCGGCCCGCCACGCCTGATTGGCTGGCGGGCTCGGGCCCGTCCTACAATCGCCCGATTCTCCATTGATATCCGGCCGCATCCATCGCGGCCAAAGACACCGGAATCCGAATGTCGCAGCAAACCACCATCCGCAAGCTGGCCGAACTGGTGAACACGCCGGTCGAGAAACTGCTGGAGCAACTGGCCGAGGCCGGCATGAGCTTCAGCGGCCCCGACCAGGTCGTCACCAGCATCGAGAAAGTCAAGCTGCTGGGCTTCCTCAAGCGTTCGCACGGCAAGAGCGACAGCGCCGCCGACGAAGCCGCGCCCGGCAAGATCGTGCTCAACCGCAGCCGCAAGCAGGAAATCACCGTCGGCGGCGGCGGCAAGACCGGTCGCGGGCCCAGCACGATCGACGTGGTCGTGCGCAAGAAGGTCACCCTGAACAAGCCGGGCGCGGGCGGGGCGATCGATCCCGATTCCGAAATGGCCGAGATCCACCGCAAGCTGGCCGAGTCGCGCCAGCGCAACGAGGCCGAACAGCAGGCATTGGCGGCCAAGGATCGCCAGCGCGCCGAGGAAATCGCCGAGCGCAAGCGCCTGGAAGAAGCAGAGGCCGAGCGTGCGCGCCTGGCCGCCGCGGAAGCCGCGGCGCTGGAGGAGTCGGGCAAGCCGAAACCCGGCCACCACGGCCATCCCAAGCCGGCACCCGCGCGCGAAGCCGACAAGAACGCCGCCAACAAGGGCAAGACCGCGCATCGCGGTTCGCACGCGATGGTCGCGAGCGTGGAAGACGACGACAACACCGCGCGCTTCGCCGGCCAGTTGCACCTGTCCGCCTCCGATCGTGCGCGCCGCAGCAGCAGCGCCAACACGCGCGGCAAGCCGAAGCAGCGCCAGCGTTCGCTGGACCAGTCGCGCACCGGCACCGGATTCCAGAAGCCGGTGGCCCCGATGGTCCGCGAGATCGCCATCGGCGATGCGATCACCGTCTCCGACCTCGCCCAGAAGCTGGCGCTGAAGGGCGGCGACGTGGTCAAGCAGCTGTTCAAGATGGGCGTGATGGCCACCATCACCCAGACCATCGACCACGACACCGCGGTGCTGGTGACCGAAGAACTCGGCCACAAGGCAGTCCACGCCGACGCCGGAGACGCCGAGAGCGAACTGCTGGCGCATGTCGAGGCGGTGCAGGGCGACCAGGCCCAACGCCCGCCGGTGGTCACCATCATGGGCCACGTCGACCACGGCAAGACCTCGTTGCTGGATTACATCCGCACCACCAAGGTCGCCTCCGGCGAAGCGGGCGGCATCACCCAGCACATCGGCGCGTACCACGTGCAGACGCCGAAGGGCACGATCAGCTTCCTCGACACCCCGGGCCATGCCGCGTTCACCCAGATGCGCCAGCGCGGCGCGAAGTTGACCGACATCGTGATCCTGGTGGTCGCCGCCGACGACGGTGTGATGCCGCAGACGATCGAGGCGATCAAGCATGCGAAGGCAGCGAAGGTCCCGCTGATCGTGGCGATCAACAAGATCGACAAGTCCGACGCCGATCCGTCGCGGGTCAAGAACGACCTGCTGGCGCACGACGTGGTGGCGGAAGAGTTCGGTGGCGACACCCAGATGGTCGAGCTGTCGGCGAAGACCGGCCTGGGCGTGGACGACCTGCTCGACGCGATCTCGCTGCAGGCCGAAGTGCTCGATCTCAAGGCCGTGTTCGAGGGCCGCGCCAGTGGCGTGGTGATCGAATCGGCGCTCGACAAGGGCCGCGGCCCGGTCGCGACGGTGCTGGTGCAGCAGGGCACGCTCGCCAAGGGCGACTACCTGGTGTGCGGTATCCAGTACGGGCGCGTCCGCGCCCTGTTCGACGAAACCGGTTCGCAGGTGGCGCAGGCCGGTCCGTCGATCCCGGTGCAGGTCCTGGGCCTCTCCGGCGTGCCCGAATCCGGCGATGACTTCGTGGTCGTGGCCGATGAGCGCTTGGCCAAGGACGTGGCCCAGCAGCGCGACGCCAAGCGTCGCGAGACCCGCCTGGTCGCCGCCGCGGGCAACCGCATGGAAGACATCATGGCGCAGATGGGCGAGGGCGCTTCGCAGCAGACCCTCAACCTGGTGGTCAAGGCCGACGTGCACGGTTCCATGCAGGCCCTGCGCGAGGCCCTGACCGGCCTGTCCAACGAGCAGATCCGGATCAACGTGATCGGCTCCGGCGTGGGCGGCATCACCGAGTCCGACGCCCAGCTGGCGGCCACCTCCAAGGCCACCGTGATCGGCTTCAACGTGCGTGCCGACGCCTCCGCGCGCCGGGTGATCGAAGGCAACGGCGTCGACCTGCGTTACTTCTCGATCATCTACGACGTCATCGACCAGGTGAAGCAGGTCGCGTCGAACGTGCTGGGCAAGGAAATCCGCGAGGAGATCATCGGTATCGCCCAGGTCCGCGACGTGTTCCGCAGCTCCAAGTTCGGTGCGGTCGCCGGTTGCATGGTCATCGAGGGCGTGGTCAAGCGCAGCAAGCCGATCCGCGTCCTGCGCGACAGCGTGGTGGTGTTCGAGGGCGAACTTGAATCGCTGCGCCGCTTCAAGGAGAACGTGGACGAAGTCCGCGTCAACACCGAGTGCGGCATTGGCGTGAAGGCGTACAACGACGTCAAGCCGGGCGACCAGATCGAATGCTTCGAGCGCATCGAGGTGCAGCGCACGCTGTAAGGCGTGCCCGCAACCCCGATGGCGCAGAAGTCATTCCACCGTACCGACCGGGTCTCGGCGCAATTGCGCCGGGAGCTGGGCACCCTGGTGCACGCGGCCGTGCGCGAGCATGGCCTGTGCTCGACCAGCGTGTCCGACGTCGAGGTCACCCGCGACATGGCGCATGCCAAGGTCTTCGTCACCGTGTTGCTGGCCGACAAGGCCCTGGAGACGGTCAAGGCACTCAAGGACCTGGCACCGGAGATCCGCTACCAGCTTGCGCGCGCGATGAAGTTGCGGCATGTGCCGGAGCTGCATTTCCACTACGACGAGTCGGTGGATCGCGGCGAGCGCATCGATACCCTGTTGCGCGACGTCCGCGCCAGTGACGACGCCGACTGACCCCGCGCCGCTGCGCCGCCCGCGCACGGTCTTCCGCGGGCTGGATGGCATCCTGCTGCTCGACAAGCCGCAGGGCCTGTCGTCCAACCAGGCCCTGCAGCGCGTGCGCCACCTGTTCCGCGCCGAGAAGGGCGGCCATACCGGCAGCCTCGATCCGCTCGCGACCGGCCTGCTGCCGGTCTGTTTCGGCGAGGCCACCAAGATCGCCGGTGGCCTGCTCGGCGCGCGCAAGGCCTACGAGACCGTGGCCCGGCTCGGCATCACCACCGATACCGACGACGCCGAGGGCCAACCCCTGCGCGAGCGCCCGGTGCCGGCGCTGTCCATCGACCAGATCGACACCGCGCTCCGGAAGCTGACCGGGCGCATCCGGCAGCGCCCGCCGATCTATTCCGCGCTCAAGCGTGGTGGCGAGCCGCTGTACGCCAAGGCCCGCCGCGGCGAGGCGATCGAGGTCGAGGAACGCGACATCGAGGTCCACGCCTTCGACCTGCTGAATGCCGCCGACCTGCTGGATGGCCAGCTCGAGAACGGCGCATCGCCGACGCTGCGTTTGCACATCGAGTGCGGCTCCGGGACCTATGTGCGCAGCCTGGTGCGCGACCTCGGCGAATTGCTGGGGTGCGGCGCCCACGTGGCCGAGTTGCGCCGGCTCTGGGTGGATCCGTTCCGCGAGCCGCGGATGTGGACCTTGCCCGCGTTGGAAGACCTCCGCGAGCACGCGGGCGAACGCGTGCTCGAGGCGTGCCTGTTGCCGGTCGAGGCCGGGATGGCCTCGTGGCCATCAGTGCGGGTCAGCGAGGTCCAGGCGCAACGGCTTGGCCGCGGCCAGGGCTTGCGCGGGCCGTACCGGCCGGCCGGGCAGGTCGCGGTACTGGACGAGCACGGGCGTGGCCTGGGACTCGGCGAAGTCGACGGCGACGGCGGCCTGCGGCCTTCGCGCCTGTTCCGCTGGGCGGTGGCGACCGGCAAGCCCGCTGGCGCTACAGGCTGAGCCGTTGCGATCCCGCGTTGCCCGGTCCCCGCCATGCGGGCTATAATCCCGCTGCTCCCCGGAGCGGTTTCACGTTCCAACCCATCCATCACGATTCCATCCACGGCGAGCCGTGCGGTGCGGCGTCCCATCGGGACGCACGTTCCTGCCGGCCACGCGACGACGAGGCAAGCATGTCCATCGATTCCCAGAAAGTCATCAACGAACACAAGCGCGGCGACAACGACACCGGCTCCCCGGAAGTGCAGGTCGCCCTGCTCACCGCCCGCATCGAGATGCTCACCGAGCACTTCAAGGCGCACAAGCAGGATCACCACAGCCGTCGTGGCCTGCTGATGATGGTCAACCGCCGCCGCAGCCTGCTCGACTACCTGCACCGCAAGGATGCCGAGCGGTACAAGGCGCTGATCGGCAAACTCGGCCTGCGTCGCTGATCGAAACACCCACCGCGGCGCAGCAATGCGCCGCGGTTCGTTTTTGAGCCATCGCAACACCTTCATCGCGGCCCGGCCGCATCCCGCATCGGTTCACGATGCAACGCACGGAGCGGGGCTCCGCTGCGTCGACGACCCAAGACATCCAAGGATTCCCACGTGGCGAAGATCAGCAAGTCCTTCCAGTACGGCAACCAGACCGTCACCCTCGAAACCGGCGAGATCGCCCGCCAGGCCGGCGGTGCCGTGATGGTCTCGTGCGACGGCACCGTCGTGCTGTGCACCGCGGTGGCGGCCAAGACCCAGCGCGAAGGGCAGGACTTCTTCCCGCTGACGGTGGATTACCAGGAGAAGTTCTACGCCGGCGGCCGCATCCCGGGTGGCTTCTTCAAGCGCGAAGGCCGCGCCACCGAGAAGGAAACGCTGACCAGCCGCCTGATCGATCGCCCGATCCGTCCGCTGTTCCCGGACGGTTTCCGCAATGAGGTCCAGGTGATCGCGACCGTGATGTCGCTGAACCCGGAAGTCGACGGCGACATCCTTGCCCTGATCGGCTGCTCTGCGGCAGTCGCCCTGACCGGCGCGCCGTTCGATGGCCCGATCGGCGCTGCCAAGGTCGGTTACAGGAATGGCCAGTACCTGCTCAACCCGACCGTCAGCGAGCTCAAGGAATCGCAGCTCGAGCTGGTCGTCGCCGGTACCAAGGACGCGGTGCTGATGGTGGAATCCGAAGCCGCGGAACTGTCGGAAGACGTGATGCTCGGCGCGGTGGTGTTCGGCCACCAGCAGATGCAGGTCGCGATCGACACCATCAACGCGCTGGTCGCCGAAGCCGGCAAGCCGAAGTGGACCTGGGCAGCGCCTGCCGCGAGCGCGGGCCTGGTCGACGCGCTGAAGGCCGCCATCGGCGATCGCCTGACCCAGGCGTTCGCGGTGCGCGACAAGCTGGAGCGCAAGGACGCCATTTCCGCACTGAAGAAGGACGTGATGGCCGCGCTGGCGGAGCAGGCTGAAGCCAACGGCTGGAAGGCCGCCGAGCTGGCGAAGGAATTCGGCGAACTCGAATACCAGACCATGCGCGACGCGGTGCTGGCCACCAAGGTCCGCATCGACGGCCGTGCGCTCGACACCGTGCGCCCGATCGCCTCGAAGGTCGGCATCCTGCCGCGCGTCCACGGCTCCTCGCTGTTCACCCGCGGCGAGACCCAGGCGATCGTCGCGGTGACCCTCGGTACCGCGCGCGACGGCCAGATCATCGATGCCGTCGGTGGCGAGTACAAGGAACACTTCCTGTTCCACTACAACTTCCCCCCGTACTCGGTGGGCGAAGCCGGCCGCATGATGGGCCCGAAGCGCCGCGAAATCGGCCATGGACGCCTTGCCAAGCGCGGCGTGCTGGCCGTCATGCCGACCATGGAAGCCTTCCCGTACACCATCCGCGTGGTCTCCGAGATCACCGAGTCGAACGGCTCGTCCTCGATGGCCTCGGTCTGCGGTTCCTCGCTGGCGCTGATGGACGCGGGCGTGCCGGTCAAGGCACCGGTCGCCGGCATCGCGATGGGCCTGGTCAAGGAAGGCAACGACTTCGTCGTGCTGTCCGACATCCTCGGCGACGAGGATCACCTGGGCGACATGGACTTCAAGGTGGCCGGCACCAGCAACGGCATCTCCGCGCTGCAGATGGACATCAAGATCCAAGGCATCACCGAGGAAATCATGAAGGTCGCGCTGGCGCAGGCCAAGGCCGGCCGCCTGCACATCCTCGGCGAGATGGCCAACGCGCTGACCGCGCCGCGCGCCGAGTTGTCCGACTTCGCGCCGCGCCTGATCACCATCAAGATCCACCCCGACAAGATCCGCGAAGTGATCGGCAAGGGCGGTTCGGTGATCCAGGCGATCACCAAGGAAACCGGC
>DAOOCX010000060.1:0-14619 GCA_035408605.1 Thermomonas sp. | reverse complement strand
GCCTGTGCGCACAGGCCGAGACGCTGGCGATCGAGCATCGTGGCGCGATGGTGGAGAACAAGCGCGCCGGATTCGCCCTGCACTGGCGTGCCGCACCCGGAGCGGCCAACGCCATGCGCGCCTTCGCCGATCACGCGCTGTCGCAGCTGACCGGCTATCGTCTGCAGCATGGCGACCACGTGGTGGAGTTGCTGCCGGTGGGCGGCGACAAGGGCGGATCGATCGAGGCCTTCCTCCAGGAGGCCCCGTTCGCCGGCCGGCATCCGGTCTTTGCCGGCGACGACCTGACCGACGAATCCGGTTTCCGCGTGGTCAATGCGCACGGCGGCACCAGCGTCCTGGTGGGTGGCAGAACCGAGAGCGCCGCGGACTTCGGCCTGCGCGATCCGGCCGATGTCCGCGCATGGCTGGGCATGCCGGCTACTGTCAACGAAGGAGACCGTGGCCGATGAACGCACACGACGCGCAACGATCCGATGCGGCGGATTCAGGGCTCGAACTCGGCGTCATCGGCAACGGCAGTTTCGGCGCGCTGGTCGATCCGCGTGGTCGCATCGTCTGGGGCTGCCTGCCCGCGTTCGACGGCGACCCGGCGTTCTGCGCGCTGCTGTCGCCGCGCCACCACGAAGGCGGTGACTTCGGCATCGAGCTGGAGGACTTCGCCCATGCCGAACAGGCCTACATCGCCAATACCGCCGTGCTGCGCACCGTCCTGCACGACACCCGGGGCGGATCGCTGGAGCTCCTCGATTTCGCCCCGCGTTGGCGCCGGCATGGCCGCTTCTATCGCCCCGTGTCGATCATCCGGCGGATCACCCCGCTGACCGGCAACCCGCGCATCCGGGTGCTGGCAAGGCCGCTTGCCGACTGGGGCGCACGCGTGCCCGAGCACAGCTGGGGCAGCAACCACGTGCGTTGGCTGTTGCCGGCGTTCACGCTGCGCCTGACCACCGACGTACCGGTGCGCTACATCCGCGAAGGCCTGCCGTTCGTGCTTACCCACCGCATGCACCTGGTGCTGGGCCCGGACGAACCGCTGGCGCGCTCCATCGACGGCTATGTGGAGGAAGCGCTGGGTCGCACCCTGGACTACTGGCGCGAATGGGTGCGCTACCTGTCGATCCCGCTGGAATGGCAGGACGCGGTGATCCGCAGCGCGATCACCCTGAAGCTTTGCCAGTACGAGGACAGCGGCGCGATCATCGCGGCGATGACCACCTCGATCCCGGAAGCGCCGGGGTCCTCCCGCAACTGGGACTACCGCTACTGCTGGCTGCGCGACGCGGCGTTCGTGGTGCGCGCGCTCAACCGGCTGGGCGCGACCCGCAGCATGGAGGAATTCCTCCGCTACATCTTCAACCTCGCCACCCACGACGGCAGCCTGCAGCCGCTGTACGGCATCGACTTCGGGGCACGGCTCGAGGAACACGAGGTGGAATCGCTGTCGGGCTACCGCGGCATGGGCCCGGTGCGGCGTGGCAACCTCGCCTGGATCCAGAAGCAGCACGATGTCTATGGCAGCGTGGTGCTGGCGTCGACCCAGTTGTTCTTCGACCAGCGCCTGGCCGATCCCGGCGACGCCGGCACCTTTTCCCGCCTCGAACTGCTGGGCGAGCATGCCTTCGCCCTGTTCGAGGTGCCCGACGCGGGCCTGTGGGAATTCCGCGGCCGCGCCGAGGTGCACACCTACACGGCCGCGATGTGCTGGGCCGCCTGCGACCGCCTGGCGAAGATCGCTTCCCGGCTGGGACTGGAGGACCGCGTCGCGCACTGGCGCGAGCGCGCCGACCGCATCCATGCCACGACGCTGGCGCGCGCGTGGCGCGCCGACGCCAATCACTTCAGCGCGTCATTCCAGAGCGACTACCTGGACGCGTCCCTGCTGTTGCTGGCGGACATCGGCTTCGTCCCCAGCGACGACCCGCGCTACGTGGCCACCGTCGAGGCGATCGGCCGCGAACTGCGCCACGGCGATGGCGTGTTCCGCTATGTGGCCCCCGACGACTTCGGCGCACCGGAAACCAGCTTCACCATCTGCACGTTCTGGTACATCGACGCACTCGCCGCGATCGGGCGCAGGGACGAGGCGCGGGCGTTGTTCGAACGCGTCCTCGCGCGCCGCAACCGGCTCGGGCTGCTGTCGGAGGACATGGCCTTCGAGGATGGCGAGGGCTGGGGCAACTTCCCGCAGACGTACTCGCACGTGGGCCTGATCAATGCCGCGATGCGCCTGTCGCGTTCCTGGCAGGAGGCCTCGTGAGCCGCCTGGTCGTGGTCTCCAACCGCGTCGCCATCCCCGGCGAAAACGCGCCCGGCGGGCTCGCCGTCGCGCTGCAGGCGGCGCTGGGGGAACGCGGTGGCGTGTGGTTCGGCTGGAGCGGCAAGAGCGTGCGCGGCACCAGCGGCAACGTGCACGAGCAGCAGGACGGCGGCATCCGCTACATCACCGTGGACCTCAGCCGCGCCGACGTGGACGACTACTACAACGGCTTCTCCAACCGCACGCTGTGGCCGTTGCTGCACTTCCGCCTGGACCTGGTCGACTACGACCGCGCCACCCGCGAGGGCTACCGACGCGTCAACGCGCTGTTCGCCGATACCCTGGCCCCGCTGTTGCGCGAGGACGACATCGTCTGGATCCACGATTACCACTTGATCCCGCTGGCCGCGCTGCTGCGCGAACGCGGCGTGACCTGCCGGATGGGCTTCTTCCTCCACGTGCCGGTGCCCTCCGCCGACCTGATGATGGCGATACCGGACCACGCACGCCTGTTCAGCACGCTGTACGCCTACGACCTGCTCGGCTTCCAGACCAGCCGCGACAACGACCGCTTCCGCTCCTATGTCCGCCTGTATGGCGGCGGCAAGCTCCTGGACGACCATCGGGTGGAGGCACCGGACGGGCGACGGATCCGCACCGGTGCGTTCCCGATCAGCATCGACACCCCGCGCATCGCACGCCAGGCCGCGGCGGCCGCGGGCAAGTCCGCACTGCGCAACCTGCACACCAGCCTGGAACGCCGGCTGCTGGCGATCGGCGTGGACCGCCTCGACTACTCGAAGGGGCTGCCGGAACGCTTCCAGAGCTTCGGACGCTACCTCGAGCGCCACCCGGACCAGAAAGGCAGCCTGACCTACCTGCAGATCGCGCCGGTCTCGCGCGGGGAGGTCAACGAGTACCAGCACCTGCGCAACCAGCTGGAACAGATCGCCGGCCACATCAACGGGCAGCACGCGGAGCCGGACTGGACGCCGCTTCGCTACGTCAACCGCAATATCCCGCACGCGATGCTCACCGGTTACTACCGGATGGCGCGGATCGGCCTGGTGACGCCGCTGCGCGACGGCATGAACCTGGTGGCCAAGGAATACGTGGCCGCGCAGGATCCAGACGATCCCGGCGTGCTGATCCTGTCCCTGCTCGCGGGCGCGGCGCTGGAAATGAAGGAAGCGCTGCTGGTGAATCCGCACGACCTGGATGGCGTGGCCGATGCCATCGCGACCGCCGCCGCGATGCCGCTGGCGGAGCGCAAGGAACGCTGGAACGCGATGATGGCGCGGCTGCTGGAATACGACATCCATGCCTGGCGTCGCGCCTACCTGGAGGCGCTGGAGGCGGCCTGATCCCCACCGCGCAGTGCGCTTCGGCCGGGACGAACATCGCCGACACCTGTCGTCAGAGAAAGCGCTGCCGATGCTCGGGCGCGGGCACGCTGCAGGCTTCGTGGCGACCGAACCAGCGATAGCGGTTGCGCGCCAGCCAGCGATAGGCGGCATCGCGCAGGGGCCGCGGCACCAGTGCGACCAGGTGCGCCACGCGCCAGCTGCCGCCCAGTCCGGCCAGCACGCGACGGATCGCATCGGACTCGGTGGAGATGCGCGGCTGCGCGCCGACATCGCGTTCGACCAGGAGGAACGAAGCGGGATCGTCGGGATCCAGGCCGTGCGACGCCAGCAACGCGCGGCCCGCATCGGATTGCATCGCGGCGTAGCGATAGCGGCCGCGCCGATCGTGCCGCAGCAGGAAAGCCACCCACCCGTTGCAGAGGACGCACACGCCATCGAAGACGATGACGGCGCCGGCGGGCTCAGGCAGCGGCATCGTCCACCGGCGCCAGCCAGCCTTCGTAGCGGATCACGTGGCCGACCAGTGGCAGGCGCGCTTCGACGGTGAATTGATAGCGTCCTTCATCGCCGCGCTCGCAACAGCGCACGCCGCGGAACCAGCGCGCGGGCAGCGGCAACACCCCGAACAGGCGCACGCCGGCGACCCGCCACCAGATCGCACCGGCATTTGCCAGCAGGGCATGGCGGAACTGCAGCGGCCCGATCCGCTCGCGCAGCAGGCCGTCCTTGAACGCCAACCGCGATGTCATGCGGGTGCCGGCGAAATCGCGCCGCCAGGTCTCGCCGCGCGCATCCGCGGTGAACTCGACCGTGACCGGGACCTCGCGCATGCTGCCCGGCAGGCCGCCGATCCGCGCGCACAACCGCGCCAGCGGATTGCGCCCGCGCTCGACGCTGGCGATGCCGGCATAACGCGCGCTGCCGCGTACTGCGTGCAACTGCCGCACCGGCGCCGGCAGGTTGAAGAAGGCCGCGCCCAACGCCTGCTGGAACAAGGTCGGGCGCAGCAGATCATTCACCGCTCTATCCACGCGACGGTAGCGATGCGGCCACTGCGCTGGTCGCGGCGATGCGAGAAGAAGCGGAACGGATCGGAAATCGTGCACAGGCCACCGCCGTGCACGTCGGTGACCCCGATGGCGGCCAGTCGTCGACGCGCCAGCGCATGCAGGTCGACCTTCCAGTGGCCGGGCCGGGTCGGCGCGAAGGCCGCGGCTGCACCGGCATCGCCCGACACGAACGCATCGAAGACCTCTTCGCCGATTTCGTACGCCTGCGGTCCCGCAGCCGGCCCGAGCCAGGCGACAAGATGATCCGCTGGCGTTTCCATCGCCGCCACCGTCGCTTCGAGCACGCCCGCACCCAGGCCACGCCAGCCGGCATGGGCCGCGCCGATTTCGTCGCCGTCGCGCGCGGCGAACACCACCGGCAGGCAGTCTGCGGTGAGGATCGCGAGCACCGTGCCGGGCATGGACGTGACGGCGGCGTCGGCCTCGGGCTCATCGAACCCCGGTTCGCGTGCAACCCCGATGCCATGCACCTGCCGCAACCATCGCGGTGGTGACGGCAGCACAAGCGCGGCGTCCAGTTGCCGGCGATTTTCGGCGACCGCCTCCGGATCATCGCCGCAGCGCGCGCCGAGGTTGAACGCATCGAACGGAGGCTTGGAGACGCCCAGACCATGGCGCATGGTGGACAACGCGCGGACGCCGGGCGGCGCGGGCCAGTCGGCGTCCAGCCACGCGCTCATCGGCGCTGGCGCTCGGCTTCCGCATGCACGGCGGCATCCTCGCGCAGCAGCTTCATCAGGCGTTGCATGTCCTCCGGCACCGGTGCGCTGCAGCGGATCGGCTCGCCGGTCACCGGATGCGCGAATTCCAGCACCTCCGCATGCAGCGCCTGCCGCCTGAACCCGCGCAGGGCGGCGATGAGCTCGTCGCTGGCACCCTTGGGCAACTTGAACGACCCGCCGTACAGCGGGTCGCCGACGATCGGGTGCTTGAGGTGGTTCATGTGCACGCGGATCTGGTGGGTGCGGCCGGTCTCGAGCCGGCATTCCAGCGCGGTGTGGTTGCGGAAGCGCTCGCGCAGGCGGAAGTGGGTCACGGCGTCCTTGCCATCCTCGCGCACGGCCATGCGCACGCGGTCGCGCGGGTGGCGGTCGATGCCGGTACGGGCGGTGCCGCCGGACACCAGCGCGCCGACGACGATGGCCAGGTACTGCCGATGGACTTCGCGCGCGGACAACTGGGCGACCAGCGAGGTGTGCGCGGGCAAGGTGCGCGCCACCACCATCACCCCGCTGGTGTCCTTGTCCAGGCGATGGACGATGCCGGCGCGCGGCAGCAGTTCCAGCGTGGGGTCGCGGTGCAGCAGGGCATTGACCAGGGTCCCGGCCGGATTGCCGGCGCCGGGATGGACCACCAGGCCGGCCGGCTTGTCGAGGACGAAGACGTGCTCGTCCTCGTACAGGACATCGAGCGGAATGTCCTCGGCGACCGCATGGGTCTGGGTTTCCTGCACCGCGGTGAGGGTGATCTCCTCTCCGCCGCGGACCGGATCGCGGCCGCGCGGGGCAGCACCATCGACCATCACGTCGCCGGTCTTGATCCACGCCGACAGCCGCGAGCGCGAGTATTCCGGGAACAATTCGGCCAGCACCGCATCCAGCCGCCGGCCGGCGGCGGACTGGGGGACGATGGCGAGGCGGGGCGTTGCGGCGTCGGTCATGGGATCAGGCATCACGGTTCAGGCGCCGCACAGGGGCAACGGCCCGACTCTCAAAACGGGCTGGTATTATCCCACCCTCTCCAGGCCTCCGTGCCTCCAGGCGCCGACTCGATGCCCATGCCCGCTCGTTCCACCCTGCTGCGCCCCGTCCTGCTCGTCGCCTTTGTCCTTGCCGCCAGCGGCTGCTCCGGCATCAAGGGCATGTTCAAGGACAAGGACAAGAACGAAGGCTTGCCGGTCAGCCAGTTGTACGACAAGGCCCACGGCTCCATGGAAGAGGGCCGCTGGAGCACCGCAGCCGAGACCTTCGGCCGCCTGATCGCACAGTATCCGTACGGCCCCTACACCGAGCAGGCGCTGATGGAACAGGCCTACGCGGAACACAAGGCAGGCAAGTACGACGAGGCGGTGTCGACCATCGACCGCTTCATCCGCACCTACCCGACCCACAAGAACATCGCGTATCTCTATTACCTGCGTGGCCTGAGCAACATGAGCCGCAACACGGTCTTCCTGTCCAGGGCGTTCAAGCTGGACATGAGCACCCGCGACCTGCAGGCGCCGCAGCAGGCCTACAACGACTTCAATATCGTCGCCACCCGCTATCCGAACAGTCGCTACGACGCAGACGCGCGCCAGCGCATGCTCTTCCTGCGCAACGAGTTCGCCCGCTTCGAGCTCAACACCGGCCTGTACTACCTGCAGCGCGGCGCATGGGTGTCCGCCGCCGACCGCGCGACCTACCTGCTGGAAACCTACCCGCAGACCGCCTACCAGAACGACGCCGTCGCCCTGCTCGGCGAGGCTTACACGCGCATGGGCAATCCCACCCTCGCGGCCGATACCAGGCGCGTGCTGCAGCAGAACGATCCGCAGCATCCGTGGCTGGCCGGCAACTGGCCGAAGGGCAAGGGCATCATCGCCCGCCTGAATCCGCTCAACGGCAACTGAGCGGCCAGCGCCGGACAGGCGCAGCTGACACGCATGGCGTGGGGTTCTCCGGAACCCCGCGCCATTTTTTTGCGCGACGGCGCGCAACCCCGTTTTCGGTCCTCCCGCGTTCCCGCTCGGCACGCCCGGCTTGCCGGTCCCACGCCACTGCAGAGGACGCCAACGATGACCACGCTTCGCCATGCCCGCTTGCTCCCGCTGGCCATCGCCGGCCTGCTGCTGGCCGGTTGCGCCGCGCACCGCGAGACCGTAGCCGAAACCGATGAAGCCGCCGCGGTTGCGCCGCGCGAGGCGGTTGCAATGCTCGCAGCGCCGCCCCCGTCACCACCCGCGCCACCCGCCTCTGCCGGCCTTGCCGCGCCGCCGGCTGATGCGGGCGCGAGCGCGACGCTCGACAGGGTGATGGTGAGCGGGGAGCGCGCGCGTGGCCGCGTCGACGCAAAAGCCGTCGCCATCAGCAAGCCCGAACGCGAGGAACCTCGCCAGCAGGCGCAGTCAGGCACCCTGACTGCCGGCGACTACGATGATCTCCTCAATCCCTCGCAGTACGCGCGCTATGCCGAGCGCTATCTGCAGGATCGCGCGCAGCCCGGACTGCCTTTCGTGGATACACGCACGCCGCTGAAGGTGCGCGTCGTCGGCAAGGATGGCCAGCCGGTGGCCTTCGCCGATGTCTCGACGACCGACAGCCACGGGCGTGCGCTGCACCTGCCGACCACGGCCAACGGCACGGCGGTGTTCTTCCCGTCGCTGGACGGCCTGGCGGGACGCGTGCGACTCGAGGTGGCCACCAAGGGCACCGCGACGATCGAGCGCTCGGTGGATTTGAACCGCCTCGGCAGGGAGCGCACGATCACCATCCCCCTGCCCATCGCCGGTCGCGCGCCGGAAGCCCTCGACCTCGTGCTCGCCATCGACACCACCGGCAGCATGACCGATGAATTGCGTTACCTGCAGGTGGAACTCGACAGCATCGTCGCCTCCCTGCGGCGCATTCGCCCGGGCACCGACATCCGCGTGGGACTGGTGGTCTACCGCGACGAGGGCGACGAGTACGTGACCCGCCGCTGCGAGCTCACCGGCGATCTCGCCAGCCTGCGCCGGCAGCTCGGCGACCAGCAGGCCAACGGTGGCGGCGACTACCCCGAAGCGGTCGACCAGGCCTTCATCGAGGCCAACCGCTTCGACTGGCGCGAGGACGCGGCCAAGGTCCTGCTGCATGTCGCCGACGCACCACCGCACGCGGAACGCGCCGCGGCGGCCTGGGAACAGGCCCTGGCCTTGCGCTCCCGGGGCGTGCATATCGTGCCGGTGGCCGCCAGCGGCGTGGCCGATGACGCGCAGTACCTGATGCGCTCGATGGCCGCGCTCACCCAAGGCCGCTACCTGTTCCTGACCGACGACAGCGGCGTCGGCCTGCCGCACGACGAGCCGGACGTGCCGTGCTACGTGGTCACCCGGCTGGACGGCCTGATCGAACGGGTGGTGGCATCGCTGCTGGTCGGCCGCCGCGTCGAACCACAGGCCGACGACATCCTCCGCCGCACCGGCGACTACGATCGCGGCGTGTGCAAGGCAACGAAGCAGCCACGCATCGCACGGTAGCAGCCACTGAAAGTGGGGTCAGAGTCGAGTTTTCGCTTCTCGAAAACTCCACTCTGACCCCACTTTCCATGGGCCGGCGGCTACTCGCGATATCCGTTGGTGATCGGATAGCGGCGCTCGCGCCCGAACGCGCGCCGGCTCACCTTCGGGCCCGGCGCGGCCTGGTGCCGCTTCCATTCGCCGATGCGTACCAGCTTCAGCACCTTGTCGACGGTGGCGGCATCGAAGCCGGCCGACACGATCTCCTGGCGCGACTGCTCCTGGTCGACGTGACGCAGCAGGATCGCGTCGAGCACGTCATAGGGCGGCAGCGAGTCCTGGTCCTTCTGGTCCGGCCGCAACTCCGCCGATGGCGGACGCTCGATCACCGCCTCCGGCACCACCCGGTCGCCGACCGTGTTGCGCCAGCGCGCCAGCGCGAACACCTCGGTCTTGTACAGGTCCTTGATCGGCGCGTAACCGCCGCACATGTCGCCATAGATGGTGGCGTAACCCACCGCGTATTCGCTCTTGTTGCCGGTGGTCAGCACCAGCCCGCCGAACTTGTTGCTCAAGGCCATCAGGAATGCACCACGCGTGCGCGACTGCAGGTTTTCCTCGGTCGTATCGACCGGCTTGCCGGCGAACACTTCGGCCAACGTGTCCAGGTAGCCCTGGAAGGGCTTCTCGATCGGCAGCGCGATCAGCTTCACGCCCATCGCGTCGCACTGTTCCCGTGCAAGGTCATTCGAAAGGTCTGCCGTGTAGCGCGACGGCATGCGCACCGCCGTGACGTTTTCCGCCCCCAATGCATCGACGGCGATCGCCAGCACCAGCGAGGAATCGATGCCGCCGCTGAGCCCCAACCACGCATGCTTGAAGCCGTTCTTGGCGAAGTAGTCGCGGGTGCCGCGCACCACCGCGCGCCAGGCCAAGGCATCGCGGCTTTCGTCGCCATCCACCATCCATTGCACCGGCGTGAAGCGGCGCGTGGCCGGATCGAAATCGACCACCAGCCACTGGTCGGTGAACGCCGCCGCGGCCGGATGCACGTTGCCGTCGCCGTCGGCGACGACCGACGCACCATCGAACACAAGCGCGTCCTGACCGCCGACGACATTCAGGTACGCGATGGCCGCACCGGTTTCGCCCGTGCGCTGCGCCAGCAAAGTGTCGCGCTGCGCGTGCTTGTCGCGCTCGAACGGCGAGGCATTCGGAACCAGCACCAGTTGCGCGCCCCTGGCCACCGTCGAGGCGATCGGCTCGGCGAACCACAGGTCCTCGCAGATCACTAACCCGACCTGGGTGCCGTCGACCTCGAATACGCAGTCGTCGCGATCCGGATCGACATCGAAGTAGCGGCGCTCGTCGAACACCGCGTAGTTGGGCAGTTCGCGCTTGCGATAGGTCTGCTCGACGGCACCATCGCGCAGCACGCTGGCGGCGTTGTACACCACCGCACCGGCCGCCTGCGGCCAGCCGACGACGGCCACGATGCCCTGCACGTCCGCTGCGATGGCATCCAGCGCGACCTGGCATTCGCGCAGGAACGACGGCCGGTACAGCAGGTCTTCCGGCGGGTAGCCGCTCAGCGCGAGCTCGGGGAACAGCACGATGTCGGCTTGGTACTCGTCGCGCGCCTCCGTGACCATCCTCGCGATGCGGTCGCGGTTGCCGGCCACGTCGCCGACCGGGAAATCGAATTGGGCCATCGCGATGCGCAGCGTCATCTCATATCCCCGAAATCAGCATGTCGATGGCCGCCAGGATGGCCAGCCGCTCGCCCGACAGGTCGCCCATGGGTTTCCCCAGCATCGGCATCGGCACGTTGGTGATCTGCACGGTATCCATCACCACGCGCTTGCCGGAAATCGCGAACTCGGGCATCAGTCTCGCAAGCGGCTTTCCGGCGCGCTCCAGGGTGATCAAGGGCACCATCACCCGCGAACCGGTCGCATCGATCAGGTCGCTCTGCACGTTGAGCCAGAACGGGATGTGCCGTTTCGATGCGGCATCCGCATTGGCATAGACCACGAACTGGGTCATGCCCCGTTCCGGGCCTTGAACGCACGCACGTGGTCTCCCGCCAGGCCGTCGCGCTCGATGCGCGCGTTGTAAGCCGCAATCGCCTCACGGTTTTCCAGGAGCCATGCCTCTCGCTTGCGTGCGCGCACTTCCATCTCGAGCGCACGCTCCAGCGTGGCGGACAGGTTGATGTCCAGCGCCTTCGCTTCGTCCAGCAGCCCCTGGTTGATGCTCACGTTGGTGGCCCGCTTGCCGTAGCCCGCGTAATCATCCCGGATGCGCACAGCCTTCTCCTTTCAGATGCGCATTGATCATGCGCATTCGCTCCTTCATCGTCAAGCGCATTCGCCTGGCTCAGGCTCTTCGCCGCAGCAGGCGCAGCGCCAGCGCCTCCCACTGCCGCGGCCCGCGCACGCCGTTCGATGCGCGGGCCAGCCAGCCTTGCTCCCACGCGGCGTAGACGCGCGGGTCGATGTAGGACTTGCGGCAGACCGCGGGGGTGTTGCCGAGCTGGCGGGCCACGTCGGTTTCCACCGCCTTGCGCATCGATGCCATCGCCCGCTGGCTGGCGCCGGCCTCGTCCCAGGGCATCTCGGCGAGCAGGCGGATCGCCGCCAGGGTCCCGCCCCAGGTGCGGAAGTCCTTGGCGGTGAAGGCCTCGCCCATCGCCTCGCGCAGGTAGCCGTTGACCGTCCCGGAATCGACCGGCTGCACGTGGCCCTCGTCATCGAGGTACTGGAACAGGTGCTGGCCCGGGAGCTGCTGGCAGTTACGCAGCAGGCGCGCCAGCTTCGCATCGTCCAGCACCACGTCATGGTCGATGCCGCCTTTGCCGCGGAACCGGAAGCGCGCGCGCCCACCGCGCAGGAACTGGACGTGGCGATTGCGCAGCGTGGTCAGCCCGTACGACTTGTTGTCGCGCGCGTAGCCGGCGTTGCCGATGCGGACCAGGGTGTCGGCCATCACCGCGACCACCATCGCCGCGACCTTGCGCCGGGGGAAGCCGGGCAAGGCGAGGTCGCGACGCAATTGCCGGCGCAGGCGCGGGAGCGCCGCGCCGAAGGCCTCGATGCGGCCGAACTTCTCGCGGTCGCGGACCTCGGCCCAGCGGGGGTGGTAGCGGTACTGCTTGCGGCCGCGCGCATCGCGGCCGGTCGCCTGCAGGTGGCCATTGGCGAGCCTGCAGATCCAGACATCACGGTAAGCGGGCGGGATCGCCAGCGCGCGGATGCGACCGAGGGTGCCGGCATCGCGCACCGGCTTGCCGGCCGGATCGAGGTACCGGAACCCCGTCCCCGCCGCGCGGCGCGTCAGCCCGGGCTCTGCATCGCCCACGTAAACCAGGCCGCCTTCGCGGGCGGAAGCGGCTTCGGGCGTCAGCGGTTGGCGTGTGCGCGGCATGCCGGCACGATGCCGATGGCCGCGTCAACGCCGCGCCACGGCCCGAAAACAACGAAGCCGCCCAAAGGCGGCTTCGTCGATCGCAACCGATGGAGCGATATCAGCCGGCGAGGCGCTTGGCGATGGCCGCACCCAAGTCGCCCGGCGACTTCACCGTGGTCACGCCCGCCGCTTCCAGCGCGGCGAACTTGCCTTCCGCGGTGCCGGTGCCGCCCGACGCGATCGCGCCGGCATGGCCCATGCGCTTGCCCTTCGGCGCCGACGCACCGGCGATGAAGCCGACCACCGGCTTGGTCACGTGCTTGCTGATGTAGTCGGCTGCTTCTTCCTCCGCGCTGCCACCGATCTCGCCGACCAGGATGATGCCCTGCGTCTGCGGGTCGGCCTGGAACAGCTTCAGCGCGTCGATGAAGTTGGTGCCGTTGATCGGGTCGCCGCCGATGCCGATGCAGGTCGACTGGCCGAGGCCGGCGTCGGTGGTCTGCTTGACCGCTTCATAGGTCAGCGTGCCGCTGCGCGACACGATGCCGACCTTGCCCGGCATGTGGATGTGGCCAGGCATGATGCCGATCTTGCATTCGCCCGGGGTGATCACGCCGGGGCAGTTCGGGCCGACCAGCACGACATCCGGGTAGCCCTTCAGGGTGTTCTTGACCCGCAGCATGTCGAGCACCGGGATGCCCTCGGTGATGCAGACGATGACCTTGATGCCGGCGTCGGCCGCTTCCAGGATCGCGTCGGCCGCGAACGGCGGCGGCACGTAGATCACCGACGCATCGGCGCCGGTGGCCTTCACCGATTCGGCGACGGTGTTGAACACCGGCAGGCCAAGGTGCTGGGTGCCGCCCTTGCCCGGGGTCACGCCGCCGACGACCTGGGTGCCGTAGTCGAGCATCTGCTCGGCGTGGAAGGTGCCCTGCGAGCCGGTGAAGCCCTGGACGATGACCTTGGTGTTCTTGTTGATCAAAACGGACATGGGTTCGGGCCTCAGGCTGCAGCGGCGGCGGCGACGGCTTTCTTCGCGCCGTCGTTGATGTCGTCGGCCGACGTGATCGCCAGGCCGGAGTTCTTCAGCAGTTCCTTGCCGGCATCCACATTGGTGCCTTCCAGGCGAACGATGACCGGCACCTTGACGCCCACTTCCCTGACCGCGGCGATGATGCCCTCGGCGATCATGTCGCAGCGGACGATGCCGCCGAAGATGTTGACGAAGATCGCCTTCACGTCCGGCGAGCGCAGGATCAGCTTGAACGCCTCGGTGACCTTCTCCTTGTTGGCGCCGCCGCCGACATCCAGGAAGTTCGCGGGCGCGCCGCCCTCCAGCTTGATCACGTCCATCGTGGACATCGCCAGGCCGGCGCCATTGACCATGCAGCCGATGTTGCCGTCCATGGTCACGTAGTTGAGGTCGTACTTGCTGGCCAGGACTTCGGTCTCGTCTTCCTGCTTGATGTCGCGCATCTCCACCAGCTCGGGATGGCGGAAGTTGGCGTTGTCGTCGGAATTGATCTTGCCGTCGAGCACAGCCAGGTTGCCGTCGGTGAGGATCGCCAGCGGGTTCAGTTCGACCAGCGCCAGGTCCTTCTCGTTGAACAGCTTGTACAGGCCCAGCATGATCTTGCTCAGCTGGTTGACCTGCTTGGCGTTGAGGCCCAGCGCGAAGCCCATGTCGCGGGTCTGGTACGGCTGCAGGCCCTGCACGTAGTTCACCACGAGGGTCTTGATCGCGTCGGGGTTGTCGACCGCGGTCTTCTCGATCTCCACGCCGCCGTCGGCGGAGGCGATGAAGGTGATCGACTGGGTGGAGCGGTCGACCATCACCGACAGGTACAGCTCCTGGGCGATGTCGGTGGCCTGGGTCACCAGCACCGAATCCACCGGCAGCGCCACGCCGGCCGACTGGTAGGTCTCCATCTTCGTGCCGAGCATGCCCTTGGCGTATTCGCGCACTTCGTCGAAGGACTTGCTGTACTTCACGCCGCCGGCCTTGCCGCGGCCGCCCGCGTGGATCTGCGCCTTGACCATCCAGGCCTCGCCACCGATCGCCTTGGCCGCGTCGACGGCCTCTTCGGGCGAGCGCGCGACGCGCCCCGCCGGTACCGCGATGCCGTAATCGGCAAACAGCTGTTTCGCCTGGTATTCGTGGAAATTCATGGGTCACCCGGGAAGAGGATTGCCGATGCCGGCATGGACGCGGCGCGGGGGCCGTGGACCGGCCGGCGCGGGCGGACCGGCATTTTAGCGTGTTGCAGCGCCGCACGCAGGTTCGACCATGGTCGGCATCTTGCATACTCGGGCGAT
>DAOOCX010000059.1:0-14648 GCA_035408605.1 Thermomonas sp. | reverse complement strand
CTGACCCATCGTCCCGCCGCGCGGCCAGCGCGGTGTGCAGGCCGCAGGCAAAAAAAGACCGCCGGACGCGAGCGTCCGGCGGTGCAGGGGTTGGCCGATCAGAACTTGTAGCGCACGCCCAGCAGGTACTGGCGTCCGGTCTTGCTGTATTCCAGCGGCAACTGCAGGGCCGGGTTGGCGACCCAGGATTCCTGCGCTTCGTTGGTCAGGTTGCTGCCTTCCAGGCTGACCTCGAAATGCTCGTTGATCTTGTAGCGGACCGAGGCATCCAGGATGGTCGTGCCGCTCTGCCCATGCACCCCGCTGGAGGCGCTGTTGAAGCCGACCTCGGTACCCGGCACCTGGATCAGGTAGTCGGCACGGTTGGTCGCCGACACGCGCCCGGAGAAGCGATCGCCTTCGTAGAACAGGGTCGCGTTCCACGAGGTCTTCGACAGGCCGGTCAGGTCTTCCTTCTGCGCGGCGGCACCGCTGGACAGCAGGTACTGGATCTTGGAGTCGACGTAGGTGTAGTTCAGCTGGGTGCCGAAGTTGCCGAGGAACCCGGGCAGGAAGCTGAATTGCTGGGTGTAGTTGAGCTCGAAGCCGCTCAGCTTGCCGCCCGGCGTGTTGACCGGCAGGGTGAACACGAATTCGTCGTTGACCGTCGCGGTGGTGCCGTTGAGCAGGCTCGCGGGCAGGCCGCTGTCGGCGTAGACGCGGGTCTCGCGGGTCGTCTGGATGAAGCTTTCGATGTCCTTCCAGAACAGGCCAAGGCCCAGCATCGATCCCTCTTCGAAATACCACTCGAAGCCGAGGTCGGCGGTCTTCGCGCGCACCGGGTCGAGGAACGGATTGCCGCCGGAGACGGTCCGCGCGGAACCGCTGACGCTGACGGTGACGCCCGGGACGATGCTGCCGAGCGCCGGCCGCGACATCGTCTTGGCGGCACCGAAGCGGATCAGGAAATCCGGGGTGACCTCGGCCACCAGGTTCATCGATGGCAGGGTGTCGCTGTATTCGCGGGTGACCGTGGCCGGTGTCGGCGTGCCGCTGGCGGTGGCGATGCCGGTCGCGGTCTGGTTGGTGCGGACGTAACGCACGCCCACGTTGCCGGAGAACGGGATCTCGCCGATGTCGGTCGAGAACTCGCCCATCAGGTAGGCGCCACGGTCCTGCTCGCCCACGGCCTGGTCGCTCGCGGCGAAATTGCCGAGGGCGAAGGTGCCGCTGTCGCTGAAGATGCCGAAGGTGTCGGCGATCTTGGCGAAGTTCAGCACGGTCCAGCTGTTCGGCGACCCGGTCAGGCCGCTCAGCGACGCCAGTTCGATCATGTCGGCCGGCACCGCGGTGGTGCCGTCCGCGAACGTCGGCACGATGGTCTCGGTCGCGGTGCGCCGGCGTTCCTTGGACCCGAACGCGAAATTCTTGGCCTGGATGCCGCCGCGCAGGGTGATCGACGGGTTCAAGGCCCATTCGAAATCCAGCTGGCCGGTGTCATAGCTGTTGGTGACGTAGTTCTCGCGCAGGCGGATCACCGACAGGTTCCACCCGGCCGGGTTGGTCGGGTCGAAGCCATAGTCGAACACCGGGAGATTCGGGTTGCCGCGATAGTCGTAGCTGTAATTGTCGACGTTGAGCTTGTCCATCATCACCGTGGCCTGGACCGGATTGCTGTGGTCCGACTTCGAGGTGCCGATCTTGCCGCTCAGCTTGAAGGTGTCGCTGAAACGATGCTCGCCGTCCAGGCTGACCTGCTTGAACGTGGTCGCCCATTCGTCGTGGCGGCTCTCGGAACGGATGTCGACGTCGTCCATCAGCGCATACACCAGCGCGCCGTTCTCGACCACGCCGTCGCGCACCAGGATCTGGCGCTTGCCGGTGGTGCCGCTGGCACTGAGTCCGTTTGCCTCGATGTACTTCTCGTCGCGGACCGCGTCGATCTTGGAATACAGCGCGTCCAGGGTGAACAGGGTGCTGTCGCTCGGCTTGAACTGCAGCGAGGCGGTGACGCCCAGGCGCTTCTGGTCGTGCTCCTGCAGCGTGTAGCGCGGGAAGCGCGGCGAATAGACATCGGCGGCGAGCGCCGGCTTGTACGGCGATGCCGGGTTGAAGCCGCCATTGGTGGTGCCGCCTGCCCAACGCACGGTGCCGGTGCCTTCGTCCACCGATTCGCGTTCGGAATACGCCAGCGACACCAGCGCGCCGAACTTGCCGTCGGCCCAGCTGTTGGCGACCAGGCCGGCGAAGCGGGGGGTGGTGGTGTCGGCGGCGTCGTTGAAGCTGCCCTGCAGGTTGGCGCTGGCGGTGAAGCCGTCGTAGTCGAACGGACGGCCGGTGCGCAGGTCCACGGTCGCGCCGAGCGAGCCCTCCTCCACGTCGGCCGATGCGGTCTTGCGCACGACCAGCTGCGAGAAGAGATCCGATGCGAACACGTTGAAGTCGAAGCCGCGGCCACGGTTGGCGCCGCCCTGGCCGTCGCTGCTGCCGACCGAGCTCATCGCTTCCAGGCCGTTCAGGCGCACGCGGGTGAACTGCGGGCCCAGGCCGCGCACGGTGATGCTGCGGCCTTCGCCGGCATCGCGCGCGATCACCACGCCGGGGATGCGCTGCAGCGACTCGGCCAGGTTGAGGTCCGGGAACTTGCCGATGTCCTGGGCGACGATCGCATCGACCACGCCCTTCTCGCTGCGCTTGATGTCGAGCGCCTTCTCCAGGCTGGCGCGGTACGTGCTGACCACCTGCACGGTCTCCAGTTCGGTGACCTTGTCGTCCGTCTTCGCCTGCGGATCCTGCGCGGCGTCCTGCGCCAGCGCGCTGGCCGGCACCATGTGCAACGCAATGGCGATCGATGCGGCGAGGATGGAAACCGGTGTCTTTCTGGTATGGGTCTTGCGGCGCATCTGAATCCCCTCCCGGGTCATAGCGATTGTTTGATGCGTGCCTTGACGTGGCAGGCGCAGTTGCTTAGGTTCCCAGCGGCAAAATGACACCGCTGGTCAAAACCGTAGCAAAAGCCGGACGACAAGGCATGCTGCAGTGCGCCAAGGCCGGTAAGGTGCATCCATCAACAGGGAGCGGGCAATGGCAGGTCGGGTGGTGTGTTTCGGCGAACTCCTGCTGCGGCTGGCCGCGCCAGGCAACGAATTGCTGCTGCAGCGGCCGCACCTGGACGTGCACGTGGGCGGCGCCGAAGCGAACGTCGCGGTGGCGCTGGCCAGCTTCGGCCATGGGGTGGCGATGGCCGGGACATTGGCGGACAACGCGCTGGGCCGCGCGGCGCGCGACCAGTTGCGGCGCAACGGCGTGGACACCACGCCATTGGCCTTCGCCCCCGGTCGCATGGGCCTGTATTTCTATACCACCGGTGCCGGGCAACGGCCCAGCGAGGTGCTGTACGACCGCGCGCATTCCGCGTTCGCCGAGGCCTCGCCGGCCGGCTACGACTGGCCAGCCCTGCTTGCGGGCGCACGCCTGCTGCACCTGTCGGGGATCACCCCCGCGCTCGGGCCCGGCACCGCGCAGGCCGCGCTGGACGGCGCCTGCGCGGCACGCGCGCAGGGCGCGATGGTCTGCTTCGACGGCAACTTCCGCGCCAAGCTGTGGGCGGCATGGGACAGCGATCCGCCGACGGTCCTGCGCGGCCTGTTCGCGCAGGCCGATATCGCCTTCGCCGACCATCGCGACATCGGCCTGGTGCTGGGTACCTCATTCGAGGCGGACGATCCGCACGCACGCTTCGCCAATGCGGCGGGCGCTGCCTTCGCCGCGTTCCCGCACCTGCAACGGATCGCCTGCACCACGCGCGCGCAGTCGAGCGTGGACCACCATCGCCTGGGCGCGCTGATGGCCACCCGCGACGGCGCATTGCATGCCTGCCCATCGATGGAACTGGCCGGCATCGTCGACCGCATCGGTGCCGGCGATGCGTTCGCCGCCGGCGTGCTGCACGGCCTGCTGTCGGGCATGGACGATGCGGACAGCCTGGCGTTCGGCCTGGCCAGCGGCGTGCTCAAGCATTACCTGCCGGGCGATGCCTGCACGCTCGCTGTCGATGAGGTGATGGCGCTGGTCAACGGCGAACGCCTCGACGTCCGGCGCTGAGGATTTCCGCCGCCGCAAACGACGACGCGCCGCAGGTGCGGCGCGTCGCTTGACTCGAAACCGGACGACTTACTGCAGCGTGCAGAAGCAGTAGGCCAGCGGCGTGACCCGCACGTTGCCGCGGTTGCGCAATGCGTTGTCGATGAAGCGCAACGGCGCCTGCGCCTGCAACTGCCTGGCCAGCACCAGTTCGCCGACGCCGGACGCCTGTAACAGCGACACGCCGGCACGGCTCTGCAGCATGCCGCCGAACCACTGCGAGAGCGGCGTGGCGCTGTCCTCGATGTAGCGCGCCTGCCAGGTTGCGGGCTTGCCCAGCTTGGCCCGCGCGGCGGCATCGGCCAGCGCGGCATCCAGGCCGCCGAGCACGTCGACCAGGCCGCGTTCCTTCGCCTGCATGCCGCTCCAGACGCGGCCGCGGGCGACGGCATCGACCTGCTCGACGCTGCGGCCACGCGCCTGCGCAACCTTGCCGGTGAAGTCGCGGTAGCCCTTCTCGATCACCGACTGGATGGTGGTGGCCACGCCCGGGTCCAGCGGGCGGGTGATGTCGAAGGCACCGGCGTATTTCGCGGTGGACACGCCATCGGTGCGCACGCCGATCTTGCCCAGGGTGCGGTCGATGGTCGGGAACAGCCCGAAGATGCCGATCGAGCCGGTGATCGTGGAGGGATCGGCATAGATGCGATCCGCGTTCATGCTGATCCAGTAACCGCCCGACGCGGCGACATCGCCCATCGACACCACCACCGGCTTGCCGGCCTGCTTCAGCGCGGCCACTTCGCGGCGGATCTGCTCGGAGGCGAACACTTCGCCGCCCGGCGAGTTCACCCGCAGCACTACCGCCTTCACGTTGTCGTCGTCGCGCGCGTCGCGCAGCAGCAGCGAGGTCGATTCGCCGCCGACCTGGCCCGGTGGCAGCTCGCCGCCGGCGATCGCGCCTTCGGCCACCACGACTGCGACCTGCGGGCGCGCGTCGGCCTGCGGCAGCGCACCGTCGAGGTGCTGCAGGTACGTGTCCAGCGCGACCTGGCGGAAACCACCCAGCGCGCCGTCATCGGCCACGCCGCGCTCGACCAGCAGGTCCTCGACCTGTTCGCGCGTCTTCAGGCCATCGACCAGCTTCTTGTCCAGTGCCAGCTTCGCCAGGTCGCCCTTCACCGCGGCGACTTCCTCCGGCAAGGCATCGGCCAGCGCGCCCAGCGTGGCCGGGGCGATGCCACGCGCCTTGCCGGCATCGGCCAGCATCCGCTGCCAGATGTCGTTCATCCAGAACAGGTCGGCTTCCTTCGATTCGGGCGATGCCGCATCCAGGATGTAGGGTTCCGCCGCGGACTTGTATTCGCCGACCTTGAACAGGTGCATGTCAACGCCGAGCTTGTCCTGCAGGCCCTCGCGGAAGTACTGCCGGTACGAGGCCAGGCCTTCCAGCATCACCCCGCCCTGCGACATCGGGTCCAGGTAGACCTCGTCCGCCTGCGCGGCCAGCAGGTACTGGCCCTGGCTGTAGTTGTCGCCATGGGCGATCACCTGCTTCTTCGCGGCCTTGACCCGGGCGATGGCCGCGGCGACCTCGCGCAGCGATGCGAAGCCGCTCGGTTGCAGGTCGTCCAGGCGCAGGACCACGCGCTCGATGCGCTTGTCGGTGCGCGCCGCGTCGAGTGCGCGCAGCAGGTCGCGCAGGCGCACTTCGCGGCAGTCGTCGCTGTTGGTGGCACGCGCGATGTTGCGGCTCAGCGCATCGCAGCTGAACTGCTCCACCAGGCGGCCCTCCGGCTCGATCACCAGGGTCGAGCGTTCGCCGATAGGCGCCAGCTTGCCGCCGCCGAACATCAACCCCAGCACCAGGACCAGCAGTGCCAGGAACAGCAGGTTGAACACCAGCCGGCGGGTGAAGTTGACCGTGTCCCACAGGCCGATGGCGAGGCGGGCGATGGGTCCGCGACGGCGCGGTTCGTTCATGCAGGAACTCCGGGGGAGGCAACGCCGATGCGGCGCGTGGACGTGGACATGCTAGCGGGCAGGCGTGAAGCGCTCATCCGCCGTCGGTCACCGTGACCGATGGCGAGGCGGACACCATGGGGACGCGCAGGCTGCTGCGCAAGAAGCGGCGGGCCATCAGGAACGCGGCGACGGTCAGGCCGGCGGTCAGCCCCAGCCACATCCCGCGCGGCCCCCAGCCCAGCGCGAGGCCCAGCCCGGCACCGACCGGCATGCCGATGCCCCAGTACGCCAGCATCGCCAGCAGCATCGGGATGCGGGTGTCCTTGAGGCCGCGCAAGGCACCGGCCGACAGCACCTGGACGCCGTCCGGGAACTGGAACAACGCCGCGTACAGCAGCAGCGACGAGGCCAGCGCGACCACCGCGGTATCGCCGGTGTACAGCGCGGCGATCGCCTGGTTGCCGGACAACAGCACCAGCGCGGACGTGGCCTGCATGGCCAGCACCAGCACCAGCCCGGCGAAATACGCACGGCGCAGCCCACCGCGATCGCCGCGACCCATCGCGTGCCCCACCCGGATCGTGGTGGCCTCGGCCACGCCGAACGGGATCATGAAACACATCGAGGCGACGTTGATCGCGATCTGGTGGGCGGCCACCGGCACTTCACCCAGCCGCCCGATCAGCAGCGCGGTGACGATGAACAGGCTGCCCTCCATCGCCACCATCACCCCGATCGGCAGGCCGGTGCGCAGCAGGTCGCGCTGCACGCTCCAGCGCGGCGCGTGCCAGTGCGAGAACAACTGCAGGTCGGCGAAGCGGGGCGACCACCACAGGTACAGCGCGAACGCGATCGCCTGCACCCAGAACATCAGCGCCGAGGCGATGCCGAGGCCCACCGCACCGAGCTCCGGGAAACCGAACAGGCCGTTGGCCAGGACGTAGCCCAGCGGCGCCAGCAACAGCAGGCCGCCGAACCCCAGCACCATGGTCGGCATCGACCAGTGCAGGCCATCGCTGAGGTAACGCATCGCCAGGTACAGGGTGAACGCCGGGATGCCCCAGCGGATCGCGTGGATGAAGTCGGTGGCACCGGGAATGATGTCCGCGGCCATGCCCATCGGCGCCAGTGCGAACGGCAGCACTGTCATCAGGCCGAACAGCAGCACGCCCAGCGCGACCGCCAGCCACAAGGCCTGGCGGAACAGCGGGCCGATCTCGCCGCGGCGTCCCGCCCCATCGAGTTGCGAGACCGACGGCGGCAAGGCCATCAGCACGCCCATCGGCAGCATCATCGGCAACCAGAACAGCGCCGTGCCCACGGCCACCGCGGCCAGCGTGGCGGTGCCGTGGTGGCCGGCCACCACCGCATCGACGAAACCAACCAGCCCATGCGACAGATGCCCGGCCGCCAACGGGGCGGCCAGGCGCGCGGTGCGGGCCACTTCCTCGCGGAAGCGCGGCGGCTGGAGGGGTTCGGGTGTCATGGATTCGATCACGCGCGGTGGCGTTGGCACGCGCGGGCTGCCATCTTAACGGCGAAGCAGGGAATGCCCATGAACGACACCGCCGCGCCGATCACCGAATCCGCCCCCCCAACGCCCGCCGCCTGCCGCAATTGCGGCGCGCCCCTGCACGGCCCGCATTGCTATGCCTGCGGGCAACCGGTGAAAGGGCTGGTGCGGCCACTGGGCAACCTGTTCGGCGACCTGCTGGACAGCGTGTTCAACGTCGACACGCGCATCCTGCGCACCATCCCGCCGCTGTTCGCCAAGCCGGGCTTCCTCACCAACGAGTACTTCGCCGGCCGCCAGGTGCGTTACGTCACCCCCGTGCGGCTCTTCTTCTTCCTCTGCATCATGGCGTTCTTCCTCGCCCGCCTTTCGATCGACGAGGGCTCCAATCCGATCAACGTCAACCTCAACGATCCGGTCGCCGGCGAAATAGGCGCGGCTACCACCGAGGCCGATGTCATCACCCGGCGCGACGCCGCAGTGAAGCGACTCACCGAGGCGCGGGCGAAGATTCCGGAAACCCCCGGCAAGGCCGGCGCCGAGGTCGGCTTCGACGCCCAGATCGACCAGGCCAGTCGCAATGCCGACATACGCCTGAAGCAACTCCGCGAGGCCGCCGCAAGCGGCGCCACGCCGCCGCCGCCAATGGAAGACACCTTCAGCATCGGCAACAACGGCGTCTGGGACGAGAAGAAGAACCCGGTTCACCTCCCCGGGGCTCCGAAGTTCGTCGATGGCTGGTTCAACCAGAAGATCGGCCGCGCCAAGCACAACATCACCCGGATCAAGGCCGAGCCAGGCCAGTACATCGATGCCTTCGTCGGCGCGATCCCGACCGCGCTGTTGGTGCTGGTGCCGCTGTTCGCGCTGATGCTGAAACTGGCCTTCGTGTTCAAGCGCAGGCTGTACATGGAGCACCTGGTGGTGTCGCTACACAGCCACGCCTTCCTCAGCCTCGACCTGCTGCTGGTGTTCGCCTGCCTGGCTTCGCAGCGGCTGGTGGCAAGCGGCAGCGTGATCGACGGCATCCTCGACTGGTGCGTAGGCCTGCTGATCGCGTGGATGCCGATCTACCTGCTGCTGATGCAGAAGCGCGTGTACGGACAGGGCTGGCCTATGACGCTGCTGAAATATCTCGTGCTGGGCACTTGCTACATGACCCTGCTCGGTTTCGCGATCAGCGCGGCGGCCATCGCCAGCCTGGTGTGGATGTAGCGCTCAGCCCTCACTTCTGGCCAGCGTCCACGCCCGCCGTTCGGAAGCGGGCACGCGCAGCACGTCGAGGCGCAGTGCGTCGCGCTCCTCCGATACATCTCGTTGATGAGTTCGATGGCATGGATGGCTTATGTGGTGACGAAAGACCGGAGCGGCTTACGCACTGACGCATGCCTTCTCATCCAAATTTACGGGAAGACATCCTGTAAAAAAGGCCGTGCTGCCACGGCCTTCTAGACATCGCTGCCTTTAGAAAGTCCCGACAGCGCACGCCGTGTCACCATCAACCCAAGCACAACATACAACACCAACTTGCTGGCCATTAAGTAGAAGGATAGGCAGGCACACGGTCACAGCTCTAGCACTGGCACCCGACTCATTCGTTCCGAAGAAGGGACTTGCCGCACTCGGCATCGAAACTAACGCGACAATAGCAATCAGAATGAAACTACGGACTTTCCCAATCATCTCTTTATCCTTGATTTTCTGAGGTTAAGCGGGGGCCTGTGGGGGTATCTATTTCTAGCATTCTGAAATAGAAGTCAATCAGTACCTTGCTTGGTCGTAATCAGAGCTTTCTTCGTCCCATTTGCGTTCAACCACGATAGTAAGCATGGCAGCGAGAATTTCGAGGCGCCGAACCACAGTGCACTCGCCAGCGGGTTCGGCTGGATCGAAGGCCTGCTGATCCTGTGGATGCCGATCTACCTGCTGATCATGCAGAAGCGCGTCTACGCGCAGGGCTGGCCGATGACCCTGTTGAAGTACTTCGTGCTGGGCACCTGCTACACGGTGCTGCTGAGCTTCGCGATCGTGGCGAGCATGGCGATCGGGCTGGTGGCGATGTAGTGCAGGCCGCTTCAGCCCTGCACTTTCGTCAGCATCCACGCCCGACGCTCCGCCGCCGGCACGCGCAGCAAATCCAGGCGCAACGCATCGCGTTCTTCCGGCGGAGTGATCTGCGCCAACCGTTCCAGCGCATCGATGTCTTCGGCATCGGCGCTTCGCAGCAGGGCCAGCAACGCGGCGCGCTGGTCCTCCGGCACGAACGCGAACAGCGGTGCCACCCGGGGCCAGTCGCGGCCCATCTTCGGGCCCAGCCACCAGCCATGGCGCGCATCCGCGGGCAGGGCGTCGAAGCGCGCGCGCAGCACGTCCTGTTCTTCGCTGGCCAGCAACCCCCAGCGCGTGGCGGTGGCGCGCAGGCGCAGGCGCTCGGCAGGCTCCAGCGCCCGCCAGGCCTGCCAGGCACCGCGCTGGATCGCGCGCGCCTTCGCCGGCAAGGCATCCCAACGCTGCGCGCGCCGCGCGAGTGACGCGTCGCCTGCTGCAGGCGCGGTCGCAGCGGCATCCGGGGCCGCGACGATCACCGGCAGGCGCACCGCATCGGCCGCGCGCGGATCGGCACCGGCGACCTCCAGCCAGGCGAGCAGCGGCAACTGGCGGGCGACGCCGAGTTCGGCCGGCATCGACAGCAATTCGCGGTCCGGATGCAGGGACAGGTCGCCGGCATCGAAACGCGATGTTGGCGGTGCGGCCGGGTCGAGCGGTTCGCGCTTGATCTCCGCGCGCCAGTGGTCCAGCACCTCGCGTCCGCGCGGATGCAGGAAGAACGTGGCGACCAGCGCCAGCACGCACAACGCCACGCCGACCCAGAGCCAGCGCAGGCGACGGCGATGGCGGATGTCCGCATCGATCGAAGCAGCCACGTGCGCGGTGGCCGGCGAGCCGGGCGTCGTGGCCGACGCCGGCGGTGCTTCGGGTTCCACCGGCTGCGCCAGTTCGCGTTCCGCTGCCGCGCGCCAGGCGCGCCAGACGTCCACGTCGGGCTGGCCCAGCGCATCCAGCGGCAGGGCATCGCGGATGCGCGCCTGGTAGGTCGTGGTGTCGATGCCCAGCGCGCCGGCCGCATCCGCATCGTCCAGCGCCGCGACCAGGTGCAGCAGCACCGCTGCGCGTGCGTCCACCGCCAAGCGGGCGATACCCGGCAGGCGCGGGGCGATGGCGACCGCCCGCGGCTTGCGCATCGACGGCGCGGCCAGCAGCAGCCGCCAGTACTGGCGCGGCCATTCGGCGAGCGGCCATTGCCCGGCCTCGCTGGCGAACACCCGGGCCACCACCGCCAGGGCATGCCGGGCCGAGGCCTCGTCGCCGGCCTGCACCTCGGCGAACAGGCGCGCGCGGCGGTCGAACCCGCGCAGGAAGGCGGTCACCGCCGCGGGCGAAGGAGGGGCGGGCGCGGCGGGGGTCATGGGCAAGTCACGGGCACGCCCCATCTTAGCCGGGCGACCCGCCGCAGGCTGTCCGAAAAACCGCTTGACACGCCCCGCATGGACGGCTCCGCAAGCAATGGCGCGGGCTGTGGGCAAACCAGTTGTGCACAGCCGTCAAGAAATCGTCACGCAGGCCGGTTTCACGCGGTTTCAACGAATCATGACAACCGTGTTTCACGACTAAGTTATTGATTTTACAAGGAATGCATCGAATGGCGGTTTTTTCGCCAGCGGCCGGACAAGGCCCATCCGACGGCCCTCGCGCAGGGTCATCCTGAGTCGATTCACAGACTTATCCACACGCAATGTGGATAAACACGCTTTCCCAGCAGGAACAGGGACTTGGCGCACCTTGGTGCGCAATGCCTCAGGTTTGCGCTGCAACTCGGCAGGGTGCCGGCGCGGCCCCGCTAGACTGATGCGATGCCGGCCCCGATCCCCGTGCTGCGCGTGGCCCTGCCGGTGCCGCTGCCGCGGCTCTTCGACTACCTGCCGCCCACGGGGTGCGATGCCGGAACGGTCGCGGTCGGGCAGCGGCTGCGGGTGCCGTTCGGCTCGCGCGAGGTCTGCGGGATCGTCATCGGCCACGGCCATGCCGAACCCGGCGTGGAGCTGCGCCAGGCACTCGCCCTGCCGGATCCGGACCCGCTGCTGGAGGGGGAGTTGCTGGCCTCGTTGCAGTGGCTGGCGGGTTACCTGCATGCGCCGCTGGGCGAGGTGCTGGCCACCGCCCTGCCGGCCGCACTGCGACGTGGCGAACCGGCGGCCGATACGGCGGCATACGGCTGGGTGCTGACCGAGGCTGGCCGTACCGCCCTGCCGGCGATGCGCAGCGGCAAGCCAAAGGCGCTTGCGACGCTGCTGATCCACGTGCGTGCCGAGGATTGGCTCGATGACGAGATGCCCGGCTGGCGTGCGTCGCTGCGTGGCCTGCGGGAGCGCGGATTGGTGGAGCGCAGCGAAATGAAAGTGGGGTCAGAGTCGCCTTTCCAACGGAAAGGCGACTCTGACCCCACTTTCTTCCTCAACGACGAACAACGCGTCGCCGCCGACGCCATCCGCGCCGCCGACGGCTTCGCCGCGTTCCTGCTCGATGGCGTCACCGGCAGCGGCAAGACCGAGGTCTACCTGGACGCCATCGCCGACTGCCTGGCGCGCGGCAGGCAGGCGCTGGTACTGGTACCGGAGATCGGCCTGACCCCGCAGGCGCTGGCGCGTTTCCGCAAGCGCCTCGGCGTACCGGTGCACGCGCTGCATTCGGGCTTGAACGACAACGAACGCGCGCGGGTCTGGCTGGCCGCCGCGCGCGGGCAGGCGCGGGTGATCGTGGGCACGCGTTCGGCGGTGTTCGTGCCCTTGCCGGAGGCCGGCATCGTCATCGTCGACGAGGAGCACGACGGCAGCTACAAGCAGTTCGACGGGATCCGTTACCACGCCCGCGACGTCGCCATCGTGCGCGCCCGCGCACTGGGCGTGCCGGCGGTGCTGGGCAGCGCCACACCGTCGCTGGAATCGCTGCACAACGCACAGTCGGGACGCTACGCGCACCTTCGGCTGCGCCATCGCGCCGGTAACGCCAAGGCGCCGCACGTGCGCGTGCTCGACGTGCGCAAGCGGCCGCTGCACGCCGGCCTGGGCGAAGACGCGCTGCTGGCGATCCGTGGCGCACTCGATGCCGGCGGCCAGGTGCTGGTGTTCCGCAACCGCCGCGGCTACGCGCCGGTGCTGCTTTGCCATGACTGCGGCTGGAGCGCGCACTGCCCGCGTTGCAGCACCCCGGACAAGCCCACCCCGATGACGGTGCACGCGCATGGCAGGCGCCTGCAGTGCCACCACTGCGGCTATCGCAAGCCATCGCCGCTGGCCTGCCCCGATTGCGCCAGCCTGGGCCTGCAGCCGCAGGGCAACGGCACCGAGCGCATCGAGGCCGAATTGCAGGCGCGCTTCGACGATGTGCCAGTGCTGCGCATCGATCGTGGCAGCACCGGTCATCGCGATGCCCTGCAGCAACACTTCGACGACCTCGGCGAGAAGCCCGGCATCCTGGTCGGCACGCAGATGCTGGCGAAAGGCCACGACCTGCCCAACCTGACCCTGGTGGTCGTGGTCGGTATCGACGAAGGCCTGTTCTCCGCCGATTTCCGCAGCAGCGAGAAGCTCGCGCAGTTGCTGGTGCAGGTCGCAGGTCGCGCCGGCCGTGCCGACAAGCCCGGCACGGTGCTGCTGCAGACCCACCACCCTGATCATCCGCTGCTGCAGGTCCTGGTCCACGGCGGCTACCACGCCTTCGCCGAGGGCGAACTGGGGTTGCGCCAGGCTGCCGGTTTCCCGCCGTTCGCGCACCTTGCCCTGCTGCGCGCCGAGGCGAAGCACGCCGATCCGCCGATGCAGTTCCTGCACGTGGCGAAGGCTGTGCTTCGCGACATGCCCGTGGACGCGTCCGGCCCGCTGCCCGCCCCCATGCCGCGCCGCGCCGGCTACCAGCGCGCGCAGCTGATCCTTTCCGCCACGCAGCGCCGCGACCTGCACGTCGCGCTGGAGGCGATGCTGCCGGTGCTGCATGCCGCGCCGGACGCGCGCAAGGTGCGCTGGTCGCTGGACGTGGACCCGGTCGAACTCTACTGAGCGGCGCGGGCATGCCGTTTTCCGCATCGGCGATCACGCCTTCGCATTGGTCGCGCGCGGCGCATCGGCGACAATCAGGGCACCCCGTATGCAGTCGTCGCCATGACCCGCCAGCTTGAACAGCTCCGCCAGCATTCCGTCGTGGTCGCCGACACCGGCGACATCGAGGCCATCGCCCGCTTCAAGCCGATCGACGCGACCACCAACCCGTCGCTGCTGCTGAAGGCGGCGGCCCTGCCCGCGTATGCCTCGCACATCGAGGCCGCGGTCGCGGCGGCGCGCGGCGACGACAAGGTCGGCGACGCCGGCGACCGCCTGGCGGTGGCGATCGGCGGCGAGATCCTCAAGCTGGTGCCGGGCCGGGTGTCCACCGAAGTCGATGCACGGCTCAGCTTCGACACCGAAGCCACCATCGCCAAGGCGCACAAGCTGGTGCAGCTGTACGCCGATGCCGGCATCGGCACCGAACGCCTGCTGATCAAGGTCGCCAGCACGTGGGAAGGCATCCGCGCCGCCGAACGGCTGGAGCGCGACGGCATCCAGTGCAACCTCACCCTGCTGTTCTCGTTCGCGCAGGCGGTCGCCTGCGCGGAAGCCGGCGTGTTCCTGATCTCGCCCTTCGTCGGCCGCATCCTCGACTGGCACCTGGCCAACGGCATGGCCACGCCGGCGACGCCGCAGGACGACCCCGGCGTGCAGTCGGTGCAGCGCATCTGGCGCTACTACAAGCAGCACGGCTACGAGACCGTGGTGATGGGCGCGAGCTTCCGCAACACCGGCGAAGTACTGGCCTTGGCGGGCTGCGACCGGCTGACGATTTCCCCCGACCTGCTGGCCGCGCTGGAGCAGTCCGATGCCGCGGTCGAACCCGCACTGGTCGATGACGGCACCCGCGCCGCGCCGCCCGCACGCCTCGACGAAGCCGCGTTCCGCTGGCAGCACAACGAGGACGCGATGGCCACCGACAAACTCGCCGACGGCATCCGCAAGTTCGC
>DAOOCX010000058.1:12881-14888 GCA_035408605.1 Thermomonas sp. | reverse complement strand
CATGACCACCCTCGCCCCAGGCTACGAACCCAAGTCCTTCGAATCCCGCCTGTACCAGGAATGGGAAGCCAGCGGCGCGTTCGCCCCGCAGGGCGACGGTCCGGCCTACACCATCCTGCTGCCGCCACCGAACGTCACCGGCACGTTGCACATGGGCCACGCGTTCCAGCACACCCTGCAGGACGCGCTGATCCGCTACCACCGCATGCGCGGCTATCGCACGCTGTGGCAGATGGGCACCGACCACGCCGGCATCGCCACCGAGATGGTGGTGAGCCGCAACCTCGCCATCGCCGGCCAGGGCGAAACCCGCGACTCGCTGGGCCGCGACAAGTTCATCGAAAAGGTCTGGGAGTGGAAGCAGCACTCCGGCGATACCATCGAACGGCAGATGCGCCGCCTCGGCGCCAGCGGCGACTGGTCGCGCAGCGTGTTCACCATGGATCCGATGGCGAGCGACGCGATCGTCGAAGCCTTCGTGCGCCTGCACGAGCAGGGCCTGGTCTATCGCGGCCAGCGCCTGGTCAACTGGGATCCGGTGCTGAAGACCGCAATCTCCGATCTTGAAGTCGCCAGCGAGGAAGAGAACGGCCACATGTGGTCGATCCGCTACCCGCTCGCGGATGGTGCGAGCTACGAGCATGTGGAGGTCGATGCCGACGGCGTCGAGATCCTGCGCGAAACCCGCGACTACGTGGTCGTCGCCACCACCCGCCCGGAAACCATGCTCGGCGATACCGCGGCGATGGTGCATCCGGAAGACCCGCGTTACCTCGCCCTGCACGGCAAGTTCGTGGAACTGCCGCTGACCGGTCGCCGCATCCCGGTGATCACCGACGACTACGTCGACAAGGCCTTCGGCACCGGCGTGGTCAAGGTCACGCCCGCGCACGACTTCAACGACTACGCCGTCGGCCAGCGCCACGCGCTGCCGATGATCAACATCTTCACCGACGAGGCGAAGGTGGTTTCGTCGCGCGACGACATCGCCGAAAAATACCGCGGCCTGGATCGTTTCGACGCGCGCAAGCTGATCGTCGCCGACCTCGACGCCACCGGCCTGTTGGTCGAGATCAAGCCGCATCGCCTGCAGGTGCCGCGCGGCGACCGCAGCGGCCAGGTGATCGAGCCGTTCCTGACCGACCAGTGGTTCGTGAAGATGGACACGCTGGCACAGCGCGGCCTGGAGCTCGTCGAATCGGGCGAGGTGAAGTTCGTGCCGCCGAACTGGATCAATACCTACCGCCACTGGCTGGAAAACATCCAGGACTGGACGATCAGCCGCCAGCTCTGGTGGGGCCACCGCATTCCGGCGTGGTTCGACGATGCCGGCAACATCTTCGTCGGCCGCAACGAAGCCGAAGTGCGCGCCGCGCATGACTTGGGCGATGCGCCGCTGCGGCAGGACCCGGACGTGCTGGAGACCTGGTTCTCCTCGGCGATGTTCCCGTTCAGCACCCAGGGCTGGCCGAACGAAGACAGGATGGGCGAGCTCGGCTTCGATGTCGCGCTGCCGACCTCGGTGCTGGTCACCGGCTTCGACATCATCTTCTTCTGGGTGGCGCGGATGATCATGATGACCGACCAACTGGTCGATCGCGTGCCGTTCCGCGACGTCTACATCACCGGCCTGGTGCGCGACAAGGACGGCCAGAAGATGTCGAAGTCGAAGGGCAACATCCTCGACCCGCTCGACATCATCGACGGCATCACGATCGACGCCCTGGTCGCCAAGCGCACCACCGGGCTGATGAAGCCCACCGACGCGCCGAAGATCGAGAAGGCGACGCGCAAGGAATTCCCCGACGGCATCCCCGCATTCGGTGCCGACGCGCTGCGCTTCACCATGGCCGCGCTGGCCGGCCCCGGCCGCGACATCAAGTTCGACCTGCTGCGCGCCGAGGGCTACAAGAATTTCTGCAACAAGCTGTGGAACGCGACGCGCTTCGCGCTGATGAACATCGGCGACGCCAGCTTCGAAGGCGCGCCGCAGCCGAAGACGGATGC
>DAOOCX010000058.1:10510-12781 GCA_035408605.1 Thermomonas sp. | reverse complement strand
TGACCCCGGTTTTCCATCTCGGACCGCTACAGCGGCGGCATCCTGTTGATGTCGTCGGGGAGCAACTCCATCGCCATCACGATCGCGTCCTCGCGGCCGTTGTTGGCGGCGGGGTAATAGCGCGGGCGGCGGCCGATCTCGTTGAACCCGGTCGCGTCGTACAGCGCGATCGCGCGCGGGTTGGACGGTCGCACTTCCAGGAAAACGCGCTGCGAACCGAAGCCGCGAGCGACCCGCAGCAAGGCGTGCAACATGCGCCGGCCCAGCCCCTGCCCTTCGTTGCCGGGCGCGGTGCACAGGTTGAGCACGTGCGCTTCCTCCACGCCAATGCTGAGCACGCCGTAGCCCACGATCTCGCCGTCGTGCTCCTGCACCCACATCGGGTAACCGGCGTGCAGGCAGTCGCGGAAGATGCCGCGCGTCCACGGGAACGGGTAGGCGCGTACTTCGATGCGCATGATCTCGTCCAGGTCGGACTCGCGCATCGGCCGCAGGTGCGTCACGGCCGCCATCGCGTCCGTGCGCTGCGCGTTCATGCCATGCCCCGCCGCATCGCCCGCAGGCGCGGCCACAGCGCGCGCTTGGCGCGGGCATCGCCCTGCAGCTTCGCCAGGGGCGTGAGATCGCCGAATTGGCGGCTGAAATCCTCAGGCGCCAAGCCGGCGGCGCGTGCCAGCCGCGCCAACACGGCATCGTCCAGTTGAATACCCTGGGCCATGACCGGCGGCCGATAGACCACATGCCCCAGTTCGGCCAGCACCGCACGCTGGAACGGATCCCAACTCACGCAACCGCGTCCAGTCGACGCCGGCGGAACCACAACAGCGGCCCGGACACGGCATACAGGGTGGCGGCCACCAGCAGGGTCACCGGCGGCTCGATCCACAACGCGATCAGCACCACCACCGCGATCAGCAGGGTGAAGAACGGCACCCGATCCGACTTCGGCCCGGTGCCGCTGCCCTTGAAGCTGTTGTAGCGGAGCCGGCTGACCATCAGCAGGCCGGCGCAAACGGTCAGCGCCAGGGCGACGTAACGCAGTTCTTCCCCGCTCCAGCCGAACACGTTGCAGGTCCAGACGAAACTGGCCATCAGCCCCGCCGCCGCAGGGCTGGCCAGGCCGATGAACCAGCGCTTGTCCACATGCGCGACCTGGCTGTTGAAGCGGGCCAACCGCAGTGCCGCGCAGGCGGCATAGAGGAACGCGCCCAGCCAACCCAGCTTGCCGGCGGTGACGCCGTCCAGCTTCATCCCCACCAGGGCCCAGTGGTACATCACCAGCGCCGGTGCCATCCCGAAGCTGACCAGGTCGGCCAGCGAGTCGTACTGCACGCCGAATTCGCTCTGGGTATTGGTCAGCCGGGCGACGCGGCCGTCCAGCCCGTCCAGCACCGCCGCCACGAAGATGGCGATGCAGGCGGTCTCGAAGCGCCCTTGCGAGGCCGCGATGATCGCGAAGAAACCACCGAAGAGCCCCCCCGTGGTGAGCAGGTTGGGCAAGAGGTAGATGCCGCGGCCGCGCGGGCGTGGCGGGGTGGCGTTGTGGTTCGGGTCCATCCAGCCAGTGTAGGGCCTATCCCGCCGGCGCCGAAGCCGCCGGACTTGCGGTGGCTGCGTGGCGGTGCTGCAATCGGCGCGGGATTCCCCCGGAGTACGCCATGCACGCCACCCGCACCGTCGCCGCCGCACTTGCCCTGTTGCTGGTGGCCGCGCCCACCCTGGCCCAGCAACAACGTGTCTACCAGTGGAAGGACGCCAATGGCGTGACCCACTACACCGACCTGCCGCCAACGCAGGCGCACAAGAGCCGCGATATCGACAACAAGGGCAATGCGCCCGAGGTGGCCACGGTCAAGGCGGCCGAAAACCCGCAGTGCGCCAGCTCCCGCGCCAACCTGCAGAAGCTGCAGGCCAACCAGACCATCGGCGTGGATACCGATGGCGATGGCAAGTCCGACCGCAACCTGAGCAGCGACGAGCGCGCCTCCCAGATCGAACTGAACCAGGCGGCGATCAAGGCCTACTGCCCCGCCGCCAAGCCGTGAAGCAGCTGGGCATGCTGGTACTGGCCATCGCCCTGGGCGTGGCCGCCTGGTGGTGGTACACGCAGGAGATGCCGCGGCGCCAGCGCGAACGCGCCGTCGCGGCGGAAGCGGCGGCAAAGCAGGCCGAGCGCGCGGACTCGCTGTATCGCTGGCGCGACGATGCCGGCAACCTGCAGATCACGGACGAGCCACCGAAAGGCCGCAAGTACGAGCGGATCAGCCGGAC
>DAOOCX010000058.1:0-10410 GCA_035408605.1 Thermomonas sp. | reverse complement strand
GCATGGCAAAATGCGGACTTTCCGCTCGCGAATGCCCCCATGCGTCTCTCGCAGTTCCACCTCCGCACCGAAAAGGAAACTCCCGCCGACGCCGAAGTCATCAGCCACAAGCTGATGCTCAAGGCCGGCATGATCCGCAAGCTGGCCGCCGGCCTGTACACCTGGTCGCCGCTGGGCCTGCGGGTGATGCGCAAGGTCGAGGCGGTGGTCCGCGAGGAAATGAACCGCGCCGGCGCGATCGAGATGGCGATGCCGTCGATCCAGCCGAAGGAGCTGTGGGAGGAAACCGGTCGCTGGGCGAAGTTCGGCCCGCAACTGCTGAAGATCCGCGACCGCAAGGAGCAGGATTTCTGCTTCACCCCGACCGCGGAGGAGGCGATCACCGATTTCGCCCGCAACGAACTGGCCAGCTACAAGCAGCTGCCGGTCAATTTCTACCAGGTCACCACCAAGTTCCGCGACGAGATCCGCCCGCGCTTCGGGGTGATGCGCGCGCGCGAGTTCGTGATGAAGGATGCCTATTCCTTCCACATCGACGACGACTCGCTGCACGCCGAATACCGCAACATGTACGACACCTACTCGCGCATCTTCACCCGCCTGGGGCTGAAGTTCCGCGCGGTGTTCGCCGACACCGGCGCGATCGGCGGAAGCGCCTCGCACGAGTTCCACGTGCTGGCGGATTCCGGCGAAGACGCACTCGCCTTTTCGGAAACCTCGGACTACGCGGCGAACGTGGAGCTGGCCGAAGCGGTGTCGCCCGGCGAACGCCCCGCACCGTCTGAGGCCCTGCGCGATATCGACACGCCGACCCAGAAGACCTGCGAGGACGTGGCAGCACTGATGGGGATTCCGCTCGCGCGCACCGCGAAGTCGATCGCCATCATGGGCCGCGACAACGACGGCAAGGACCAGTTCGTGCTGGCGCTGGTGCGCGGCGACCACATGGCCAACGAGATCAAGCTGGCCAAGCTGCCGGGCCTGGCCGAGTACCGGCTGGCCACCGAAGCGGAGATCGCCGACCACCTCGGCAGCGAGCCGGGCTTCCTCGGCCCGCTCAATGCGAAGAAGCCGATCCGCGTGGTCGCCGACCGCAGCGTGGCCGCGCTGGCCGACTTCGTGGTCGGTGCCAACAGGCCGGGCTTCCACATCGCCGGGGTGAACTGGGGCCGCGACCTGCCGGAACCCGAGATCGCGGACATCCGCAACGTGGTCGCGGGCGATGCCTCGCCGGACGGCCAGGGCGTGCTGGGCCTGGCCCGCGGCATCGAGGTCGGCCACGTGTTCGCGCTGGGCCGCAAGTATTCCGAGGCGATGAAGTGCACGGTGCTCGACGCGAATGGCAAGGCGGTCAATCCGGCGATGGGCTGCTACGGGATCGGCGTGTCGCGCATCGTCGCCGCCGCGATCGAACAGAACCATGACGCCAACGGCATCCGCTGGCCGGCGGCGATGGCGCCCTGGAACGTCGCGGTCTGCGTGATCAACCCGAAGAACGACCCGGCCGTGAGCGCCGCCGGCGAAGCGCTGTACGCCGAACTGAACGCCGCCGGCCTCGACGCCGTGCTCGACGACCGTGGCCTGCGCGCGGGCTCGATGTTCGCCGACATCGAGCTGATCGGCATCCCGCATCGCGTGGTGGTGTCGGGCCGCGGGCTGGAAGCCGGCACCTTCGAATACCGCGCGCGCGATGCGGCGGAATCGGAAAACCTCGACCGGGAAACCCTGCTCGGGAAACTCCGTGGTTGAAACATCGGTTTCCGGATTATTGGCCAGCGTTAATCACGGAAGTTAATATGCGGGGTCCGGCAACCCGATCCCGCATTTTCCATCGAGGAACCACGCAGCATGAGCGTCAACATCAACAACCTCAGCTCCAAGGAACTGGCCGACCTGATCGTCGAGGCCAACAAGCGCAAGAAGGTGCTGGCCAAGCGCAAGCCGGCAAGCCAGGTGAAGGCCGCGGTCGCCAAGTTCCTGAAGAGCACCGGCTGGACGTTCGACGAGTTGTACGGCAAGTCGGTCGCCGCCAAGCCGGCGGCCGCGGCCGGCGGTGCCAGCGCGCCCGCCACCGTGGCGAAGGCACGCAAGTCGACCAAGGGCCGCAGCCTGGGCAAGGTCGCCGCCAAGTACCAGAACCCGGCCAACGCCAAGGAAACCTGGACCGGCCGTGGCAAGCAGCCGCGCTGGCTGGCCGCGGAGACCGCCAAGGGCAGGAAGCTCGAAGAATTCCTGATCAAGTAAATCGGTCAGTGATGTTTTTGGAAACGCCGGCGTTCGCCGGCGTTTTTGTTTGGGGAATGCCTGCAGGCATGGCCCGATGCGACGCCGGGCGGGGTGGCCCGCTTGGCGCTCGACGTGCGCTGTCGCGCCCCACCCCGTCCCTCGCCGAATCCCATCGCGAATCCCATCGCGAGCGAGGCTATTCGAATCAGAGATTCCGGCGCGCGGACACCAGCAGGTTGCCGAACAGCAATCCCGCCAGCAGCGCCATCAGCGTGTTGAGCGCCAGCATCGCCGCGTCCTGGCCGGCGCCGATGTCCTGCGCCTGCACCAGGGTGATCACTCCGCGCAGGGCGATGCTGCCCGGCACCAGCATGATCAGGCCGGGCAGGCGCACCAGTGCGCCGGGGCGGTTGCGCCAGCGCGCATAGAGATTGCCGGCCGCCGTGGTGACCAGCGCGGACAGGAACAGGCCTGCCTGCGCCCCCACCCATTCGCCGCCGAAGCGCGAGATCAGGTAACCGGCGATCGCCGACGCCATCACCAGCGGATAGTCGCGGCGATGCGCGCGGAACAGCACCGCGAAGGCGAACGCGCCCAGCAGCAACGCGCTCCACACCACCCATTCGGGCTGCGGGCGCAGCGCGCGCACCTCCGGCTCGATACCGGCGAATCCGGCGATGCCCAGCGCGATCGCGGTGCCGATGGTGAGTTTCAGGATGGTGGTCAGCGCGCCTGCGAAGCGGGCCGTGCCGGAGACCAGCTGGCGGCTGGTCAACTCGTTCATCGCATTGGTCAGCGCCATGCCCGGCAGCAGCACGATCAGCGAGGCGATGATCACCGTGTTGAGGTTGAGCGGCGCGACCAGCGTCGAGACCGCGATCGCGACCGTGCCGGCCAGCAACCCGGCGATCGCCTCGAACGCCTCGGACAGGCGCGGGCGCCGTTGCGCAGCGATGTCCAGCAGGCCGATCAGCAGGCCGATCGCGCCGGCGGTGCCGATGTCCAGCCACGGCAATCGCAGCAGCCCGGCCACGGCCGCCGACGCCAGGGCAAAGCCGAGCACCTGCATCGCCTTGCCGCGCCAACTGGCTGGCCGGTCCAGCGCGCGCAACGCCGCGCGCCCCGCGGGGATGTCCAGGTGCCCGGCCATCACCTCTTCGGCGATGCGGTCGGCTTCACACAGTTTGTAGAGGTCGGTATCGCCCAGGCCCAGGCGGATCACCCGGGTGGTATCGGATTCGCCCGCCGGGCGCGCGGGGTCGCTGAAGGCCAGGATCAGCCCGGTGGGATTCGCCCAGGGTTCGCACTCCAGCGACAACCGCCGCGCGACCGACTGCACCGCGCCTTCGAGGCGCTGCGCGGTGGTGCCGTAGGCGTGCAGATGCTGCGCCACGTCGACCACGAAGGCGACCCGTTCGGTGTAGCCGGCCTCGGTCAGGGGCTTGTGCGCATGCATCCGGGAAGCATCGCATGCGGCAAATCCCTTTCACACCATGCACCCCGCTTTGCGTAAGCTTGCCCGGCGCATGAGCAAAGGCCCCAACCACCATCCACCCACCGCCACCGTCGACCCGGGGTCCCCCGGCATCCTGCGCCTGCGTGGCCGCTGGACGTTGCGCTTCGCAAGTGAACTCGGCGACGCGCTGCGCGCCACGCCGGAAGGCGTGACCCAGGTCGATGCCGGCGGCTGCGAGCGCCTGGACACCTTGGGCGTGCTGCAACTGCTGCGCTTCGCCGAACGTCGCGGCCTGGACTTCCAGGGCTTCCTGTTCCGCGACGACCAGCAGCCGCTGGTCGAGGCGATCGAGGACGTCCACGACGAACGCCCCAAGCGCAAGCGCGATACCGGCTTCCAGGCCGCGCTCGGGCGCCTCGGCTTCGCGGTGGTCGACAACTATCGCGAAGTGATGGCGCTGATCGCCTTCCTCGGCGAAGTCCTGGTCAAGCTGCTGCGCCTGTTCAAGGAACCGAGCCGCTTCCGGGTGATCGCCACCGTCCACCACATGGAGCAGGTCGGCCTGGACGCGGCGCCCCTGGTGGCCCTGCTGTCGTTCATGGTCGGCGCGGTGATCGCGTTCCTGGGCGCGATGGTGCTGCGCGACTTCGGCGCCACCATCTTCGTGGTGGAACTGGTCAACGCCGCGTTCCTGCGCGAGTTCGGCGTGCTGCTGACCGCGATCCTGCTGGCCGGCCGCACCGCCAGCGCGTTCACCGCGCAGATCGGCATGATGGTCAACCGCGAGGAAGTCGACGCGATCCGCGTGCTCGGCCTGGATCCGATCGACCTGCTGGTGATCCCGCGCGTGCTCGCCCTGCTGGTGATGCTGCCGTTGCTCACCTTCATCGCGATGGTCGCCGGCCTGCTGGGCGGCATGGCGGTCGGCGCCTTGAACCTGGACATCCCGGTGGTCGCGTACCTGGCGCGCATGCACGAGATGATGGAGATGCGCCACTTCGTGGTGGGCATGGTCAAGGCGCCGGTCTTCGCGATGGTCATCGCCCTGATCGGCTGCCTGGAAGGGCTGCAGACCCAGGGCACCGCGCAGTCGCTGGGCGAACGCACCACATCGAGCGTGGTCCAGTCGATCTCGATGGTGATCATCATCGACGCCTTCGCCGCGCTGTGGTTCATGCAGATGGACTACTGATGACGACCGACGCCGGCAATGCGCGCACCCTCGACGGCGTGGTCATCGGCAACGCACCGCTGATCCGCGTGCGCGGGCTGGTCAACCGCTTCGAGGAGCAGACCGTGCACGACGGCGTGGACCTGGACGTGCGCCGCGGCGAGATCCTTGGCGTGGTCGGCGGCTCCGGCACCGGCAAGTCGGTGTTGATGCGCGCGATCCTGGGCCTGCGTCGGCCGCAGGCAGGCACCATCGACGTGCTGGGCGTGGATGCGCTGTCGGACGATCCGGTGAACCGCCGCCACATCGAGCGCAACACAGGGGTGCTGTTCCAGGACGGCGCGCTGTTCTCTTCGCTGACCGTGGGCGAGAACGTGCAGGTGCCGTTGAAGGAGTACTACCCGGACCTGCCGGATTCGCTGCGCTACGAACTGGCGCTGTTGAAGATCAAGCTCGCAGGGTTGCCGGCCGACGCGCTCGACAAGCTGCCCTCGCAACTGTCCGGGGGCATGCGCAAGCGCGCCGGGCTGGCGCGTGCGCTGGCGCTGGATCCGCCGCTGCTGTTCCTGGACGAGCCCACCGCGGGCCTCGACCCCATCGGCGCGGCGGCGTTCGACGACCTGATCCGCACCCTGCAGCAGGCGCTGGGGCTGACCGTGTTCCTCATCACGCACGACCTCGACACGCTATACGCTATCTGCGACCGGGTGGCGGTGCTGGCGGATCGCAAGTTGCTGGCCGCGGCCCCGGTGGCGGAGCTGGAAGCGCTCGACCACCCGTGGGTGCAGGAGTATTTCAACGGACCGCGCGGGCGCGCCGCGCGCGAGGCCCGCTAGGGACAGGAAGGAACGATGGAAACCCGTGCCAATTACGTACTGATCGGTGGCTTCACCCTGCTCGCCAGCATCTTCCTGCTGCTGTTCGCGCTGTGGGCGGCGAAGTTCTCGTCCGACCGCAACTGGCGCGAGTACCAGGTGGTCTTCAGTGAAGCGGTGACCGGCCTGACCGAAGGCGGCAGCGTGCAATACAACGGCATCTCGGTGGGCACGGTCGACAAGCTCAGCCTGGTCCCGGACGACGCACGCAAGGTGGTGGCGCTGCTCAAGCTGAAGGCCGATACCCCGGTGAAGGTCGATACCCGCGCCAAGCTGTCGCAGCAGGGCATCACCGGCGTGCCGTTCATCCTGCTCAGCGGCGGCAGTCCGCAGGCGGCCCTGCTGGAGCCGGGTCCGAACGACGAGATCCCGATCATCCGCACCGAGCCGTCCGCGCTGCAGAACATCGCCGACACCGCGAACCGGCTGGTCGAGCGGATGGACCACCTGCTGAGCGAGGAGAACATCCGCCGGATCTCGGCCACCCTCGACAACCTCGAGCAGGCCACCGGCAGCATCGCCGGGCAGAAGGAGGACATCGCCGCGCTGATCGTCAACGCGCGCGAAGTCACCGACGGCCTCAAGCTCACCGTGGGCAAGGCCAACGGCGTCATCGACGGCGTCGACCGCAACCTGATCGCCCGCCTGCCGGCGCTGATGGACCGGATCGATTCCACCGTGGCGAAGCTCGATTCCACCGCCGGCAACGCCAACGCGCTGATCGCCGAGAACCGTCCGGCGATCAACAGCTTCGCCAACGACGGCTTGGCCCAGCTCGGCCCGACCCTGGCCGAGCTGCGCCGCCTGATCCGCGACCTGCGCAACCTTTCCGACCGCCTGGAAGACCGTCCGGCCAGCTACATCCTGGGCCGCGACGCGCCAAAGGAATTCGAACCCAAATGAGCCGCCTGCCCCGCACCCTGATCGCCGCCCTGCTGGCCACGCTTGCCGGTTGCAGCAGCCTGCTCGGCCCGAAGGAAACGCCGTCGATCTTCGCCCCGGACCTGGCGACCACCGCCAACCCGGCATGGCCGTCGGCCAGCTGGGCGCTGGGCACGGTGCGTCCCACCGCGGCGCGCATCCTGGACGGCACCCGCATCGCGGTCAGCCCGGTCCCGGGCGAACTGCAGGTCTACAAGGGCGCGATGTGGGCGCGCACGCCGCCGGAAATGCTCGAGGAAACCGTGCTGCGGATGCTCGAGGACAGCGGCAAGATCCCCTCCGTCGCCCGCCAGGGCAGCGGGATCGGCGCGGACTACCGGCTGGTGATGGACATCCGCCATTTCGAGTCGCGCTACGACGCCGGCGACGGCACGCCGACCGCGGTGATCGAGGTCAACGCCAAGCTGCTGCACGTGCCCGACCAGTCGGTCGCCGGCAGCCGCACCTTCCGCCAGTCGCAAGCCGCCAGCGGCACCGAGGTGGCGCTGGTCGCCGACGCCTTTGGCCAGGCGCTGGGCACGCTGTCGCGCGAGGTCGCCGGCTGGACCCTGGCCACCGGCAACGAACACCAGCGGCAACCACACCGCTGAGGCGCGTCGCGCCGCGCGTTCCACTCCCTGGATTGTCCGCTCTAGGCAAAGCCGGGAAAATCCCGGATAGCCACAGGAGAGCCAGATGAGCCAACCGGAGCAGGACACCGTCGCGCGCGAGTCGATGGAGTACGACATCGTCGTCGTGGGCGCAGGCCCCGGAGGCCTGGCCACCGCGATCCGGCTGAAGCAACTGGCCACGCAGGCGGGCCGCGAGGTCTCGGTCTGCGTCCTCGAGAAGGGATCCGAAGCCGGCGCGCACATCTTGTCCGGCGCGATCATGGATCCGAAGGCGCTGACCGAACTGTTCCCGGACTGGAAGGAACGCGGCGCTCCGCTGAAACAGGCGGTGACCACCGACGAATTCCTGTTCCTCGATGAAACCGGCGCAAAAGCAACGCCGCACTGGCTGCTGCCCGAGTGCTTCCACAACCAGGGCAACTACATCGTCAGCCTGGGTGCGGTGGTGCGCTGGCTGGCGCAGCAGGCGGAAGCATTGGGCGTGGAAATCTTCGCTGGCTTCGCCGCCGCCGAAGTGCTGTATGACGATGCCGGCGCGGTCCTGGGCGTCGCCACCGGCGACATGGGCATCGGCAAGGACGGCCAGCCCACCGACCAGTACCAGCGCGGCATGGAACTGCACGCCAGGTACACGATCTTCGCCGAGGGCGCGCGCGGCCACCTGGGCCGGCAGCTGATCGCGAAGTACAAGCTGGATGCCGGCAAGGATCCGCAGAGTTACGGCATCGGCATCAAGGAACTGTGGCAGGCGGATCCGGCCAGGCACCAGCCGGGACTGGTCGTGCACACCGCCGGCTGGCCACTGGATGGCGCCACCTATGGCGGCTCGTTCCTGTACCACGCCGACGACGGCAAGATCACCGTCGGTTTCGTGGTTGGCCTGGATTACAAGAATCCGTGGCTGAGCCCGTTCAACGAATTCCAGCGCTTCAAGACGCATCCGGCGATCCGCAAGCACCTGGAAGGCGGCACCCGCATCGGCTACGGCGCGCGCGCGATCACCGCCGGCGGCCTGCTTAGCCTGCCGAGGCTGGTGTTCCCGGGTGGCGCATTGGTCGGCTGCGAGGCCGGCACGCTCAACGCCAGCCGCATCAAGGGCAGCCACGCCGCGATCAAGACCGGCATGCTGGCCGCCGAGGCCGCCTTCGCGGCACTGGCCGACGGCCGCCAGCGCGATGAACTGAGCGCCTACCCCATCGCGTTCGAGCAGAGCTGGCTGCATGCGGAACTGCTGCAGTCGAAGAACTTCAAGCAGTGGTTCAAGAAAGGCCGCACCTTCGCCACCCTGATGACCGGCATCGAACAGTGGCTGCTGCCGAAACTCGGCATCCGCAATCCGCCGTGGACGATCCATCGGCGGAAGCCCGACCACGCCTGCCTGGAACCGGCCGCGACCCAGCCGAAGATCGACTACCCGAAGCCCGATGGCGTGCTGACCTTCGACCGCCTCAGCTCGGTATTCCTGTCCAGCACCCACCACGACGAAGACCAGCCCAGCCACCTGACGCTGAAGGATGCATCGGTGCCGGTCGCGGTGAACCTGCGCGAGTACGCCGGTCCCGAGGCGCGCTACTGCCCGGCGGGCGTGTACGAGTACATCGGCGATGCGGGCAGCGAGCGACTGCAGATCAACGCCGCCAACTGCGTGCACTGCAAGACCTGCGACATCAAGGATCCGACCCAGAACATCGTCTGGGTCGCGCCGCAGGGCGGCGGCGGACCGAACTACACGGGGATGTAACCCGATACAAGGCAGCCGCCCGAAAAGGGGACGGAGGTAGTTAAGCGCGCTTAACTACCTCCGTCCCCTTTTCGTTTTTATGCGACAACGCGAAAGGGGCTCGCCGGCCGGCGGACCTTGCGATACCTCAGTGAAGCGGCACGCCCGTTTTCTCGACCGCTTCCTCGCGGCTCACGCCGTCGGCAAGTTCGACCAGCTTCAACCCATCGGCGGTGACGTCGAACACGCCCAACTCGGTGATGATCCGGTCGACCACGCCCACGCCGGTCAGCGGCAGCGTGCACTGCGGCAGGATCTTCGACGATCCGGACTTGGTGACGTGCTCCATCAGCACCACCACGCGCTGCACGCCGGCCACCAGGTCCATCGCGCCGCCCATGCCCTTGACCATCTTGCCGGGCACCATCCAGTTGGCCAGGTCGCCCTTGTCGGTGACTTCCATCGCGCCGAGGATCGCCAGGTCGATGTGGCCGCCGCGGATCATCGCGAACGAATCGTGGCTGCCGAAGTAGCTGGCGCCCGGCACCGCGGTGACGGTCTGCTTGCCGGCATTGATCAGGTCGGCGTCCACGGTGTCGTTGGTGGGGAACGGGCCGATGCCGAGCAGGCCGTTCTCGCTCTGCAGCCACACCTCCATGCCCTCGGGAATGTGGTTGGCCACCAGCGTCGGCAGGCCGATGCCGAGGTTCACGTAGGCGCCGTCGGTGAGTTCCTTCGCGGCGCGCTCGGCCATCTGGTCACGGGTCCAGGCCATCTCAGTTCCCCTCCGGCTGGCGAATGGTGCGTTGTTCGATGCGCTTCTCCGGCGTGGCATTGACCACGATGCGTTGCACGTAGATGCCGGGCAGGTGCACGTGGTCGGGATCGATCTCGCCCACTTCCACCAGTTCCTCCACTTCCACCACGCAGGTCTTGCCGGCCATTGCCACCGCCGGGTTGAAGTTGCGCGCAGTCTTGCGGAACACCAGGTTGCCGGCCTTGTCCGCCTTCCAGGCCTTGACCAGCGACACGTCCGCCTTCAGCGCCGTTTCCAGCACGTAGTGGCGGCCGTCGATCTCGCGGGTCTCCTTGCCGTCGGCGACGATGGTGCCGTAGCCGGTGGCGGTGAAGAACGCCGGGATGCCGGCGCCGCCGGCGCGCAGGCGCTCGGCCAGGGTGCCCTGCGGGTTGAATTCCAGTTCCAGCTCGCCGCCCAGGTACTGGCGCTCGAACTCCTTGTTCTCGCCGACATACGACGAAATCATCTTCCGGATCTGGCGCGTGGTCAGCAGCTGGCCCAGGCCGAAGCCGTCCACGCCGGCATTGTTGGAGATCACCGTCAGGTCCTTCACCCCGGAATCGCGCAAGGCGGCGATCAGCGCCTCGGGGATGCCGCACAGGCCGAAGCC
>DAOOCX010000057.1:3770-14981 GCA_035408605.1 Thermomonas sp. | reverse complement strand
GGAAGTCGTCGTGCCAGCGGCGGAAGTCCTCCGCGGGGATCGGCTTCGAGAAGAAATAGCCCTGCACCATGTCGCAGTGCAGGCGCTGCAGGATCTCCAGCGAGCCGGCCTGCTCCACGCCCTCGGCGATGACGACGAGGCCCATGTTGTGGCCGATCTCGATCGCCGAACGCACGATCACGGTGTCGTCGGGACGGCTGTCCAGGCCCATCACGAAACTCTTGTCGATCTTGATCTCGTCGACCGGCAGGCTGCGCAACTGCGCCAGCGAGGAATGGCCGGTGCCGAAGTCGTCGATCGACAGTCGAACGCCCAGCGCACGCAACGCGCGCATGGTGACGAGCGCCGACTGCACGTCGCGCATCACCGTGCTTTCGGTGATTTCCAGGATCAGGTCCTGCGCCGGGAAGCGATGCGCCAGCAGCAGGCCAGCCACGCGCTCGGGCAGGCGCGCGTCGAGCAGGTCCATCGGCGACAGGTTCACCGCCAGGCCGATGTCCAGGCCGTCATTGCGCCACGCAGAGGCCTGTTGCAGGCCGGCCGCCAGCACGAAGCCGGTGATCTCGTGGATCAGGCCGCAATGCTCGGCCAGCGGGATGAACTCGTCGGGCGCGATGTTGCCCAGCACCGGATGCTGCCAGCGCAGCAGGGCCTCCACGTGCGCCACGCGCTGCGAGCGCAGGTCGATTTTCGGCTGGTAGAACACCCGGAATTCATTGCGTTCGCAGGCCGTCCGCAGGTCGCCGATCAGGCCGATCCGGCGCAGGTGGGTTTCGTCGTGGCCGGCCTGGTAGACCGCGACCCGGCGCTGCGCCTGCTTGGCTTCGTACATGGCGATGTCGGCGCGGCGCAGCAGCGCGTCCGCGTCGGTCGCATGCAGCGGATACAGGGCCAGGCCGATGCTCGCGCCGATGCTGACCTGGGCCTGTCGCTCGCTCAGGTCCAGCGGCGCTTCCAGTGCGCGGATGATCGACCAGGCGCGTTCGAGCGCGCCCGCTTCGTCGGTAGCGGCGACCAGCACCAGGAACTCGTCGCCGCCCAGCCGCGCCAGTTGGTCGTGCTCGTCGATCGCGTTGCGCAACCGCCGCCCGACTTCCTCCAGCACGCTGTCGCCGAAGGCATGGCCCAGGGTGTCGTTGATTTCCTTGAAGCGATCCAGGTCGAGCAGCAGCACCGCGCATCGCGTGTCGCTGGTGCGCGCCTGCGCGAGCGCCGCTTCGAGCAGGGCCAGCGCATGCACCCGGTTGGGCAGGCCGGTGAGGGTGTCGTGCTGGGCCTGGTGGCGGATCCGTTGTTCGCGTTCGGCGATGCCGCCCTGCATGCGGTTGAACGCATTGGCCAGGTCGGAGAGCTCGTCGTCGCCGACCACGGGCAGGGACTCGGCATAGTCGCCGCCCTCGATCCGGCGTGCGGCATCGGCCAGCCGCGCCACCGGGCGGGTCACGCTGCGGCCCACGACCACGGACACCACCAGCGCGAGCACGGCCGCCAGCGTGGCCAGCAGCATGATCTGCCGTTTCAGGTGCTGGTACGGCAGCACCGCGGCGTCCACGCTGGCCAGCAGGAGCACGTCGATCGCGCCCGGATGCGCCGGATCGGCCGGGGTGGTGCCGGCATGGAATTCGCGATCGGCCAGGGAGATCCTCACGGGTTCGCGCGGCGTTGCGCGCAACTGCACGAGTGCGTGCGCGGTGTCGGGGTCCAGGCTGCTGGCCACCAACCGCCAGCGGTTCGCCTCGCGCACGCCGATGGCCGCGTCCAGGCCGGTCAATGAGCGGTAGTCGCGGGTCTCGCGGGCGCCGAACAGGCGACCCATCGCCACCCAGCCGATCAGCCGTGGCGCCAGGACCGGCACCACCGCCAGCGAATAGGGCCTGCCATCGAGTTGGACCACGCCGGCACTGCTGCCCTGCACGCGCGCGGCCTCCAGCAGCGGCGCGAGGGCGACGGCCTGCGCGGCTTCGTCGCCGTCCAGCGTGCTGGTCTGCAGGTTGCCGTCCACCGTGAGCAGGAGCGAGGCGTCCGCCCCCATGCGCTGGCCGTGGTTGTGCAGCGCGGACAGCACGGTCGAGGCATCGCCGGTGGCCAGGGCTTCGCGGAACGCGAAGTCCGATGCCAGCGCGCCCACCGCCAGCGTCAGCTCCTGGCCGCGGTCACGCTGCAACTGCCGCCAGACCTTGTCGCCCACGTCGATGCGCTCGGCCAGCTGCCGATGCACATCGCGGTTCACCGCGACATCGACGATCAGCAGGGTGGCCGCCTGCATCAGCAGCAGGATCGCGACCAGCACCACCACGATGCGCGCACCGAAGCTGAGCCGGCCGATGCCCGGCACCCTCACCGCTTGTCCTTGAGCTTGCGGAATTTTTCCTGCAGCGCGCGCAGCTTGTCGTCGGCCGGTGCGGTCGCTTCCGGGGTGGCCACCAGCGACAGCGACACCGCGCGTTCGACCGGTGCGTCCGCCAGCACGATGCGCTCCTCGTGCACGGTGCCGCCCTTCAGGCTCGGGTGCCAGACCCGCAGCGTGTAGGTGCCGGCGGGTGCATCGATGCGGCCCTGGCCGCGCGCGTCGGTGATCGCGTGGTAGGGCGTGTCGAGCACCACCACGTAGGCCAGCATCCAGTCGTGGATGTTGCAGCCCAGCTCGACCACGCCGGGCGTGGCGAATACCACCGGCGCGGCCGGCTTGCCCGCATACAGCGGCAACTCGAAGCGCTTGGCGGGCGAGAACGAGTACACCTGGTGGCGCACGTTGTCGCTGTTGGGGAACACCACCGGCGTGCCCACCGTCACCACCGTGACCCGCGGCACGAACTGGCTTGCGCGCTGGTCGATGGTGGCGCGTCCGGCGCGGGTGGCCGCCACCGCCGCCGGCGAATGCAGGCTGACCACCGCATCCGCGGCCGGCGCGCCCGACCCGGTCACCGCCACCTGCAGCCTGGCCGCCTGGGCGTTGCATGCCAGCAAGGCTGCCAACAGCCAGGGCGCGGCGATGCGGCGTGCACGCACGGATCCGATGTTCGATGCCAAGCCGTTGCCCCCTGCAGCGGTGCCTGCGGGGTCGTCATCGCGACACCCATCCCGGATACTTAAGCATGATCCTCGCCAACTCACGAAGATGAATTCGACTGTCCTGCTCGACGCCATCGAACACGAAACCGCCGCCGATCCACGTTGGTGCGTGCTGTGGTTGCATGGCCTGGGCGCCGATGGCAACGACTTCGCGCCGATCGTGCCCGACCTCGTGCGCCGCGACTGGCCGGCGATCCGCTTCGTGTTCCCGCATGCGCCGGTGCGCGCGGTGACGATCAATAACGGCGCGCGCATGCGGGCCTGGTACGACATCCGCGACTTCGACCTGGCCAATCGCGCCGACCACGAAGGCGTGGCCGAGTCGGTGGCCCAGGTGGATGCACTGATCGCCCGCGAAGCCACCCGCGGCATCCCGCCGGAACGGATCCTGCTGGCCGGGTTCTCGCAGGGTGGCGCGATCACCCTGGCCGCCGGCCTGTCGCGCAGCCCGCCGCTTGGCGGCTTGGTCGCGCTGTCCACCTACCTGCCGATGGGGCTGGACCAGGCGCGTGCCTCGTTGCAGCCGGCTGCGGCGTCGCAACCGATGTTCATGGGCCACGGCGTGTTCGATCCTGTGGTGCCGGTCGCCGGGGGCGAGGCCGCCGCGCGTGCGTTCCGCGACTTCGGCTTCGACGTGCAGTGGCGGCGTTACCCGATGCAGCATTCGGTCTGCGCCGAGGAAATCCGTGACCTCGGCGACTGGATGACCGCGCGCTTCGCCGCCGGCTGAGATTCCCCCTCCGCGCCGGCGGGGCTACTATCGGTGCGGATGGGCAGCGGGTTGATGCTGCCGGGGAGCGCCGCGATGGGAGCCGAGCCGATGCGTGTGCTGATCGCGGACGACGAGCCGCTGGCCCGCGAGCGCCTGCGCGCGATGCTGCTGGCGCAACCCGGCGTGGAAGTGGTCGCGGAAGCCGGCGATGGCCACGCGGCCCTGCATGCCTGCGCCGAACACCATCCCGACATGATCCTGCTGGACATCTCCATGCCCGGCATCGACGGCCTGGAAACCGCGCGCCACCTGGCCGAATTCGAGCCGCGCCCGGTGGTGGTGTTCTGCACCGCCTACGACCAGCACGCGCTGTCCGCGTTCGATGCGCAGGCGGTCGATTACCTGGTCAAGCCGGTGCGCGCCGAACGCCTGGCCGCGGCGCTGGAGCGGGTGCGCACCTTCGCTGCCGGCCGCGTGCCCGCACAGGCGCCGGAGCCCGATGCCGCGCGCAAGCGCACCCATCTGTGCGCGCGCCTGCGCGGCAGCCTGCGCCTGGTGCCGATCGAGGACATCCGCTACCTGCAGGCGGAAGAAAAATACGTGGTCGTCCATCACGCGCGCGGCGAGGACCTGATCGAGGAATCGCTGAAGGCGCTGGAATCCGAGTTCGGCGACCGCTTCGTGCGCATCCACCGCAACTGCCTGGTCGCCCGCGGCGAGATCGTCGAGCTGCGCCGCAGCGGCGATGGCCACACCCAGGCGGTGCTGCGCCATGGCGAGCATCCGCTGGAAGTGAGCCGGCGCTGCGTGGCGCAGCTGCGGGAGACGTTGAAGCATCTATAGATTTCCTTCTCCCCTTGTGGGAGAAGGTGCCCGAAGGGCGGATGAGGGTGGCGATGGAGCCATGCGCGCGACCACCCTCACCCCAACCCTCTCCCGCCAGCGGGAGAGGGAGCCAAAGCGGCGATAATGCCCGCATGACCACGCTGCGCATCGCCACCCGCAAGAGCCCGCTCGCCCTCTGGCAGACGGAACATGTCGCCGACCGGTTGCGCGCCGCGCATCCCGGCCTGCAGGTCGAACTGGTGCCGATGAGCACGCGCGGCGACGAGGTGCTGGACCGCTCGCTCGCGGCGATCGGCGGCAAGGGCCTGTTCCTCAAGGAGCTGGAACTGGCGATGCAACGCGGCGACGCGGATTGCGCGGTGCATTCGTTGAAGGACGTGCCGATGGAACTGGAGCCGGGCTTCGCGTTGCCGGCGATCCTCGCCCGCGCCGATCATGCCGATGCCTTCGTCAGCAATCGCTTCGACGGCATCGATGCGTTGCCACGGGGCGCGCGCGTCGGCACCTCGTCGCTGCGCCGGCAGGCGCAGCTGCGCGCGTTGCGGCCTGACCTGCAATTGCTCGACCTGCGCGGCAACGTCAACACGCGGCTGGCCAAGCTCGACGGCGGCGACTACGACGCCATCGTGCTCGCCTGCGCCGGCCTGCAGCGGCTTGGCTTCGACGCACGCATCCGCGCGCGGCTGGATGCGCCGCAGTGGCTGCCCGCGCCCGCGCAGGGCGCCATCGCGATCGAATGCCGCGACGACGACCCCGCGATCTTCGCGTTGTGCGCGGCGCTGGACGATGCCGACACGCGGACCTGCGTCAGCGCGGAGCGGGCGATGAATCGTGCCCTGCATGGCAGCTGCCATGTGCCGGTGGCCGCGTATGCGCGGCTCGATGGCGACAGGCTCTCGCTTGCAGGGTTGGTCGGTTCAGCGGCCGATGGGCGACGCGTGCGCGCAGAAGCGCAAGGCCAGCGCGATGCCGCAGACGCGCTCGGCATCGAGGTGGCGGGGTTGCTGTTGGAACAGGGCGCGCGCGTGCTGATCGACGCCGAATGAAAAGTGGGGTCGGAGTGGCCTTTTCGCTTCGCAGAAAAGGCCACTCCGACCCCACTTTTCTCAGAACGCGTAACGCAGGTTCAGCGTGGCATCGGTCTGGTTGCGACCGCTGATGTCGCTGTCGCGGCGGAATTCCACGCCGGAACTCAGGGTCAGCTGCGGCTGTAGTTTCATGTTGAACTGCAGGCTGTTGCGCAGGTAGGTGCCGTGCTGGCCGGTCTCCACGCGGGTGGTCTGCGACAGTCGCGCGCGCTCGCCCAGGGCCTGCCGCCATTCCAGTTGCCCGCGCAGCACCGGGCCGGTGCCGGCGGTGCCGTCGTCGGCATAGGCCTGCAGGCGATAGGCGGTGTCCACCGAGAACGCCACGCTGGCTTCCTCGGTATTCAGTGCCTGCACGCCGACCTGCATGCCCACGCGGTCGTTGCTGCCCTGTGGCTTCATCCAGTCGCGGCGCTTGCGGTCGGCGATGTGCAGCACGCTGCCGGTGCCGGGCAGGTCATCGCCATCGATGCGGCGCTGGCCGGCGGGGATCTCCGGGATGCCCGTCAGTTGCCATTCGCCATGCACGCAGCTCGCCGCAAGGCACTGCGGCGGCGCGAGCAGGCGCTGCGCGACGACCGGTTCGAGGATCGGCGCGGGCACATGGTCAAGGGTGATCGGCGGCGCGGTGAACGCCAGCCACAGCAACGGCAGCATGGGCCAATCGATGCGAGGGGTTGGCCCGGATTCTACCGCGCGGGGTCAGTAGTACAACGTGACCAGGTGCCGGGCTTGGGCGAAGAACAGCCAGCGCTCGGCGAACGCGCCCAGCAGCGCGCCGCCGATGGCCACGGGCAGCGGCCATCCCGCGCCTCCGGTTTGGAGCCATGCGAACAGGCACAGCAGCGGCAGGCCAGCGAACAGCAGGACCGATGCGATGCGCAGCAGGCTGGCGTGGCGGCGTGCCACCGCGAAGGCCATCTCGCGGGTGATGTAGTTGGCTTCGGTATGCGGACGCTCGAACACCGACGGCGTGCGAGCCGGCAGGCCGATCGCATCGCCACGCGACTGCGGCAACGGCGTGCGGTCGATGGCGCGCCAGTACGCGAGCTTCAACACCAGCGCGGCCAGCACGATGGCGACCAGCAGCCAGGGCAGCATGCGATCCACGCCTTCTGCATTCGGCCAGGTCGACAGCAGCATCGGCAATCCACCGGTCAGCAGCGCGAACAGCAGGTAACCGGGCAGCACCAGCGGATGCCGCCACGCCGGAATCGGCTTGAGCGAGGCATAGATCATCGCGGTGCAGGCGATCGTGGCCAGGCTGAGCAGCGCCAGGGCACCTGCCACCACCCGCACGCCGAGATCGATGCGGCCGGGCCCTGTGCCATCGGACAGCATCAGCAACAAGGCCGCGGCCGGGACGAAGCTGGCGACTGCCAGCACGCCCTCGCGCGACAGCCACGAGGTGCGCCATTGCGAAAACGCCCGCCACGCACGCAGCGGCTTGCCCAGGTGCCAGAACGACGCCAGCAGGCCCACCGCCACCGCGATGCCGGCGTAGCACAGCAGCAGGATCCAGCCCAGCGCCTGGAAATCGCGTGGCGGTTCGCCCAGCGCGATGCGCAGGCCCAGCCAGGTCCACAGGCCCAGGCCGGCGCCGGACAGGGTGGTGAAGATCAGGACGGAAAACGCGGGGTTCATGCGATGCACGCGTGCGCGGCATTGCCGCGCGCATCGCATGGACGGGCAGGCAGGACGCCTGCCCCGGGCGTTCCGGAGGCGGGCATGTTGCGCCATGGATGGCTGCGAGCAGGCAACATCGAACGGCGCGGAACGACCATCACTCGATCACCACCGCCGTGCCCGACGCCGAGACCATCAGCATCGCGCCGCCGTCCTGCACCTGCACGGTCTCGTAGTCCAGGTCCACGCCGACGATCGCATTCGCGCCGCGCTCGAGGGCGGCTTCGATCATGTCCTCCAGCGCCTGGGTCTTGGCACCGCGCAGGACTTTCTCGTAGCTGCCGGCACGACCACCGACGAGGTCGCGCAGGCCGGCGAACATGTCGCGGAACATGTTGGCGCCGAGGATCGCGTCGCCGCCGACCAGGCCTTTGTATTCGACGATGCGACGGCCTTCGACGCCGGGCGTGGTGGTGACGAGGATCGGGGTGTCCTTGGCCATCGTGGGTGTCCTTGTGCGGGTGGGTCAGCGTTTCAGGAGGCGGTGCAACCAGCGCGATGCGAGGTTGCCGGTGTCGTGCGAGGCCGGCGCGTCGTCGGCTTCATCCGCGCCGGTGCGGCGCGGGCGTGGCGGCAGGTAACGATTGACCGGCTTGTAATCGAGTTCCGGCATCAGCGCCACGCCGCCGCGGTCGGCGACCAGCAGCGAGACCTTCGAGGTCGGATCGCCGAGGTCGCCGAAATGCCGCGCCTTGGTCGGGCAGGCCTGCACGCAGGCCGGTTGCCGATCGGCTTCGTCCAGGTTTTGGTTGTAGATGCGGTCCACGCACAGCGTGCACTTCTTCATCACCCCTTCGACTTCGCTGTACTCGCGCGCGCCATAGGGACAGGCCCAGCTGCACAGCTTGCAGCCGATGCACTTGTCCTCGTCGACCAGGACGATGCCGTCCTCGGCGCGCTTGTAGCTGGCGCCGGTCGGGCACACGGTCACGCAGGCGGGCGTCTCGCAATGCAGGCAGCTGCGCGGGAAATGCAAGGTCTGCGCGGGCTGCTTCGTTGCGGCTTCGGCCTCCAGCTCGTAGCTGTGCACGCGGTTGAACCACACGCCCTGCGGGTCCTTGGCGAACGGACGCTCGTCGGTCAGCGGCCCGGCGATCCCGCCGGCGTTCCATTCCTTGCAGCTGGTCGCGCAGGCATGGCAGCCCACGCAGGTGTCGAGGTCGATGACCAAGCCGAGCTTCTTCTTCGACGGCGGGGGAAGCGCGGTCACGCGGGCCTGCGCCTCTGTACGGCTTCGGGGATCGCGTCGACGCGGCGCATCTCCGCATCCAGCGCGTTCACGTCATCGCGATAGGCCAATGCGAGATCGGTGGCATCGAAACCCCAGAACAATTCATCGCGCACCTTCAAGGTCGGCACGCCGAACACGCCCAGGCGCATCGCTTCCTCGCCGTTCGCCAACAGCTCGCGCTTGACTTCGTCGCGGGCGATGGCGGCGGCGGGATCGTCGATGCCGAGTCCGCGTGCGACATCCGCCAGCGCCTCGATGCTGTCGGCAGGCTTGCCGTGTTCCCAGATGTGGGCGAACACCGCATCGATCGCGGCCACGCGATCCGGCGCGGCCAGGACCAGGCGCAAGGCCGGCAGCGGGTTGAACGGATGGGCGGGCGGGAAGACCAGCGGGATGCCGGCCTGGCGCGCCTGCCACAGCACGATGCGGTAGGTATGCCGGCGCTTCTGCGGGATCTCGGCGGGGCCGAGCTGGCCGACATGGTTGAGGATCGCGGCGAGCAGCACCGGCTTCGGGTTCAACGCTACGTCGGCATGGTCCCGGCGCAGGCGTCGCCACTGCAGGTAGGCGAACGGCGAGATGACGTCGAAATACCAGTCCAGCGCTGCGCTCATTTCACATTCCTTTTGCGAAGCGATGCGCCATACCGCAACGGCGCCTCGTTCGCTTCGCTGAAGCCGATTGGCTTGAATTGCGGTTGGCTCTCGCCCGTTTCCGCGCCCGCCTTGCGGATCGACACGCGCAGGTCGAACCAGGCGGCCTGGCCGGTCACCGGGTCGGCATTCGCGTAGTCGCCCTTCGGCGTGACGTCCGAGATCAGGTGATTGAGCAGGAAGCCCTGGGTGGCTTCCGGTGCGTCCTTCGCCAGCGTCCACGCGCCCTTGCGCTTGCCGATCGCGTTCCAGCTCCACACCGTGTCCGGCTGCACGTTGGCGGCGAACTTCGCCTGCACGGAGATGGTGCCGTTGTGCGACGTGACCTCGATCCAGTCCTCGTCGGCGATGCCATGCCGCGCGCCGGTGTCCGGATGCAGGTACAGGTAGTTGCGCGTGGCGATCTGCCGCAGCCACGCATTCTGGCTGCCCCAGGCGTGGTACATGAACATCGGTCGCTGGGTCACGGCATTGAGCGGGAATGTCGTGCGCGAGGTCTGGTCGTGCTCGAACGGCTCGTACCAGATCGGCAGCGGATCGAAATACGTCGCCACGCGCTGGCGATGTTCCGGCGGCGGCTGGTGCGGGCCGTGGCCCTGCGCGGCGAGGCGGAATTTCTGCAGGGTTTCAGAATACAGCTGCAGCACGATGGGCTCGGCCGTGGGCACGAAGCCGAAGCGCTGCGCCCACTGCAGGTAATCGCGGTTGGCCATCTTGTAGTAGCGGGCCGATGCCGGCACCGGCGAATGCCAGAAACCGCCGTGCTCGATGTAGCGCTCCAACTGCGCGGGATTCGGCGCGCCCTTGCCTTCTGCGCTGCCATCCACGCCACGCCAACCGGCCAGCAGGCCCACGCCGGGCGCGCGTTCGTGGCGGGTGATGTAGTCGGCGTAGTCGCGATATTTCGGCGAACCATCTTCGTTGAGCAAGCCCGGCAGGCCGATGCGCGCACCGAGTTCGATCAGCACCGACTGGAAGCCGCGCACGTCGCGTGGCTGGCCGTCGTCACCGGCCTGCGTCGCCGGATCGAACACCGGGTGGCGGATCGCGTCGCTGGCCGCGTCGGCATCGCTGATCGGGCGATCCAGCAAGCTGATCGCATCGAAGCGCTCGAGGTAAGTCGTGTCCGGCAGCACCAGGTCGGCGTACGCGACCATCTCCGACGCATACGCATCGGAATAGATGATCCGCGGGATGCGGTACTCGCCGGCCTCGTCCTTGTCGGTCAGCCAGCGCATGGTCTCGCCGGTGTTCATCGCCGAGTTCCAGCTCATGTTGGCCATGAACATCATCAGCGTGTCGATTTTGTACGGATCGCCGGCCCAGGCGTTGCGGATCACCGTGTGCATCATCCCGTGCGCGGCGAGCGGATACGCCCACGAATACGCATGGTCGATCCGTCGCGGCTGGCCGTGTTCGTCGACGACCAGATCCTCCGGACCATGCACGAAACCCAGCGGCGCGGCATCCAGCAGGCCATCGGGTTTGCGTGCCTTGCCGGGGCGGTTGGCCGGCGGGATCGGCTTGGGGAACGGCGGCTGGTAGCGGAATGAACCCGGCGCATCGACCGCGCCCAGCAGCAGTTGCAGCAGGTGCAGCGCGCGGCAGGTGTGGAAGCCGTTGCTGTGCGCGCTGATCCCGCGCATCGCATGCATCGAGACGGGCCGCCCCTGCATCGTGGCGTGTTCGCGGCCCCAGGCATCGGTCCACGCGATCGGCAGCTCGAGCTTGCTGTCGAACGCGGCTTCCGCGAGTTCGCGCGCGATGCGGCGAATCGTCGATGCGGGGATGCCGCAGCGTTCGCTGACCGCATCCGGCGCGTACTGCGGATCGAGGTAGCGGTCGACGATCAGCTGGAACACCGGGCGTGCGTTGCGGCCATCGGGCAAGGTGTAAGTCCCGACGACTGCGGGCGAGATGTCGATG
>DAOOCX010000057.1:0-3670 GCA_035408605.1 Thermomonas sp. | reverse complement strand
TCCGCGCCGCCGGGGTTGTCGATCACCAGCCAGTGCGCATTCGCGTAGCGCACCAGGTAGTCCAGGTCGATGCGATCCATCCGCAGCAGTTCGTGGATCAGCGCGAACGCGAACAGGCCATCGGTGCCGGGACGGATGCCGATCCATTCGTCGGCGATCGCGCCATAGCCGCTGCGCACCGGGTTGACCGCGATGACCTTGGCGCCGCGTTGCTTCAGCTTGCCCAGGCCGAGCTTGATCGGGTTGCTGTCGTGGTCCTCGGCCACGCCCCACAGCATCAGCAGTTGCGTGTGCTCCCAGTCGGGCTCGCCGAATTCCCAGAAGCTGCCGCCGACCGAATACAGGCCACCCGCGGCCATGTTCACCGAGCAGAAACCGCCATGCGCCGCGTAGTTCACGGTGCCGAACTGCTGCGCCCACCAGCCGGTCAGCGCCTGCGACTGGTCGCGGCCGGTGAAGAACGCCAGTTCATCCGGGTTGCGTTCGCGGATCGGCTTCAGCCACGAGGTGGCGATGTCGAGCGCCTCGTCCCATTCGATCTCGCGGAACTCGCCGGCACCGCGTTCGCCCACGCGCAGCAGCGGCTTGCGCAGCCGCGCCGGCGAGTAGTGCTGCATGATCCCGCTCGCACCCTTCGCGCAGAGCACGCCCTGGTTGACCGGATGGTCTCGGTTGCCCTGGATGTAGCGAATCTTCCCGTCGGCCAGCCAGACCTTGATGCCGCAGCGGCAGGCACACATGTAGCACGTCGTACTTTTGACCTCATCGCCGGGAGAGGGCGACAGGTTGAGGATCGGCTGTGTCATGGGTGGCTGCCGTCACGACGCGCCGCCCTGCGGGCGAGCGCACACACGCACGTCGTGCTTTTCACCTCGTCGCCGGGAGAAGGCGACGGGTTGAGGACGGGTTCGGCCATGGCGCGCATTGTGCCGCGCGCACTGGCCGAAGCGAAGGATTACTTCGGTGCGTCGATCTTGATCTCTTCGCTGTCGAAGTGGGAATAGCGGATCGCGGTGGTGACCCGCTTGCCGTCGGCGAGGCCCTGGCTTTCCAGCTTGATGGGCAGGCCCTTCGGGCCGATCCAGACGCTCATGTTGCTGGCGACCGGGCGGGTCACGTGGAGCTTGTACTCGGAGGCGGGCATGGCGAACACGAAACGCCTGGGCCCTGCCTCTGCGGTGAAATCGCGTCCGGCCGCGAGGAGGCCGGCGGGGTCGCGCCACTGGCCGATGCGGTCGGCAGGTGCCGCGCTCTTCCTGGTGCCGCTTGCGTCGGTGGTGTAGAGGGTGTCGCCGATCACCACCTGGGTGGGCGCGCCAGTGGTTGCCACGCGGTAGCGATCGGGTGCCACGTAGTCGACCGTGGTGGTGGTCGGGGTCGCCTGGCCATCGCCGCGCATCATGGTGATGCGGTAGCGACGCAGGGCCTTGAACTTGTCCATGGCCGCGATGACCGCGTCCTTCGCGGCCTTGTCGGCGACGACGGCCTTGACCTCGAGGGGCGTCGGCACCGTCGGCACGATGGGCGAAGCCACGGGTGCGGCGTTCGCGGCTGCCGCCACGGCGATCGCTTCCTGGGAGACGGCCGCCGGTTCGGGCTTGTCCTTGCTGTCGGAGGTGGGCAGCGGCGCGGACTGCTTGCAGGCGGCGAGTGCAGCCAGCAAGGCGATGGCCAGCAGGGGGCGTGACAACGGATGACGGGCGGGGTGCATGCAGGTTCCTCGGGACAGGTCGCGTGTTTGTTGCGCGGCCGCCAAGCTCGGCGATCGGCGGCATAATCGTCGCATGGACCGTTACGAACGCATCATCGGCCTGCACCGCGTGTTGCAGGCGTCCCGCCGTCCGGTGACCGTGGCCCGGCTACAGGATGAGCTTGGCTGCTCGCGCGCCACCGTGTACCGCGACCTCGCCTTCCTGCGCGACGGGTTGATGGCCCCGCTGATCGGGGATGGCGAAGCCGGCTTCAGCTACGACAAGAACGAAGCCGACCGCTTCGAGTTGCCCGGCCTGTGGCTGAACTCCGAGGAATTGCACGCCCTGCTCGCCGCGCAGCAACTGCTGTCGCGCAGCACCGGCGGCATGTTGTCGGCGGCGATGGCGCCGCTGCAGCAACGCGTCGAGAAACTGCTGGACGCACATTCCGGCGGCAAGACCTGGCCGGTCGAACGCGTGCGGGTGATCCCGCATCGCATTCGAAAGATGGACGAACCCGCATTCCGGATCGTGGCGTCGAGCGTGCTGGAGCGGCGCAAGCTGGCCTTCGATTACCGCGCGCGCTCGACCGACGAGAAGACGCGCCGCACCGTCAGCCCGCAACGGCTGACCCACTACCGCGACAACTGGTACCTGGATGCGTGGGACGAAACCAAGCAGGAGCTGCGCAGTTTCTCCATCGACCGCATCAGCGGTGCGCGCTTCGCGGATGGCGTGGCCCGCGACGTGGCCGACGAGGAGCTCAACGCGCACCTGGCCGGCAGCTACGGCATTTTCTCCGGTGCGCCGAAGGGCTGGGCGACGATCCTGTTCAGCGCCAAGGCCGCGCGCTGGGTGGCCGACGAGCACTGGCATTCGCAGCAGCAGGGTCGCTTCCTGCCCGACGGTCGCTACGAGTTGAAGGTGCCGTATTCGGTGCCGCGCGAACTGCTGATGGACGTGCTGCATTACGGCGCCGACGCCGAGATCGTGGAGCCGAAGGTGTTGCGCGAACAGGCGCGCGCGCACCTGCAGCTCGCGCTCGGGAACTACCAGGCGTCGTGATGGGCGGGGTGCCGGTCAGCGCGGCCTCGCGCCAGGAACCGATCGCGCTGGCGCTGGGTGCCGGCGGCGCGCGCGGGCTGGCCCAGATCGGCGTGATCGAGGCGCTGCAGGCGCGTGGCCTGCGCATCGTCGCGATCGCGGGGGCATCCAGTGGCGCGCTGGTGGGCGGCGCTTGCGCCGCGGGCAAGCTGGATGCGCTGCGCGACTGGCTGCTCGGCACCAGTCGTGGGGCGATGCTGCGCCTGCTCGATCCCGGCTTCGGCCGGCCCGCGCTGTTCACCGGCGACCGCCTGCTGGAGAAACTGCGTGAGGTCGTCGGCACGCCGCGCATCGAGGACCTGCCGATCGATTTCACCGCGGTGGCGGTCGACCTGATGCGCCAGCGCGAAGTCTGGCTGCGCCGCGGCGACCTGTGGGATGCGCTGCGCGCCTCGTTCGCGATTCCCGGCATCTTCACGCCATACACGCTGGGCGGACGCGAACTGGTCGATGGCGGCCTGTTGGCGCCGCTGCCGATCACCGCGACGCGACTCTCCGGTGCGCATCGCCTGGTCGCGGTGGACATGCACGGCTGGCCGCATTCGCCACCAGGGGAGCTCCCAAGCGAAAACGACGACACCGAAGGCGAGAGCGCGCCCGGCGTGATCGGTCGCTGGATCGGCAAGCATTTCGGCGGCGATGCCGACGGCGACGGCAAGCCCGACCACCACATCGGCCTGACCGAGACGATGTCGCGCTCGCTGGACACCATGCAGGCGCAGATCGCCCGCGTGCAACTGGCGCTGGATCCGCCCGAGCTGCTGATCCGCATCCCCCGCGACGCCTGCCAGTTCTACGAATTCTGGCGCGGCGAGGAACTCATCGAGATCGGCCGCACGCAGGCCGACAAGGCGCTGGACGCGGCGGGGTATTGA
>DAOOCX010000056.1:0-15040 GCA_035408605.1 Thermomonas sp. | reverse complement strand
TGCACGCGGCCGGCCGAGAGGCCGCGCTGGACCTTGCGCCACAGCACCGGCGACAGGTTGAAGCCGACCAGGTAGTCCAGCGCGCGCCGCGCCTGCTGGGCATCGACCAGGTCGCTGGCGATCGCGCGTGGGTGCTGCATCGCCTCCTTGATCGCGCGCGGGGTGATTTCGGTGAACACCACCCGCTGCAGCGGCTTGTCGCCGACCAGCCCGCGCTCGCGCAGGATCTCGGCGATGTGCCAGCTGATCGCCTCGCCCTCGCGGTCCGGGTCGGTCGCCAGGAACAGGTTGTCCGCGCCCTTGGCGGCCTTGGCGATGGCCTCGACGTGCTTCTCGTTCTTCTCGATCAGGTCGTAGCGCATGGCGAAGCCGTGTTCGGGATCGACCGCGCCCTCCTTCGGCACCAGGTCACGGACGTGCCCGTAGCTGGCGAGGACGGTGAAGTCCTTGCCGAGGTATTTGTTGATCGTCTTGGCCTTGGCGGGCGATTCGACGACGAGCAGGTTCTTGGGCATGCGGCGCAGCTTCCGGGAGGTCGGTGGAGGCGGTGTGGCATCCGGGTCGGAGCCGCCGCCGCAGAAGCCAACGCCCGGGGTGGTTGGCCCCGGGCGCTCGATTCGTCTCTTTTACAGTGGACTCACGGGCCGGGGCCCGTGTCAAGCCTTTGCCGCCGGCCGGCGGCCGGCAAGGCGCCGCCGGGAGCCGATTCAGCTGCCCGTGGCAGCGCGCTCCAGGTAGGTCTGGTAGGCCGGCAGGGCGATCGCCAGCACGATCCCGATGTAGGCCACGATCAGCAGGGCCCCCAGGACAAGGACGATGATCGCCACCGTCCCCAGGCCCTTGCGCTGGCGTCCCGGGTCGTCGGTGAAGGCCCAGCGATCGACCACCAGCGTGCTCGCCACCATGTCGTGCAGGCCGCGCTTGCGCTCGGTGAAGCCGGCCATGATGTAGCCGATGTAGAGCGTGAGGTAGCACAGCAGGTGGGAGGCCCAGCGCCCCAGCGCCCGTCCCCGGCCCAGGCGGCGACCATCGGCGTCGGTGACCTTGATGCCGACGGCCATCTTGCCCAGCGTGGCCTGCGTCCCCGAGGACTCCATGCCCACGTAATAGAGCGCGCTGATCACGGGGTAGGCGAGATACATCACGGCCAGGAACCCGCCGATCGCGCCCATGCCGGGCGCATCGGCGCCCTCGAAGGCGGACAGCCTGCCAAACCCCACCACCAGCATCCCGGCGATGATGACGGCGTAGTAGGCGACGCCGACCAGCGTGGAATCGATGAACAGTGCCGCCGCGCGACGCCAGAATCCGGCATAGACCACCTCGCCACCGACGCGGAAGCCGTCGCCCACGTCCTCGACTGCGGCGGTCGGCGGGGCGTAGAGCGAGCCTTGGCCTTCGGCCGGCAGGGGATCGACCGTGTTCAATGCACCGGCTCCGGTTCGTCAAGGAACATCTGCGTTTCCATCCACGCGTAGGCCGCTTCCGAGCCCGGCTGGTTGAACAGCACCATCAGCACCACCCACTTGAGGTCGTCCAGGTCCAGCTCGTCCTGGTCGAGCGCCATCGCCCGGTCCAGCACCAGTTCGCGCTGGCCGGCGTCCAGCACGCCGTGCTGTTCCAGGAACAGCAGGAAGCCGCGGGATTCGACGTCCAGCTTGTCGAGTTCGCTGCCGTGGAAAATCCGGGTCGGCCCGTTTATCCGCGGCTGGTCGACGGCGGGGCGCTGGCGCGCCAGGGTGTCGAGCCAGTCGAAGGCCTTGCGGATCTCGGCGCCGGAGAACCCGGCTTCGGTCAGTTCCCCGACCAGTGGACTGTCCAGCGCGGTGAAGTCGTCGCCGGTGAGGATCGCGTCGTTGGCGAAATAATGCTCGAAGAGGTAGAGCAGGACATCCAGGATGCTTTCTTTCATGTCCCCCGGCCTGCGCCCTCGGGCGCCGTGAACCGCTGTCAGGCCCCGATCCGGGCGTAGCGACCGTGTTCCGCCGCGATCCGCCCGTCGAGCTCCAGCGCCAGCAGCATGGAGGACAGGGTCGCGGCCGTCAATCCGGTACGCACCACCAAGTCATCCATACCGGTTGGGTCATGTCCGATCGCCTGCCACAACCGGTTGTAGTCCGAGTCGCCGTCCATCGCGCCCTGGACGGCGTCGGTCGGTATCGCCCGACGCGGCTCCAGTTGCCCGCGCAAGGCCCGGGCCAGGTCGACCACCAAGGGTGCCAGCGCGTCCAGCACCTCGGCCGGCGACTCCACCAGTTGGGCGCCCTCGCGCAGCAGGCGGTGGCAACCGCGGGCCATCGGGTTGTGGATCGAGCCGGGGATGGCGAACACCTCGCGGCCCATCTCCGCGGCCAGGCGGGCCGTGATCAGGGCGCCGGACTTGTCGGCGGCTTCCACCACCAGCGTGCCCAGGCTCATCCCGGCCAGGATCCGGTTGCGGCTGGGGAAATACTGGCGCAGCGGTCCGGTCCCCGGCGCATGTTCACTGACGACCGCCGCGGCGGCGGCAAGCCGGTCCAGCAGCGGACGATGCTGGATCGGGTAGGCGATGTCCGGCCCGGTGCCGAGCACCGCCACCGTCGAGCCGGTGGCATCGAGCGCGGCGTGGTGGGCGGCCGCATCGATCCCCGCCGCCAGACCGCTGGCCACGCACAGGCCCGCCTGGGCCAGCGCGCGGGCGAACAGGGCTGCGTTCGCGCAGCCGCCGGCAGTCGCCGCCCGGCTGCCGACGACCGCGACCGATGGCTGCCACAGCAGGCCGGGGTCGCCGGCGACGAACAGCATCGCCGGTGGGGATGCGATCCGCCGGAGCAGCGGCGGGTAGGCGTCGTCGCGCCAGCCGAGCAGGTGGTGGTTGTCGACGTCGAGCCAGTGCTCGCCGCGGGCCAGTGCCTGCGGATCCGGCGTGCGGATCGCCTTGCAGGCATCGGCGTCCAGGCCATGGCTGGTCCAGTCGCGCAGGCCGGCGCGGCAGCTGGCCTCGGCGCTGCCGTGGGTGTCCAGCAGGCGGCGCAGGGCGCTGGCCGGGGCACCGCTGAGCAGCAGGCGCAACAGGGAGGCATGTTCGGGCGTGATCGGCATGCCGCCAGCATCCGCCGCAAACGACGACGGCGCCCTCGGGCGCCGTCGCGTGCCGGGGTCAGGAAACCCCGCTTCCTCAAGCCGCGATCAGTACGGCGCGTCCGGATGCTTCAGCTCGTAGCCGATCATGGTGGGCTTGACGCTGCTCATCACCAGCGCGTAGCTGACGTTGTTGAAGGTGCGGAACACCATCGCATGGCCGGCGAACTCGTCCGGCAGGCGCACCTTGGATTCGAACAGGGTCAGGGACTCGTCCTTGTCCAGGCCGTCCTTGATGGTGTCGACGGTGGAACTGCCGCGCCGCCAGATCGAGAACACGGTGCCGTTGTCGATGCCTTCGCGGGAACCGCCGGAGATCGCGATCACGTCGTGCGGGCCGCCGGTGCGGTACTTGTCCGCCACCGACATCACCGTCAGGCGACCGTATTTCTGCTGTTCCTTCGGCGGGTGCGGGAAGAACTGCAGGTCGTACGGCTGCGCCTCGACCGGGATGAGGCGGTCGCCGACGCGGACGTCGCGGCCCTCGGCGTCGAGCAGCAGGGTCGAGGCCTGGATGCCAGCCACTTCGCCACGAGTCACCGTGCCGGTGGATTGGGTGATCAGCTCATAGCCGAGCATCTCGGTGTTCTTGCTCGGGAACACGGCATTGGTCCAGAACTCGCCGGTGCCGCGGAACGTATCCCCGCGGGCATCGAGATCCTCGCTCTGGAACAGGTCGCAGCACAGCCCGGCGCGCTCGACGAAGCGGTAGCGCTTCTCCGGGCGGACCACCAGGTAGCGCTGGCCGGGGGCGATGCCTTCCAGGCCCTTGATGTAGGCAACCTGGCCACGCGAGCTGCGCAGGCGGTCGTCTTCCAGGCCGACCACGTAGGGCAGGCCATCGAGGCTGTCGACGATCCGCAGGTCCTTCAGGAACGGCTCGATCTCGGACAGGTTGACCGCATTGACCGGGCTCTCGCTGCGCTGGCCGGGCTGCATCGCGACGCGATCCAGGTAGGCCAGGCTGAGCACGTCGCCCGGGTAGATCAGGTGCGGGTTCTTGACCTGCGGGTTGGCCTGCCAGATTTCCGGCCACAGCCACGGCCGCTGCAGGAAACGACCGGCGATGTCCCAGAGCGTGTCGCCACGCTTCACCACGTAGGTGTCGGGATGATCGCCGCGCAACTCCACCGCGGCGGCGAAACTCGCCACCGTCAGCAGGGCGACGGCAAGCATTGTGCGTACGCCGCGTGCACGCGGCACGGCAGGACGCAACGTCTCAGAAACACGTTCAAGCATGGCAGCCATCTCCCCGCTTCCCTTGGTAAAAAACCCCCTGAAGCCGACTCACTATAGTCCACAAACCGCCTGCGCTGGCAAGCCTCGGCTCAGTCCCGGGCGGGTACAATCGCGAAGACTGTCGCAAATACGGACGATCACGTCCCGGACGCCCCGCCATGGCCCTGCTCCCCATCCTCGAATTCCCCGACCCGCGCCTGCGCACCAAGGCGGTCGCCGTTGCCCCCTCCGAACTGGCCGAACCCGCCTTGCAGCGGCTGTTCGACGACATGTTCGAGACCATGTACGACGCCCCGGGCATTGGCCTGGCGGCCAGCCAGGTGGACGTGCACAAGCGCTTCATGGTGATTGACGTGACCGAGGACAAAAGCCGGCCGCTGGTGTTCGTCAACCCGGTGATCGGCGCCCGCCAGGGCGAGCAGGTCTACCAGGAAGGCTGCCTGTCGGTGCCCGGCATCTACGCCGACGTCACGCGCAGCGACGTGATCACGGTGGATGCCCTCGACCGCCACGGCGTGCCGTTCACCCTGGAGGCCGACGGCGTCCTGGCGGTCTGCATCCAGCACGAGATGGACCACCTGGACGGCAAGCTGTTCGTCGACTACCTCAGCCCGCTGAAGCGGGAGATGGTCCGCAAGAAGCTGGCCAAGGCGCGCCGCGCCGCCTGACCCGCCCCGGATCGGCGGTCACCGGCGAACCTGTCGCCACGCCGCCGTCCACGTTTGGAGAACCGCGCTTGAGGATCGTCTTCGCCGGCACGCCGGAATTCGCCGTGCCCTGCCTGCGCGCCTGCGCGCGCCATGGCGAGGTCGTGGCCGCCTACACCCAGCCGGACCGGCCAGCCGGTCGCGGCCGCGGCCTGCAACCGTCGCCGGTCAAGCTGGAAGCCGTGCAGCGCGGCATCCCGGTCCACCAGCCCGAGAATTTCCGCAGCGCCGCCTCGAAGGCCGAGCTGCGCGCGCTGCAGCCGGACCTGATGGTGGTGGTGGCCTATGGCCTGCTGCTGCCGCAGTCGGTGCTCGACATCCCGGTGCATGGCTGCTGGAACGTGCACGCCTCGCTGCTGCCGCGCTGGCGCGGCGCGGCGCCGATCCAGCGCGCGATCGAAGCCGGCGACGATCGCACCGGCGTCTGCCTGATGCAGATGGAAAAGGGGTTGGATACCGGTCCGGTCCTGCTGGCGCAGGCGGTCGACATCGGTCCCACCGAGACCGGCGGGCAACTGCACGACCGCCTCAGCGAACTCGGTGCGCGCGTGCTCGGCGATGCGCTGGGCCTGTTGCGCGCCACCATCCAGTTGCCGCCGCATCCGCAGGCGGAGGAAGGCGCGACCTACGCCCGCAAGCTCGACAAGGCCGAGGCCAGGCTGGACTGGTCGCTGCCGGCGACCACGCTCGCGAACAAGGTCCGGGCCCTCAACCCGTGGCCGATGGCCGACGCCATGCTGCTCGGCGAACGCGTGCGCATCCACGGTGCGGTCGCGCTGGACGAGGTGCACGGCGCGCAGCCCGGCGAGGTCCTGCGCAGCGGCCGCGACGGGATCGACATTGCCTGCGGCAGCGGCGTATTGCGGATCCGCGTGCTGCAGCGGGAGGGCGGCAAGGCGATCACTGCGGCCGACTACCTCAACGCCCGCCGCAACCCCGCCGCATGAGCGCCGGGGTCAATGCCCGGGTCAGTGCGGCGCGCGTGCTCGACGTGGTCCTGCACCGTGGTCGCTCGCTGAAGGCGACGCTGGCGGCGGCCCTGCCCGCGCTGGAGGATCCGCGCGACCGCGCGCTGGTGGAGGCCATCGTGATGTGCGCGTTGCGCCAGCGCGCGCGTTTCGATGCAGCGCTCGCGCAATGGGTGGCCAAGCCGCTGGAGGCCCGCGACCACGAATTGCGCGCGTTGCTGCTCGCCGGCTTCGCCCAGCTGGAAATCGGCTTGCCCGCGCATGCCGCGGTGGCGGCCAGCGTGGATGCGGCGCGCGCGCTGGGGCGCCCGCACCAGGCCGGCCTGGTCAATGCCGTGCTGCGTCGCGCGCAGCGCGAGGGCCTGCCGCAGGCTGGCAGCGAGACCGCGTGGCCCGCTTGGCTGGCGCAGCGCATCCGCGACGACTGGCCCGCACAGGCCGAGGCGATCTTCGCCGGCAGTGCGCAGGAAGCGCCGATGTGGCTGCGGGTGAACCGTCGCCTGCAGGCGCGCGATGCCTACGCTGCGCAGTTGCACGACGCCGGCATCGCCACCCAGGTATCGCCGGCGCTGGCCGATGCCTTGCGGCTGGACACCGCGCTGCCGGTGCACGAATTGCCGGCGTTCGATACTGGCGCGGCCTCGGTGCAGGACGGTGCCGCGCAGGCGGTGGCCGATGCGCTGGCACCGCCGAACGGTGCGCGCGTCCTGGATGCCTGTGCCGCGCCCGGCGGCAAGGCCGCGCACCTGGCCGAACGCGATCCGACGCTGCGCATCACCGCGCTCGACGTGGACGCGCGGCGGGTGCGGCGGATGCAGGAGACGTTCGCGCGGATCGGACTCGACATCGACACGCGCACTGCCGATGCGCTCAAGCCGGACGCGTGGTGGGATGGCGTGCCGTACGACGCGATCCTGATCGACGCGCCGTGCAGCGCCACCGGCATCGTGCGCCGCCAGCCGGACATCCTGCTGCACCGGCGCGAGGCCGACATCGATGCCCTGGTCGACACCCAGGCGAAGCTGCTCGACGCGGCCTGGCCGTTGCTGGCAGCGGGCGGGGTGTTGCTCTACGCCACCTGCTCGATCCTGCGCGCGGAAAACGCGGCGCAGGTCGATGCGTTCCTGGCGCGCACGCCGGGCGCACGGCTGGAGCCGCTGGATGACGCCTTCGGCCGCGACACCGGCAGTGGCCACCAGCGACTGCCCGGCGATGACGGCATGGACGGCTTCTTCTATGCGCGGCTGAGCAAGGCGTAACCGCGCGTCGTTATGATCCCGCGATGACCCAAACCCGTCGCGACACCTGGTTGTTCTGGCTGTTCGCCCTGTTGATCCTCGGCACCGGCCTGGGCCTGCGCGATCCATGGCCGGCGGACGAGCCGCGCTTCGCGCTGGTCGCGAAGCAGATGGTGGAAAGTGGCGACTGGCTGTTCCCGCATCGCGGCAGCGAGCTGTATTCGGACAAGCCGCCGCTGTTCATGTGGCTGCAGGCGGCGTTCCTGTGGCTGACCGGCAACCTGCGTATCGCCTTCCTGCTGCCCTCGCTGCTCGCGGCGCTGGGCACGCTGTGGTGCGTCACCGACCTCGGCGCGCGGCTGTGGACGCGGCGCATCGGCCTGTATGCCGGTTGGGCGGTGCTCCTCACCATCCAGTTCACCTGGCAGGCGAAGAAGGCGCAGATCGATCCGCTGGTGGTGTTCTGGATCACGCTGTCCTGCTATGGCCTGTTGCGCCATGCGCTGCGCGGCCCGGACTGGCGGATGTGGGCGCTGGGCTGGGCGGCAGCGGGGCTCGGCACGATCAGCAAGGGCGTGGGCGTGATCGCGCTGCTGATGCTGCTGCCGATCGCGTTCGCCTCCTTGCGTGGCTGGCCGGGCGTCCGGTTGCATGCCCGCAGTGGCAAGTTCTGGCTGGGCCCGCTGGCCTTCCTCGCCGCCTGCGGGGTGTGGCTGGTGCCGATGTTGCTGGCGGCGCTCGGCAACGGCGGTCCGGACTACCGCGCCTACGTCGACGACATCCTGTTGCGGCAGACCGTGACCCGCTATGCCAATGCCTGGCACCACGGCCAGCCGCCCTGGTACTTCATCGAGGTCGCGCTGACCGCATGGCTGCCGACCATGCTGGCGCTGCCGTGGGCGATCCCGGCGTGGCGTCGTCGCCTGCAGCGTCGCGACGCGCGTTATCTGCTGCCGCTGGCGTGGGTGTTGCTGGTGTTCGTGTTCTTCAGCATCCCGTCCGGCAAGCGCGACATGTACATCCTGCCGGCGCTGCCGATGCTCTGCCTGGCGCTGGCGCCGCTGTTGCCGGGCATCCTGCGCAAGCGCAATGCGCAACGGGTGCTCACCGGGTTCGTCGGGGTGTTCTCGCTGGCGTTGCTGGGCGCGGGGCTGGCGATGCTGTTCGGCGAGCCCGGCTTCGAGCGCAGGTTCATGGAAGGCCGCGATGCCGCCGTCGCGCACGGGCTGGCCGCGATGTTCGTCGCCACCGGCGCTGTCGGCATCGGTGCCTTGCTGTGGTGCGGCCGTCGCCGCGCGCAGGCGGCGCTGGTGGCGATGCTGGCCACGTTGTGGGTGCTGTACTCGCTGGTCGGCGCGCCGTTGCTCAACGACGGTTCGTCCTCGCGTGGATTGATGCGCGAGGTCGGCACGGTGCTCGGGCCCGATGCGCAACTCGGCCTGGTCGGCTGGCGCGAGCAGCAGTTGCTGATGGCCGATCGGCCAGCCAAGGACTTCGGTTTCAAGCGCGACCCCGCGCTGCAATTCGTCGATGCACTGGCGTGGCAGCGGCAGGCGCCCTCGTCGCGCTGGTTGCTGGTCGAGGGCGAGGGCTTGCCGGCGTGCGTGGACAAGGCGCTGTCGCGCGACATGGGCAACGCCAACCGTCGGCGCTGGTGGCTGCTGCCCGCCGCTGCAACCCGGGCCTGCCGATGACGCCAGTGCGCGTGCTGCATTTCGTGACCGGCGGTTTTTCCGGCGGCGCCACCCAGGTCGCGGTGCAACTGGTCAACGCCGCGCGCGAGGGCGACGCCATCGAGCCCTTGCTGGTGCTGCGGCGCAAGCGCCACGCCGATCCCTCGCGCATCGTGGAATTGCGCAAAGCCGGCGTGCCGTTGGAGCTCGTCGCAGGCTGGTCGCATGCGGCGACCATCTCGGCGCTGGTGAGCGTGTGCAAGCGCTTCAAGCCGGACGTGCTGGTCGCGCACGGCTTCAGCGAACACCTGTGGGGCCGTTACGCCGGGTTGCTGGCGAAGGTGCCGCACCTCGTGCATGTCGAGCACAACACCCGCGAGCGCTACACGGCGTGGCGGCGTGCGCAGGCGCGCTGGCTGGCGCGCCGCACCGACCGCATCGTCGGCTGTTCGGAAGGCGTGCGCCAGGCGCTGCTGGCGATGGGCATGCCGGCCGAGCGCACCATCGCCATTCCGAACGGCGTGCGCCTGGAACCGTTCGCCGATGCCGATGCGCATCCGTTCGCGCAACGCATCCCTGGCATCGTCATGGTGGCGCGCTTCTCCAAGCAGAAAGACCACGCGACGGTGCTGCGTGCGCTGGCCCTGTTGCGCGCGCGCGGCCTGTCGCCGTCGCTGCTGTTCGCCGGGGGCGGCAAGGACCTGCATCGCAAGCCGCTGGAGCGACTGGCGGATGAACTCGGGATTGCTGCACAGGTGCGCTTCCTGGGCGTGGTGCGCAACGTCCCCGAGTTGTTGATGACCCACCAGTTGGCCGTGCTCGGCACCCATTACGAAGGCATGCCGCTGGCCCTGCTGGAGGGCATGGCCGCCGGCTGCGCCGTGGTCGGCAGCGCGGTGCCCGGCGTGCGCGAGGTGCTGGAAGACGGCGTCGATGGCCTGCTGGTCGCCGAATCCGATCCGGTCGCGATGGCCGATGCGCTGGAGCGCGTCCTGCGCGATCCCGGGCGCGCCGCGCGGATGGCGGCGACGGCGCGACAGGTCGCGCTGCAACGCCACGGCCGCGCGCTGATGAACCGGCGTTACGAGGACTTGTTCCTGTCGCTGGCGGGGCGCGGGTGATCCCGCTCTGCCGCGATCCGCTGCTCGCAGGCCCAGGCATGGGCCACGATGGTCTGCAGGTCCGCATAGCGCGGCGTCCAGCCCAGTGCGGCGCGCGCGGCCGCGGCATCCGCCACCAGCGCGGGCGGATCGCCTGCGCGACGCGGCTCCATCACCACCGGGATCGGATGGCCGGTGATCCGGCGGGCGGTGTCGATCACTTCGCGCACCGAAAACCCGTTGCCGTTGCCCAGGTTGTAGCGCGCGCTGCCGGCACCGCCCAGCAACTGGCGCAGGGCCAGCAGGTGGGCGTCGCAGAGGTCGGACACGTGCACGTAGTCGCGCACGCAGGTGCCGTCTGCGGTCGGGTAGTCGTCGCCGTACACGCCGATGTGCGGGCGACGGCCCGACGCCACCTGCAGGATCAGCGGCACCAGGTGGGTTTCCGGATCGTGGCGCTCGCCGATCTCGTTGTCGGGATCGGCGCCGGCGGCGTTGAAGTAGCGCAGGCAGACCGCTTTCAAACCGTAGGCGTGGTCGTAGTCCTCCAGCAGTTGCTCGACGAACCACTTGCTGCGCCCGTACGGATTGATCGGCGCCTTCGGGTGCGCTTCGTCGATGGGCACGTACTGCGGTTCGCCGAAGATCGCCGCGGTGGACGAGAAGATGAAACGGGCGATGCCGTGCACACGCATCGCGTCGAGCAAGGTCTGCGTGGCAGTGACGTTGTTGCGGAAGTACTTGCCGGGATCGACCACCGATTCGCCGACCTGGATGAAGCCGGCGAAATGCATCACCGCCGCGGGCCGCACCTCGGCCAGCACGCGATCGACGAACGCGGCATCGCCCACGTCGCCCACGTGCAGTTCCTCGTCGCGCACCGCGCTGCGATGGCCGCTGCTGAGGTCGTCCAGCACCACCGGTCGGAAGCCGGCCTGGCGCAGCGCCTTGACCATCTGCGAGCCGATGTAGCCGGCGCCGCCGGTGACCAGGATGGTGTCTGCCATGGGGAATCGATGCGCGCCGTGGGGCGTTCGATTGTCGCCGATGCGGGCGCGTCCGTGCCCTATCCTTGCGCGCCATGATCCGGTCCCCCGCCTTGCGCGACCTCCGTCTTCCCGTGCTGGCCTGGACCGCGGTCGCGCTGGTCTCGATCTTCCTGCACGGGCCGGTGCCGCTGTATTCCACCCGCAGCCTGGCGGTGGCGTGGGAGATGTGGGACCGCGGCAGCTGGCTGGTGCCGTTGTTCAACGGCGCGCCGTATTCGCACAAGACGCCGCTGCTGCCGTGGCTGATCCACGCCGGCTGGCTGGTCGGCGGCGTCAATGACGTCTGGCCGCGCCTGCTGATGGTGCTGCTGGGGGGCATCGTAGTCGCGCAGGCCGGCGTGCTCGCGCGACGCCTGTACCCGCAACGCGTCGGCATCGCCGCGAATGCCGCATGGGCGATGGCGGGCTTCTGGTACTTCTTCCTGTTCGGCCTGCAGGTCATGTACGAGCTGCCGCTCGCGGTGGCGGTGCTGGGTGGGCTGATCGCCCTGTGCCGGCGCGACGGCGAGGCGTGGCGGCCGTGGTGGCCCGGGGTGGCGCTGGCGATCGGCTTCGGCCTGCTGGCCAAGGGTCCGGTCGCATTGCTGCACCTGGGCGTGCCGCTGCTGGCGGCGCGCTGGTGGCATCCGGCGGCGCAAGCCGAGGGTCGGCGTTTCGCCAAGTCCGCGCTGCTGGCCCTGCTGGGCGGCATCGTCCTGTTCGCGTTGTGGCTGCTGCCGGCGCTGCTGCTGGGCGATCCCGAATACCGCGAGGCGCTGCTGGTCACCCAGACCGCGGGGCGGATCAAGGACAGCTTCGACCATGCCGAGCCGTGGTGGTGGTACGCGCCGACGCTGCTGGTGCTGATGGCGCCGTGGTGGTGGCAGGGCTGGTGGTGGCGGCAGGTGCCCGCCCTGTGGCGCGACCCCGCCAACCGGTTCGCCTGGGCCTGGGTGATCGGCATGGTGCTGTGCTTCAGCCTGATCAGCGGCAAGCAGCCGTACTACCTGCTGCCGGATTTCGCCGGCTTCGCCCTGTTGCTGGCGGTCGCCGCGGATGCGCGCCCGCGACTCGGCGCCGCGCCAGGTGTCGTGGTGCTGGTCGTTGCGTTGTTCCTGCTGGCGTTCCCGCTATACGCCGGGCGCATCACCCTGCCATTCCCCGCGCAACTGGGCTGGTCGCTGCCGGCGGCGGGTGGCGCGATGCTGCTGGTGGCGCTGGCGATGCTGCGCTGGCGTCGGCTGCCGGTGCTGGCCGCCGGCGTGCTGATGGCCTGTGGCCTGCTGCATGCCGGGGCGACGCCGCTGATCCGCGACCAGTTCGATTTCACCCCGACCGCGCAGCTGCTGGGCGAGGCCCAGCGCAGGGGCACGCCGGTCGCGTTCCTCGGCGAATACCAGTTGCAGTTCCACTTCGCCGGTCGCCTGCAGGTGCCACTGGCGGCACTCGACGAAGCCGGCGCGCGGACCTGGGCCAGCGCACATCCGCAGGCATTGATCGTGGTGAACTGGCGCGACGAATGGCGCGAGCCCGGTGACCCCCAGCCGCTCCTGCAGCAGCGTTTCCGCAAGCGCTGGATCCAGGTCTGGCGAGCGGGCGACTGGCGCGCCTTGCCGGCGCAGCAGATTCCGCTAGACCCGGCGGCGAGCCAGTTGCGCTACCAGCCGCGCTGACAGGTCGCGGGCCACGTCGGCCGGCAGCTGCCGCAGGTACAGGGGCGCGCCGAACGCCGAGGCCCCGGCGGTATCCAGCAACAGGCTGGCCATGCCCAGCCGGCGGTCCAGCGGCGATTGCGCCAGCCGGACCGCCTGGATCTTGCCGATCTCGGCGAAGCTCCAGCGCTTCGACAGCCAGCCCGTGCGCCAGGCGACCAGCCGGTCGTTGCAGGCATGGCCGCAGGCATCGGCGATGCGATGCGCGCGCCACAGTTGCAACGGCAGCAAGGCCAGCGCGAGCAAGCCCGTCGCGCCGACATGCCAGGCCAGGGCCGCCGTGCCGACCAGCACCAGCAGCAGGCCGGGTACGGCGATGCGCCACCAGGCATGTCGATGCAGCGGTTGCCAGGCCAGCGCGTCCCAGCCGGCCTCGGGCAGGAAGTGCCGGATCAGTGCATCGCACTCCGCCGGGGTGGCGATCGGGGCAAGTTCCTTGAGCGAACGCTGCGCACCTTCCCCGCGTTGGCCGGACGCCGTCTGCACGCGCAGGCTGCGCCGCTTGAACCAGCGGTGCAGCACGCCTTCGTGCAGCGACCACGACTGGATCCTCCGGCGCTTCGCGCTGGAGCGGTAGCGGGCCAGCAGGCCGCGTTCGACGCGGATGCGGGCGTCGTCCTCGCGCAGGGTGAAGCCGTGGTACTGCAGGAAGGCGAGCAGGACCGACAGCAGGCGCACCAGCACCAGCGCGACCACCACCATGCTGGCCACCGCCAGGCCGATGGCCACGGGGCTGTCGTGCGCATGCTCGCCGGCGAACCCGGTGAACCAGCCGAACACGGCCTTGCCCCAGCGCTCGACCAGCATGCCGAACACATTGTCGCCGGCCTGCGCCAGCGCACCGGCGGCGGCGGCCACCACCAGCATGCCGCGGTTGGAGATCAGCCCCAGCCGCAGGACTTCGCCATTCGACATCGCCAGCAACGGCGGCGCTTCCAGCGCATCGGCCTGCGGCGCGTCGCCGCCGGCGGCATGCCCGCGTTGGCGCACCAGTGCCTCCAGCGCTTCCGCCTGGTCCAGCCGCAACACCCGCATCTGCGCTTCCGGCTTGATCCCGCCGGCGGATTCCAGGCGCACCTCGGCCACGCCGACCAGGCGGTGCAGCAGCGACTGGTGCAGGTTGACGTTGTGGATGCGCGCGTACGGGATCTCGCGCACGCTGCGGTGCAGCCAGCCGCTGCGCACCACGATGGCATCGCTGCGCAGCCGATAGCGGTAGGTGAAGTACTGCGCCAGCGACAGGACCACCAGCACGATGACCGCGATCAATCCGTACAGGTCGTTGCGGTCGCCGCGCCCGGCGAACAGCAACAGGACCAGGGCGGGGATGAACTGCCAGAGATGCGCCAGCAGGACGAACAGCCACGACAGCGGATGCAGCCGATGTTCCAGCCCGTCCTGCGGCAATGCGGCGGTGTCGATGGCGGGATCGTTCATCGCCTACAGCGCGTCGCCGGCATCGTCGAGTTGCTTGGCCAGGGTGCCGCGAAGTTGCTCGGCATCGGCTTCGTCCAGTCCGCGCACGGTGATCCCGCTCAGGTGCACGGCAGCGGTGTGCACGACCAGGGTGGCCAGCCCGAAGCGGCGCTCCAGCGGCCCGTGCTTGAGGTCGACGTGCTGCACGCGGCTGTTCGGCACGTGGGTCTCGCGCCACCACAGGCGGCCCTGGCGCAGCCACAGGCCGGCAGCGTCCAGCCTCCAGCGCTGGTGGCGCAGGCGCGCGCCAAAATAGGCGCCCGCGAATGCTGCCGCGACGGTCACCCCCACGTACCAGGCCAGCATGCGCAGCCGTTGCTCGCCATCCGCGGCGAACAGCGGGATCGCGAACGCCAGCAGCGGGATCACGGCGAACCAGAGCGCGTTGGTGGTGGCGTGCAGGCGCACCGCGCGCGCGGGTGGCGCGTGCCAGTCGATCGCCGGGTCCGGGGCGTGCGCGTCGGGGCTGTCGCTCATCGGTACAGGTCCAGGTAGGGATTGGCTTCGCCGCTGCCCGGCGGGCGCAGCGTATAGCGCTTGTAGGTCCATTGGTACTGCGCGAAGTCCCGCCGCGCGATCGCTTCGACGCCGGCATTGAGCGCGGCCACGGCATGCGCCGGATCGGCATCGCCCACCGCCTCCGGCGCGGCCTGCACATGTAGGGCGAAGCGCGGCGGCGAGGTATCCGGCAACCGCTCGCACCAGGCGAACAGCACGCGCGCATCGCTGCGCGCGGCAAGCCGGCCGAGCAGGGTCATCGTCAGTGCCGGCTTGCCGAA
>DAOOCX010000055.1:0-15042 GCA_035408605.1 Thermomonas sp. | reverse complement strand
CATCATACAAGGGTTTTTGTTGCCGTCAACACCCTGTGATGATTTTTTTCGCCCGATTCATCCGTGCGGCCAGGCCGGCGGTGAAGCGGGCGCGCATCATGCAACAAGCTTCAACCGCTTGGAAGTCTTGTGCCTTGACGCAATCCGTGCTTCGCGCGCATGGTGCGCGCTGCTTAAATCGATGGACTCCTCGCATGCGCTTGTACGCACTCGTCCTGCTCGTTTCCTGCGGCATCTCCGGTTGCGCGGGCGCCTCGCAACCATGGGTGGAGATCGGTGGCCAGCGCTACGTTGTCGAAGTGTCGGACGACGACGCCGAGCGCGCGCGTGGCCTGATGTTCCGCGACACGATGGCCAGCGACCACGGCATGCTCTTCATCCACGACGCCGAGGAGCCGCAGGCGTACTGGATGAAGAACACGAAGATCCCGCTCGACATCCTCTACTTCGACAGCGAACGCAAGCTGGTCGCGCAGCAACGCGACGTTCCCACGTGTTCGCTGGGCGATGCGTGCCCGTCGTACCCCAGCGATGCGCCAGCGCGCTACGTGCTGGAACTCAATGCCGGCGAAGCCGCACGCCTGGGCCTCAAGGATGGCGCGGAGATGCGCTTCAGCCCTGCGATCAAGCCGGCGAAATAACCCGGCTCAGGCCTCGACCGGTTCGAAATCGTCCTTGCTCACCCCGCAATCGGGACAGGTCCAGGTATCGGGCACGTCTTCCCAGCGCGTACCGGGAGCGATGCCGTCTTCCGGCAGGCCCAAGGCCTCGTCGTAGATGAAGCCGCAGACCACGCACATCCACTGGCGGTACGGAACGTCGGATTCGGAGGCGGTCATCGGGGCGATAATGGCGGGGTCGGCATCGATTGTCCCACCCTGCGCCGGCCTGCGGAAGCGCGATGCCTTCGAACCCACTGAAACGCGGCCTTTACCTGATCACGCCCGACGATCCCGACCCGGCACGGCTGCTTGCGCGCACCACGCCATTGCTGGCATTCGCGTCCTGCCTGCAGTTGCGCAACAAGGCGATGGACGTCGATTCCCTGCGCGACGCAGGCCGGCGCCTGCGACACGCATGCAACCACGCTGGTGTGCCCCTCATCGTCAATGACGATCCAGCGCTTGCCAGGGAACTCGATGCCGATGGCGTACACCTGGGCGAGGCCGATGGCGACATCGCATCGGCGCGGACGCTCCTGGGCGATCGCGCGATCATCGGCGTGTCCTGCTACGACGACATCGACCGCGCCCGCCGCCTTGCCGCCGAAGGCGCGGGCTACCTCGCATTCGGTGCGTTCTTCGCGTCTCCGACCAAGCCGCATGCGCGTCGCGCATCGCTGGACCTGTTGCGCGACAGCGCGGACCTTGGCCTGCCGCGCGTGGCGATCGGTGGGATCACCGCGGACAATGCGCCATCGCTGGTCGCCGCCGGCGCCGACCTGGTCGCCGTCATCAGCGGCGTGTTCGACGCGGCCGACCCGGTGGCCGCTGCACGCGCCTACCACTCCTGTTTCGATACCGGAATTCCTGGAACCCAATCCGAATGAACAACGCCCGCTCGCACGATCTCTTCACCCGCGCCCAGGCGCTGATGCCCGGCGGCGTGAACTCGCCGGTGCGCGCGTTCAAGTCGGTGGGCGGCGAGCCGTTCTTCGTGCAGCGCGCGGACGGCCCGCACCTGTTCGATGCCGACGGCAACCGCTACATCGACTACGTGGGCTCATGGGGCCCGATGATCGTTGGCCACAACCATCCGAAGGTGCTCGATGCGGTCATCGCGACCGCGCGCAACGGCCTGAGCTTCGGCACCCCGAATCCGCTGGAAGTGACGATGGCCGAGACGATCACCCGGCTGATCCCGAGCTGCGAGATGGTGCGCATGGTCAACTCCGGCACCGAGGCCACGCTGTCGGCGATTCGCCTGGCGCGCGGCGCGACCGGGCGCAGCCGCATCGTCAAATTCGAAGGCTGCTACCACGGCCACGGCGATTCCTTCCTGGTGAAGGCCGGCAGCGGGGCGCTCACCTTCGGCGTGCCGACCTCGCCGGGGGTGCCGAAGGCATTGGCCGATTTGACGCTCACCCTGACCTACAACGATTTCGACGGCGCAACCAGGCTGTTCGAGGAATGCGGCAGCGAGATTGCCTGCCTGATCGTGGAGCCGGTGGTCGGCAATGCCAACTGCCTGCCGCCGCGCGAAGGCTACCTGCAGCACCTGCGCGACCTGTGCACGCGACACGGCGCCTTGCTGGTCTTCGATGAAGTGATGACCGGCTTCCGCGTCGCGCTGGGTGGCGCGCAGGCCCGCTACGGCGTGACGCCGGACCTGTCGACCTTCGGCAAGGTAATCGGCGGCGGCATGCCGGTGGGTGCCTATGGGGGCCGTCGCGAACTGATGCAACAGATCGCGCCGGCGGGCCCGATCTACCAGGCCGGCACGCTGAGCGGCAATCCGGTGGCGATGGCCGCAGGCCTGGCGATGCTGGAGCTGGTGCAGGCGCCAGGGTTTCACGACGCACTCGAAGCGAAGACGAATGCGCTGTGCGATGGGCTGGAAGCCGCGGCGCGCGATGCCGGTATCGCGTTCACCACGCAACGCGTCGGCGGCATGTTCGGCATGTTCTTCAGCAACGACATCGTCGACACCTATGCGCAGGCGATGGCCTGCGACAGCGCCGCGTTCAACCGCTTTTTCCACGCGATGCTGGAACGCGGCGTGTACCTGGCGCCCTCCGCGTTCGAGGCCGGCTTCATGTCCAGCGCGCACGACGAGGCGGCCATCGCCGACACGATTCGCGCGGCCGGCGAGGCGTTCCGTTCCCTCTGACATGCAGACGGACGATCGCCAGCGCGACGCACCACGCAGTCTGTTCGAGCGCGAACATTGGCCGGCCACGACCGAAGGCGCGCGCTACCGCTGGTATCGGCTGATCTTCCATCACGACAGCCCGGCGGAGCGAAATTTCGACCTGTGGCTGATCGTGGCGATCCTCGCCAGCGTGGCGGTGGTGATGCTGGACAGCGTGCCAGCCGTCAAGCAACGCTGGCATGTCCCGCTGTCGCTGGCCGAATGGTTCTTCACCCTTGTGTTCGCCATCGAATACCTGGTGCGGCTGTGGACGGTCAGGCGCCCGCTGCGCTACGCCACCAGCTTCTTCGGCATCATCGACCTGCTGGCGATCCTGCCCACGCTGCTGTCGTTGCTTTTCCCCGCGGGCACTTCGCTGGCCGTGGTCCGCATCCTGCGCCTGCTGCGGATCTTCCGCGTGCTGAAGCTGGCCGAGTATTCGAGCGAGGCCGGCGTGCTGGTGCAGGCCTTGTTGCGCAGCCGGCGCAAGATCCTGGTGTTCATCGCGACCTTGCTCACCATCACCGTGATCTTCGGCGCGATGATGTATGTCATCGAGGGCCCGGCGCACGGCTACACCAGCATCCCCACCGGCATGTACTGGGCGGTGGTGACGATGGCCACGGTCGGTTTCGGCGACATCGCACCGGCCACGACGCTCGGCCGCCTGGTGACCTCGGTCCTGATCATCATCGGTTACAGCATCATCGCGGTCCCCACCGGCATCTACACCGCGGAACTTGCGCGATCCATGCGCCCGAGCCGCAACAACGTGCGTTGCACCGAATGCGGCCTGATCGACCACGAGGCCGACGCCTGGCATTGCCGCAAGTGCGGCCGCGCCCTTCCCTGTCACGACCCATGAGGCTGGCATGACGACGCTCCGCCCCGACACCCTCGCCGTCCACGCCGGCAACGCACCCGATGACGCTACCGGCGCCGTTGCGCCGCCGCTGCACCTGAGCACGACGTTCCGCCACGGCCCGGCCGGCGAGCGCGTCGCCGGCTACGAATACCAGCGCGAGGGCAACCCGACCAACGACCGCCTGCGCGAGGCGCTGGCGGCGCTGGAAGGCGGCGAGACCGCCTGCACTTTCGCCTCCGGCATGGCGGCGATGACCACGCTGCTGGAATGCCTGCCGAACGGCGCCCGCGTGCTGTTCCCCGACGACTGCTACAGCGGCCTGCGCATGCTGTTCCAGGAGTTCCTGCCTGAGCGCGGCCTCGTGGCCGAGGTGATCGACATGGGCGACCTCGACGCCGTTCGGGCGGCGTGCGCGACGCCGGTGTCGATGTTGTGGATCGAGACGCCGTCGAATCCGTTGATGAAAGTCAGCGACATTGCCGCACTGGCCGACATCGGACATGCGGCCGGCGCGGTGATCGTGGTCGACAACACGTTCGCCACGCCGCTGCTGCAGCGCCCGCTGGCGCTCGGTGCGGACGTGGTGATGCATTCGACCACCAAGTATTTCGGCGGCCATAGCGATGTGCTCGGCGGCGCGCTGGTGTTCGCACACGATGGCGAGCTTGCCCGCAAGGTCGCGCACCGGCTGCATGTCACCGGCGCTGTGCTGGCGCCGTTCAGTGCGTGGCTGACGTTGCGCGGTTGCCGCTCGCTGGGTGCGCGCATGGCCATGCATTGCGCGAACGCGCGCAAGGTCGTGGACTTCCTGGCCGCGCATACCGCGATCGAACGGGTGAACTGGCCGGGGTTGTCGTCGCATCCCGGACACGAGGTTGCGAACCGACAGATGCGCGATTTCGGCGCGATGCTCAGCATCGAGGTGCGTGGCGGGCGCGAGGCCGCGCTGGCGATGGCCGGCAAGCTGCGCGTGTTCACCAATGCCACGTCGCTGGGCGGCTGCGAATCGCTCGTCGAACATCGCGCATCGGTGGAAGGGCCGAACCCACGCTCGCCGCAGAACCTGTTGCGGATTTCCGTGGGACTGGAAGATGCCGACGACCTGGTCGCGGACCTGGCGCAGGCACTGGGCTGAGCGCGGATGCGCGTTGATCGCCGCGGATTCCTGGCAACACTGGCGGCCAGCGGCCTGCTGGCCGCCGCGCCGCGCGTCGTGGCGTCGGGACCCGAATCACGATTGGTGGTGCTCGGTACAGCGGGTGGCCCCACGCCCAAGCCCAACCGGTTCCCGGCGGCCTATGCGTTGGTCGTAGATGAAGATGTGTACCTGGTCGATGCCGGCAACGGCGTCGCCCAGCAACTCGCGCGTGCCGGCATCGGCATCAACCGGGTGCGACACGTGTTCATCAGCCACCACCATTCCGACCACGATGCGGATGCCGGCGCGGTGGCGCTGCTCGCGTGGGCGACCAACCCGACGTCGCCGGTGACGATCTGGGGACCGCCGCCGATGCGCGCGCAGATGGCGGCCTATCGCGAGTACGCCCGCTTCGACATCGACACGCGTACTGCTGATGAAGGCCGGCCCGACTTCGATGCGATGACCCGCGTCGTGGAGTTCAACCAGGAAGGGCTGTTGCTGGACGACGGCACGATCAAGGTGCGCTGCGTGCGCAACCTGCATCCGCCGATCCGCGAATCGTATGCGCTGCGCTTCGACACGCCCGGTCGGAGCTATGTGTTCTCCGGCGACACCACGTATTCGCCCGCGGTCGTCGCCCTGGCCAAGGGCGCGGACGTACTGGTACACGAAGTGATGTACCTGCCCGCGCTGGACGCGCTGATCGCCAGTGAGCCGAACGCCAGCACCCTGCGCGAGCACCTGCTCGCCAGCCATTCCACGCCGGAACAGGTCGGACGCGTCGCTACCGAGGCCGGCGTGGGCACGCTGGTGCTGTCGCATTTCGTGCCCGGCGGGCCGATGGTCGCGGACGAAACCTGGCTGGCTGCAGTGCGGCCCCATTTCGGCGGCCGCATCGTCGTTGCCCATGACCTGATGACGTTGCCCTGAGGCAACGCCAACCTCGCTCAGCCGGCGCTGAACGCCTGCAATGCCGCCCGCAAGCGCGACAGCCCTTCGGCCACGTCCTCGTCGCCGATGTTCAATGCGGGCACGAAGCGCAGCACGTCCGGCCCGGCCTGCAACAGCAGCAGGCCATTGGCCGCTGCGTGATCGAGGATCTCGCCCGCGCGCCCCGCGCAGGCGGGCTTCAGCACCGCACCCAGCATCAGGCCGCGTCCACGCACCTCGGCAAACAGGTCGAGGTCGCGATTGATGGCATCGAGGCCATCGCGAATGGCCTGCGCCTGGCGCCCTACGTTGGCGGCGATGCCGTCCGAGCCCAGCTTGCGCAGCGCGACGCGGGCGACCGCCGACGCCAGCGGGTTGCCGCCGAACGTGGTGCCATGCGCGCCGAACTGCATGACCTGCGCGACCTTCGGGCCGGCCAGCAGCGCACCGATCGGCATGCCGCCGCCCAGCGCCTTCGCCAGCGTCACGATGTCCGGCACCACATGGTCCTGCCAGTGCGCGAACAACGCGCCGCTGCGACCCATGCCGCACTGGATCTCGTCGAGCACCAGCAGCGCGTCGTGGCGGTCGCAGAGCGCGCGCACCGCCTGCAGGAAGCCCGGCGCCGCCGGCATCACCCCACCCTCGCCCTGCACCGGCTCCAGCATTACCGCGGCGACGTCGCCGCCGGCCATCGCCGCGTCGAGCTGGGCGATGTCGTTGAAGTCGACGTAGCGGAACCCGCCGGGCAGCGGCTCGTAGCCTTCCTGGTATTTCGGCTGCGCGGTCGCGGTAACCGCGGCCAGGGTACGGCCATGGAAACTGCCGCGGAAGGTGACGATGACGCGGCGGTCCGCCGCGCGGCCCTGCCCCGTCGCCCACTTGCGCACCAGCTTGATCGCGGCCTCGTTGGCCTCGGCGCCGGAGTTGCACAGGAAGGCGCGCTCGGCGAAGCGCGACGCCGAAACCAGCTCTTCCGCCAGTCGCACCGGCGGCTCGCTGTAGAACACGTTGCTGGTATGCCAGAGCTTGCCGGCCTGTTCGACCAGTGCGGCGGTCAGGTCCGGATCGCAATGGCCGAGCCCGCACACGGCGATGCCGCCGGCCAGGTCGACGAATTCACGTCCCTCGCGATCCCAGACGCGGGAGCCGCGGCCACGCTCCAGGATCAATTGGCGCGGCTTGTACACCGGCAGGTAGAAATCACGGCCCAGGGCCAGCAGCTGCGCGGTATCGGTCACGGCATCGGTCATCGTGGGAGGCTCGTCAGAAACTCATCGCGGCGGAATTCAGCAGGCCGACGCCCAGGTGGATCGTCGCGGCCATCACTGCCGCCGCCATTTCGCCGCGGTTGATGCGCTTGGAGAAATCGCGCAGCAGCAGGGCGACCAGCGCATACGCCGCCAGTTGTGCGAACAACGCGATCGATGCCCACGCCGCCACGTCGATCACGCCGCCACCGATGCGCAAGGCACTGGCGAGCGGCAAGGCGAAGCCGAGCAACGCACCCGCCAGCACCACTGCAGCGGGCAGGTTGTCGCCACGGATCAGGGTGATTTCGCGGTGCGGCGTGGCGTACAGGTACAACAGCAGGTACAGCAGCATGAACCCCAGGCCCATGCCGAAGTAGGCGACGAAATCGGTCAACCCCTGCATGTCGCGTACGCTCACCATACGCCCGTGTTCGGCATCGACGCCCACGGCTCGCGCGGTTCGAGATGGCCATCCTGCAGCAGCTCGATGGAGACCAGGTCGGGCGAACGCACGAAGGCCATGTGGCCATCCCGCGGCGGGCGGTTGATGGTGACGCCCATCGCCTGCAGGCGTTCGCAGGTGGCGTAGATGTCGGCCACTCGGAAGGCCAGGTGGCCGAAGTTGCGGGCGCTGCCGTAATCCTCGGTCGCACCGTTTTCGCCGGGCCAGTTGTAGGTCAGCTCGACTTCGGCATTCGGGGTCTCGTCGGCGGCGAGGAACACCAGGGTGTAGCGGCCCTGTTCGTTCTCCATGCGGCGCGTTTCCTTCAAGCCCAGGCCGTCGCAGTAGAAGCGCAGGGAGGCGTCGAGGTCGCGCACGCGGACCATGGTGTGCAGGTATTTCATGGCGGTGGCATCGCGTGGGGGAGGCGACATGATCCCACGCGATGCCCGGCCCTGCAGCATCGCCCGGTGCGCCGCGCGGCCGATGTTGCGTGCCGGCAGGTAGCGCTGCTGCTGCCGGCACGCCATCGGCCTGGTTCACGTCGCACCCGCCATCGCACGTCCCCGGAGGACGACACGACGGCGGCAAGTGCTGACGACTCAGTCGAGGAACAGGTCGGGCAGCAGCGGCAGCGACGGATCGATCGCGTAGCCGGACAGGTCGGTGACGCCGGTTTCGGCCAGCACCTCGTCGTCGATGAAGAAGCGGCCGCTGGTGGTGCGTGCGTCGCGCACCAGCACCGCATGCGCGGCATCGCCCATGATCGCCGGCGAACGGCCGTTGCCAGCCTGCACACCGGGGATCATGTTCAGCGCATCGGTGGCGATCAGCGTGCGCGGCCACAACGCATTCACCGCGACGCCACGCGGGCCGAACTCCGCGGCCAGGCCCAGGGTGACGAAGCTCATGCCCATCTTCGCCAGGGTGTAGCCGGTGTGCGGTGCCCACCATTTCGGATCCAGCGAAGGCGGCGGGCACAGGGTCAGGATGTGCGGATTCGGCGCCTCCAGCAGGTACGGTAGGCAAGCCTGCGCACACAGGAAACTGCCGCGGGAATTGACCTGCTGCATCAGGTCGAAGCGCTTCATCGGCGTGTCCAGCGTGCCGCGCAGCCAGATCGCGCTGGCGTTGTTGACCAGGATGTCGATGCCGCCGAACGCATCGACCGTGGCGGCCATCGACGCGCGCACCTGGTCTTCCTCGCGGATGTCGCATTTCAGCGCAAGGCCACGCCCACCGGCATCGTTCACGGCCTGCGCCGCGCTATGGATGGTGCCCGGCAGCTTGGGATTGGCGACATCCGACTTGGCCGCGATGGCGACATTCGCACCATCGCGCGCGGCGCGCAGTGCGATGGCCAGGCCGATGCCGCGCGAGGCGCCGGTGATGAACAGGGTCTTGCCGGAAAGAGAGGCCATCACGCGCGCCATCAGTGGGGTGAGCCGGGAGTGTAATCCGATGCCTGCATCCCACCTTCTATAATCGGCCGATGCAGAGCGCCTGGTTCGACGCCACCATCGCCTGGATCACCGCTCATCCGCATGCCGCGGGCGGGCTCGTATTCCTGATCGCCTTCTGCGATGCACTGGCGGTGGTCGGTATCATCGTTCCCGCGCTGCCGTTGCTGTTCGCGGTCGGCACCCTGATCGGCCTGGGACACATCGACGGCCCGTACGCAGTGACCTGCGCCGCGCTGGGCGCCTTCATCGGCGATGGCCTGAGTTACTGGATCGGCCATCGCTGGGGACCGGCGATGCGCGAACTCTGGCTGTTCCGCCGCTACCCGCAACTGCTGGATCGCGGCGAGACCCTGTTCCGCCGGCACGGGACGAAAGGCCTGGTGATCGCGCGATTCGTGGGCGCGGTGCGCCCGTTCGTGCCGGCGGTGGCCGGGATGCTGCACATGCCGTTGCGGCGTTACATGCCGGCCAGCCTCTTCGCCTGCTTCGCATGGGCCGCGCTGTTCCTGGCACCGGGTTGGATCTTCGGTGCGTCCTACGATGCGGTGGCGGCGGTGGCGGACAAGCTGGTGCTGGTGCTGCTGGGCCTGGTCGCAGTGCTGGCGCTGGTCTGGGCACTGGTGCTCTACACATGGCGCTGGTTCGCCAACCACGCCGACACGCTCCTCGCCCGCGGCCTGCGCTGGACGCGTGCGCATCCGCGGCTGGGCCGCTACGCCGCCGCGCTGATCGATCCGCGCCGGCCGGAATCCGCGTCCCTGCTGGTGCTGGCCTGCTGCCTGTTCGTGGTCGCCTGGCTGTGGGCTGGCTTCAGTGCCTCGCTGCTCATGCGCGGCGGGCCGTCGCTGTTCGACCACGACGTGCATGCGGCGATGTTCGCCCTGCGCAATCCGCTGGCCGACCGCCTGATGGCATCGCTGTCCGCGATCGGCAGCGCACCGGTGCTGGGGTTCCCCGCGCTGGTGGCGATGGGATGGCTGCTGTGGCGCAAGCGCTGGATGGCCGCAGCCCACTGGCTGGGTGCGATCGCCGTGGGCTTGGCGCTGACCGTCGGCCTGGGCGCGGTCGCCGACATGCCGCGCCCGCCGACCGCCGTCGCGGGGTTCGGCTTCCCCTCGGTCGCGGTGACGATGACGACCGTGGTGTTCGGCTTCTTCGCGGTGCTGATCGCGCGCGAACTGCCCGGCCGCCAGCGTGTGTGGCCTTACCTGCTGGCCGGCGTGGCAACGGCGCTGGTCGGCTTCGCGCGGCTGTACCTGGGCGCGCACTGGCTGAGCGACATCACCGGCGGCGTTCTGCTGGGGGTGATCTGGCTGCTCGTGCTCGGCATCGCCTATCGCCGCCACAGCGCGCGCTCGTTCTGGATGCGGCCGCTCGCGTGGGCGTTCTACGGCAGCTTCTTGCTGGTCGCGCTCTGGCATGCACCGCGCAGCGCGGAAGCGACGCTTGCGCAGTTCGAGCCGCCGGCACCGACGCACGTCATCGACGACACGCGCTGGTGGTCGCAGGGCATCGACGATCCGCGTCACTTCGATCTTGAAGCCGCCGGCAACCTGGGCGTGCTGCAGCGGCGATTGCAGGCACAGGGCTGGACCGTGCAAGCCCCGGCCGACTGGGTCGCGGTGCTCGGCCTGCTGGACGACGACCATGCGCTCGCCGAGCAGCCGGTACTGCCGCTTGCCCTGGACGGACACCCGGAGCGATTGCTGCTGCGCCGCGCCGGCCCCCTGGCCGACGAGCTTGAAGTGCTGCGCGTCTGGCCCGCGCCGGCGCGACTGGCGAGCGGCAAGCCACTCTGGATTGCCCGCTACGAACGCATGCACGGACGCAAGCGCTTGCGCCTGCTGACCCTGTGGCAGCCGGAACCGCATGCGCATGCATTGCCCGATGACGTGCTGCAGCTCGCCGGGACCTCCGCGGAGCGCGACGCGACGCTGCGGATCCGCATCGATCCGCCCTGAGCGCAGCGATCAGTTGGGGTCGGCGGCGATGCCGTCGAGCAGGAACTGCAGGCGCGCGTGCGGGTCATCGAGTTGCAGCAACGCCTGCCGCTGCGGCATCGACAAGGGCAACAGTTCGGCCAGCCGCCACCCCGTCCATGCGGCGTCGTCGAACAACGCGGGATCCGGATCGACGTGGCCGGCGTCGACCTGCAGCAGGATCCGTCGCAGCAATTCGGCCAACAAGGCATGTTCCGGGCGCAGGCGCGACGATGCCCCCGCATCCGCGCGCCACTCGATGTCGGCGACGACCAGGCCGGTGTCGCGCACGCGGGTGCGCAGGACGTGGAAACGGCGGCGGCCGCGCACGCGCAGCGACAACAAGCCTTCCGGCGTGTTGCCGAAATCCTCGATCACGGCTTCGGTGCCGAAGGCGACGGGCGTCGCCGGCGCGCCGGCTTCGTTCCCCTCCAGGATCAGGCAGACCCCGAAGCCGGATCCGTTGCGCCCGCACTCGCCGACCATGTCGAGGTAGCGACGCTCGAAGATCCGCAGGTCCAGCGCGGCACCCGGCACCAGCACGCCGTGCAACGGGAACAACGGCAGCGACGCGGCGGCGTCAGCCATCCTGCAGGGCGGCATGGAACCGCCGCGGCGCGCCATCGAAGCCGCCGTTGGACATGAACACCACGTGGTCGCCAGCGCGAACGACCGTACGCAACCGCGCGATCAGTGCATCGGCACCGGCCACCACGTGTCCCTCGCCTTTCAGTGCACCGACGACCTTGCCCGCATCCCACGGCAATTCCGGCCGGGCCAGGAACACCACCACATCGGCGATGTCGAGCGACGGGGCGAGCGCCTCGGCATGCGCTCCCAGCCGCATCGAATTGCTCCGCGGTTCCATCGCCACCACGATGCGGGCGGGGCCGACCTTCGCGCGCAAACCCGCCAGCGTGGTCGCGATCGCGGTCGGATGGTGGGCGAAGTCGTCGTAGAGGGTGATGCCGGCGCGTTCGCCGATCACTTCCATGCGCCGCTTGACGCTGCTGAAGGCGGCCAGCGACGGGATGATCGCCGCGGCATCCACGCCGACCGCTGCGCAGGCCGCCAGCGCGGCCAGGCCGTTGAGCACATTGTGGTCGCCGAGCAGCGGCCATTCGACGATGCCGAGTTGTTCACCAGCACGCATCACCGCGAACATGCTGCCGTCATCGCGCAACTTGCGTGCGCTCCACTCGAACGACGCATCCAGACCAAAGCGCTCCACCGGCGTCCAGCAGCCCATCGCCAGCACTTCGCGCAAGCGTTCGTCGTGGCCGTTGACGACCAGCCGGCCGCGGCGCGGCACGGTGCGCACCAGGTGATGGAACTGGCGCTGGATCGCCGCCACGTCCGGGAAGATGTCGGCGTGGTCGTACTCGAGGTTGTTGAGGATCGCGACCAGCGGGCGGTAGTGGACGAACTTGCTGCGCTTGTCGAAGAAGGCGGTGTCGTATTCGTCGGCCTCGACCACGAAGTCGGGTCCGCTGCCGATGCGCGCCGACACGCCGAAATCCTCGGCCACGCCGCCGATCAGGAAGCCCGGCGAACGACCGGCTGCTTCCAGCAGGTAGGACAGGATGGTCGTCGTCGTGGTCTTGCCGTGGGTGCCGGCGACCGCCAGCACGTCGCGACCCGGGAGGACTTGTTCGCTCAACCACTGCGCGCCTGACGTGTAGCGCAAGCCGGCATCGAGCACGTGCTCGACCGCCTCATTGCCGCGCGACAGCGCATTGCCGACCACGATCTCGTCGCAGTCGCCTGAAATATTCGCAGGCGAATAGCCTTGCTTCAGCGCGATGCCCAGCTGTTCCAGTTGGGTCGACATCGGCGGATAGATGTTCTGGTCGCTGCCCTCGACCGCATGGCCGAGTTCGCGCGCCAGCGCGGCGACGCCACCCATGAAGGTACCGGCGATGCCGAGGATGTGGAGTTTCATGCTGTGCTTGTCATTCCGGGCTGATCGCATTTCTGCTTTTCTCCCTCTCCCGCTGGCGGGAGAGGGTTGGGGTGAGGGTGGAACGAGAGCACACCCTCATCCGGCCCTGCGGGCCACCTTCTCCCGCATGCGGGAGAAGGAACTACGTCAACCGACCTCGTGCCCCGGCTGGATCGCCTCGACGATGCGGGTGAATACCTCGTCCAGCGAGCCCACGCCATCGACCACGGTGAGCTGGCCGTGCTGGCGGTAGAAGTCGATCACCGGCGCAGTCTGCTGGTCGTACACGTTGAGGCGGTGGCGGACCGAGTCCGGGCTGTCGTCGGCGCGGCCTTCGGCCTTCGCACGGCCGGCCAGGCGCTCGATGATCTGCTCGTTGTCCACGGTGAGCTGGACGGCGGCATCGAATTTCTGCCCGAGGCTGGCAAGCAAGTCGTCCAGGGCCGCCGCCTGCGCCAGGTTGCGCGGATAGCCATCGAGGATGAAGCCGGCTTTGGTGTCGTCGCGCGAGAAACGGTCTTTCAGCATGCCCAGCAGGATCGCGTCGCTGACCAGGTCGCCTCGCGCCATCACTTCCTTGGCCTGCAGGCCCAACGGGGTGCCGGCGGCCACTTCGGCGCGCAACAGGTCGCCGGTGGAGATGTGCGGGACTTGCAGGTGTTCCTTCAGTCGTGCCGCCTGGGTGCCCTTGCCGGAACCCGGCGCGCCCAACAGAACCAATCGCATCGCATCGCTCCAGAAATCGGGGGGCGGCCGCCACGCCACGCGTGCCGGCCTCGTCCGGGCCAGCTTACCGTATCGTTATGCGTCCGGCCCGCGGCTTCGACCAAGGGCCTATCCCCCGAGGAAACCGGCATGCCCGCAGGCACCTTGCTGTACGCCCAGAGCGGCGGCGTCACCGCCGTCATCAACGCCACCGCCTCCGCCGTGCTGCAGGCCGCCCGGGCCCGGAAAGTGCGGGTGCTGGCCGCCCGCAACGGCATCCTCGGCGCGCTGCGCGAGGAACTCATCGATACGACCACCCTCTCGACCGCCCAGGTCAAGGCGCTGGCGCATACGCCCGGTGGCGCGTTCGGCAGCTGCAGGCTCAAGCTGAAATCGGTCGAGGCCGACCGCGCCAGGTACGAGCGCCTGCTCGCCGTCCTGCAGGCGCATGACGTGCGCTGGTTCCTCTACAACGGCGGCAACGATTCCGCCGACACCGCATTGAAGGTCTCGCAGCTGGCAGCCGAGTTCGGCTATCCGCTGACCTGCGTCGGCGTGCCGAAGACGATCGACAACGACCTGGCGGTCACCGACTGCTGCCCCGGCTTCGGCTCGGCGGCGAAGTACACCGCGGTGTCGGTGCGCGAATGCGCGCTGGACGTGGCGGCGATGGCCGAGACCTCGACCAAGGTCTTCGTGTACGAAGCGATGGGCCGGCATGCCGGTTGGCTGGCCGCGGCCGCGGGACTGGCCGGCGAAGGCCGCGACGAGGCCCCGCACTTGATCCTGTTCCCGGAACGGCCGTTCGACGAAGCCGATTTCCTGGCACGCGTGGATGCCGTGGTGAAGCGGGTGGGCCATTGCGTGGTCGTGGCCAGCGAGGGCATCCGCACCGCGGACGGGACATTCGTGGCCGATGCCGGCGGCGGCAAGGATGCGTTCGGGCATGCGCAACTGGGCGGCGTGGCCTCGCACCTGGCCGGGCGGGTCAAGGACGTGCTCGGTCACAAGGTGCACTGGGCGCTGCCCGACTACCTGCAACGCTCCGCCCGCCACCTGGCCTCGAAGACCGACCTCGAACAGGCGATGGCGGTCGGTCGCGCCGCGGTGGACTGCGCATTGGCCGGGCAGAACGCGGTGATGCCGGTGATCGTGCGCACCGCCGACGAACCGTATGAGTGGCACGTCGATGTTGCGCCGTTGTCGAAGGTCGCCAATCACGAGAAAACCATGCCGAAGGGGTTCATCCGCGCCGACGGCCATGGCATCACCGCCGCTGCGCGCCGCTATCTGACCCCGCTGATCGCGGGCGAGGCCTACCCCCCTTATGGCCGGAACGGACTGCCCGATTACGTAGTACTCCCGCAAGCCACGATACGGCGCGCACCGCGCTGAGCACCATGGACCAGACCCGCAAGCAGGCCAAGCTCGAGTTCGCCAACACCCCGGCCACGCTGCTGGGCACCGAGGGC
>DAOOCX010000054.1:0-15074 GCA_035408605.1 Thermomonas sp. | reverse complement strand
CGAGCGCCGCGGTCAGGCCGGCGGCGGCCATCGAGCAGGCCACGCCGACCTCGCCTTGGCAGCCGACCTCGGCGCCGCTGATGCTGGCGTTCTCCTTGTAGAGGATGCCGACCGCAGAGGCGGTGAGCAGGAACTCGAACACGCCCTTCTCGCTGGCGCCGGCGCAGAAGCGGTCGTAGTAGTGCAGCACCGCCGGGATGATCCCGGCCGCGCCATTGGTGGGCGCGGTGACCACGCGGCCACCGGCGGCGTTCTCCTCGTTCACCGCCAGCGCGTACAGGTTGACCCAGTCCAGCACGGTCAGCGGGTCGCGCATCGCGGCCTCCGGCTTGCCGGACAATTCCGCGTGCAACGACGGCGCGCGCCGCGAGACATGCAGGCCGCCGGGCAGGGTGCCGGTCTCGCGGATACCGCGGGCCACGCAGTCCTGCATGGCGGTCCACAGCTCGCGCAGCCCGGCGATCACCTCGTCGTCGCTGCGCCAGGCGCGTTCGTTCTCCAGCATCAGCTGCGCGATCGACAGGCCCGAGGCCGCGCAACGCGCGAGCAACTCGTCGCCACTGGCGAACGGATGCGCGACCGGCGTGGTGTCGGCGACGATGCGGTCTTCCGCGGCCTCGTCCTGGTTGACCACGAAGCCGCCACCCACCGAGTAGTAATCGCGGCTGGCGACCTCAGCGCCGTTGGCGTCGTAGGCGATGAAACGCATGCCATTGGTGTGGAACGGCAGTTTCTGCCGCTTGTTCATCACCAGGTCCGACTTCTCGTTGAAGGCGATCTCGCGCTGCCCATGCAGCCGGATCGACTTGCTGCCGCGGATGCGTTCCAGCGCGGCCGGGATGACGTCGGGATCGATCCGGTTCGGCCAGTGGCCTTCCAGGCCCATCAGCACCGCCTTGTCGGTGCCGTGGCCGCGGCCGGTCAGGGCGAGCGAGCCGAACACCTCGGCGCGCACCCGGGCGACATCGTCCAGGCGGCCGGCTTCGGCCAGGTGATGTTCGACGAAACGCGCCGCCGCGCGCATCGGCCCGACCGTGTGCGAGGAGCTCGGGCCGATGCCGATCTTGTACAGGTCGAAGGTGGAGACGGCCATGGCGGCGCACTGCGTGGCGGGAACGGGCCGCTATTCTAGGCCGCCCGGTGAGACGGCCACTGACGCAGGCGTATGGAACTGATCCTCTACCAGCGCGATACCTGCCATCTCTGCGACCTCGCGCTCGCGGTGCTGGCCGAGGCGCGCGCGCCGGATTTCGAGAGTGTCTTCATCGACGATGACGCCGCGCTGGAAGCGCGATACGGGTTGCGAGTGCCGGTGCTTCGCGAGCATGTCGGTGGCACTGAGCTGGACTGGCCATTCGACGTGGATGCGGTGCGGGCTTTCCTTGGCATGGAATAGCTCGGCGGCGCGGGCGTTCGCTCAGTCGCTGGGCCAGGCCGCGCCCGGCAAGGTTTCGCAGGCGTGCCCGCGTTCGTGGAGCGTGGTGCGCAGGACGCGTCCGGCGGCATCGGTAAAGCCGCTGCCGGGACGCAGGCAGACGACGCGCCTGCCGGCCTCGACATGTGCCGACAGTACCTCGGACAGATCTTCGGCGGACGGCAATGGCTGCATCGCCGCGTCGCGCCTGGCCATGTCGACGATCGCCTGGGCCACGCCGTCGCCGACCAGGACCAGGTCGGCCTGGTTGAGCAGGCGCAGCGCGCGCAGCGCGAGCAGGCCGGGATCGCCGTCGCCGCAGCCGACCAGGGCCACCGAGCCGCGCACCCGCGACGTGCCGCCTTCGTCCAGGGCGTCCTTGAAGGCCTGCTCCGCTGCGTCAGCGTTGCCAGCGCGCAGTAGCACCGGGATGTCGCCGGCGAGGATCCGCTCGAACCAGTCGCGGCGTTCGCGCATCAGCGGCAGTCGCTCGCGGATGCGGCCACGATGCCGTGCGAACAGGCGGGCGAGCTCGCCGATCGACGGATCGATCTCGGCCTCGAGCTGCTCGCGCAACTGGCGCGCCAGCATCGGAGCCGCGCCCGCGGAGGAAATCGCGATGGTGATCGGCTCGCGGTCGACCACCGCCGGGACCTGGTAGCTCGACAGCTCGGCATCGTCGACCACGTTGATCCAGCGCTTCGCAGCTTCGGCCATACCGGCGACTTCGCGGTTGAGCACGTGGTCGTCCGTCGCCGCCACCACCAGCCAGGCGCGTTCGATCCAGGCGGACTCGACCGCATCGCCCTCCAGTCGTTGCAGGTGTCCCGCCACGGCCAACGCCTGCAGTGGCGGTGCCAGTTCACGGGCATAGATCAGCACCCGTGCGCCCGCCCGCAGCAACGCGTGGATCTTGCGGGTCGCGACCTCGCCACCGCCGACGACCAGCACCTCGCGGCCCTGCAGGTCGGTGAACAGGGGGAACAGGGGCATGCGGGCTCCGCAGGGTATGTGTGCGTGGTCGGGCAGGGTGCCATGGCCACGCGCGTCGCACATGGCGCGCGGCTATTTGGCCTTGAACACGACCTTGGTGCTGATCGCGATGGCGTCCGGGATCAGCGCGGTATCCGCCCAGTCGCCGCCACCCACGCCGAACGCCAGCCGTTTCACCGTGGCCTTGCCCGACAGCACGGGCGCCGCGCCGGGCGTCCAGGTGAATTCCAGAACCACCGGCTTGCTGATGCCGCGCAGGGTCAAGGTGCCATCGGCTGCGTAACGGTTGCCGCCGAGCGCGCGGAACGTCGTCGCGATGTACGTCGCGCGCGGGAACCTGGCGGCATCGAAGAACGAGCCGCCGCGGAGCTCGCCGTCGTAATCGGCGTTTGATGTGGCGGCAGTGGCAAGCGGGATCACGACTTGCAGCTTCGATGCGGCCAACTGCTTCGGATCGAAGCGGAAGGCGGTCACGAAGCCCGGGAACTTGCCCGTGAACACCTCGCCTTGGTACGTGCCGGCGAAGGTCAGGTTGGAGCCCGGCGCCTGCACGTAGTCGGCCGCCCACGCGGGTGCGCAAAGCAACGCCAGGGCCAGCAACAGGGTCTTACGCATCGGGCGTCTCCATGGATGGTTCGACGCGCGATGCGCGACCCGGCAGCATCCGGGCCAGGGTGGCGTCGCGCTGGAAGAGGTGGTGGTAGAACGCCGCCGAGGCATGCAGGACGACCAGTGTCGCCATCGCCCAGAACAGCCATTCGTGGATGTCCTCGGCCAGTTCATGCAGCTCGTGGTCCTTGCCGGTGATCGCCGGCAGGTTGAACAGCCCGAACCACTGCAGCGGGAACCCGGAGGCGGAGTTGAGGATCCAGCCGCTCAGCGGCATCGCCAGCAACAGGCCATACAGGGCGAGGTGGGTGAGCGAGGCGATGCGTTCCTGCCAGCGCGGTGAACCCGGGATCGGGTCGGGCGCCCCGGCATATAGCCGCCAGGCGATGCGGATCGCGGCCAGGGTGAGGATGGTGATGCCGATCGACTTGTGCAGCGCATAGGTGGCGATCTTGCCGGGACCGTTCGGCAGGTCGCCCATGGTCAGGCCCAGCCAGCCGATCCAGACCAGCAGGAGCAGGGTGGTCCAGTGCAGCAGCTTGCTGACGCTGCCCCAGCGGTCGCGTGTGTTCTTCAGCGGCATGGCGGGTCTCGTTGGCTTCAGTCGTTGGGCGGCGGCGCGGGATCGCCAGCGACGGGGGCGGGCTGCGTGGGCGCCGGGGCGTCTGCGTCGCTGCGGAACAGTTCCGCTTCGATCCGGAGCTCGATGTCGTCGCCGACCAGTGACTGCCAACTGGTCATGCCGTAGTCGCTGCGCTTGAGCGTCGCCGTGGCGGAAAAGCCGATCGTGCGGCGGAACGGCGGCAGCGGGTAACGGCCGGCCTTGTTGAACACCACGTCCAGGCACAGCGGACGGGTGACGCCGTGCAGGGTGAGCTGGCCACAGGCGCGCCCACGGTTGCCGGTACCCCGCTGCATGCCGTCTGTGGCCACGAAGCGCGCTTGCGGATAGCGCTTCACGTCGAGGAAGCGGGGTGCGAACACCGATGCGCTCCAACCGCTGTCGCCCATGTCGAGGCGGTCCATCGGCACCAGCACGTCGAGCCGCGCGCTGGCCCAGTCGTCGGCATCGAACTGCAGGCTGCCCTGGCTGCCGGAAATCGTGCCGATCGCCTTGGAGAAGCCGGCGTGGTCGATGGCGAACATCACCCGCGTATGCACCGGGTCGAACGCGTAGCGCGGCGGTTCCCCGGCCGCGGTCGGTGCGCACGCCAACGCCAGCAACAGGGCGGGCAGGCAGGAGGCTGGGAGGCGTCGCCGGGGAAGCATGGCGCGATTCTAGGCCTGCATCGCGGAATCGGCGCGCTTGCGTCCGCAACGAAGCGTTGCCAGCATCGGCTGGGGGAGAACCGACATGCGTGGAATCCGATGGCTGGTGTTGCTGGCGTTGCTGGCGTGCGCATGCACGCTGGCCGGCGTGCCCGAACGCCCGCGCTTCCGCGTGGCCGGTCCTGCGCAAGGACTGCCTTCCACCGACATCAAGGCGCTGGCCCGCGATGCCGACGGCTACCTGTGGATCGCCACCGCGGACGGCTTGGCCCGCCATGACGGCATCGACATGCGGATCTGGCGCCATGATCCGCAGGATCCGGCAGGATTGCCGGGCAACAACGTGCAGGCACTGGTCGTCGACGCCCGCAACCGCGTCTGGATCGCGACCGAGGATGGGGGCATCAGCGTGCTCGATGCCCGGCGCACGCGCTTCAGCCATTACCGCCTGTCCAGCCATCCGCAGCTCGGCAGCGATGATGTATGGGCGTTGGCCCGCCAGGGCGACGCCGTGTGGGCAGGCACCTACGATGGCGGGCTGACCCGCATCGATGTCGATGGGGGGATGCAGCGCTACACCCTGGCCAATGATGGCCTGCCATCGGACACGGTGTTGTCGCTTGCCGTGGATGCCGACGGCGTGCTGTGGGTCGGGACCGACAAAGGCCTGGCTCGCCAGCGTGGCAGGCGCTTCGAGCCCGTCACCTTGCCGGGGGCGGATGGCGTCCCGATGGTGTATTCGTTGTCGCCACAGGCGGACGGCCTGTGGGCAGGCACGTCACTGGGCGTATGGACCTACCGGGAAGGTCGTTGGTCCCGTCCCGATTGGGCACCGATGTTCTATCCGCCCAACGCGATACTGGCGATAGCCACCGATCGCGACGGGGACCACTGGATCGGGACAGGGCGCGGGTTATGGCGTCAGCACGGTGGTGCCGCCCCCGAGCCGGTGCGCACCGGTGGTGTCGAGGTACCGCGCATGATCAATGCATTGCTGGCCGAGCCGGATGGTGCGCTGTGGGTGCCAGTGGCGGGCCGGGGGTTGGGCTACCTGCGCGCCGACTGGCGTCAGGCGGCACGCTTGCAGGGGCCGGCCGACGGCCTGCAGGGCGCGATGTACCGCACCCTCGGCGGAGCACGCAATGGTGGGGCGTGGCTGGGTGGTGTGAACGGCGTCGTCGAGCGTCTGGATCGCGATGGCACGGCGCAACCCATGGACGCCGATGCGCTGCAGCGGCTCCAGCGCGTGAAGCCGGCCTCGATGCTCGAAGACGACGCTGGCCGGCTCTGGATCGGCCACCGGACCGGTTTGATCCGGGTTGGCAGCGACGGTGCCATCGACGAATGGGGCACTGACGATCCACTGGCACCGGTTCCGTCGGGCATGATCAGCCAGATCTTGCTGGCACCGGATGACACGTTGTGGCTGGCGGTGGCTGGCGGCGGCGTTCAGCAACGCGATCCAGCCACTGGCCGAATTCTGATAGGCGTTGCTGCGGGCGCCACGGGTGGACTGGGTGCTGCCGACATCGACGCCATGGTGATCGCGCCCACCGGTGAACCGTGGGTGGGAGGCAGCGACGGCGTGGCATCGCTGGACCGCACCTATGCTCGCTTCCGTCCCGTCCAGGGCCTGGGTTCCGAACGCGTGCATGCACTGGCGTTTGACGGCCCCGACCTGCTGTGGCTGCAGCGGCTATCAGGGCTGGAGCAGTATCGACGTTACAACGCGGGCTGGAAGCTGATCGATCGCGTGGATGCGCGCTACGGCATGCCGGCGGTGGCCGCTGCCGCGTTGCTCGTCGATGCCCGCCATCGGGTCTGGATCACCAGCAGTCGCGGCCTGTATCGCTGGGAACCGGGACGCCGCAACCTGCGACGGGTTGGCATGCAGGACGGCGCCAGCAGCGAGGAATACCTCGATCGCAGTGCCTTGCTGCGCGAGGATGGTGTGCTGTTGGCAGCGACCGCCGACGGCAGCCTGGTGATGGTGGATACCACCGCTGCCGACCCGGCGCGGACACGGCCGCCGCTGCGCTTCGATGGCATCGCGGTCCGTCGCGATGGCGAGTGGCGGGAATTGCCGATGGACACGTCGCTCCGCCTCGGCCGCGAGGACCGGGAACTGCGGATCCGTGCCCGCCTGCTGGCGTTCGACGATCCGCCGGCGAACCGCTACTGGTCGCGGCTGGAGGGCTTCGAACGCGATTGGGTCACCTTGGGCGCCAGTGGCGAACGCGTCTTCACCGGCCTGGCGCCAGGTCACTACACGTTGCGGATGCGCGCGCAGGATGCCGCCGGGAACGCAGCGGCGGAACAGCAACTGGTGTTCGTGGTGCCGCCGCCCTGGTGGCGCACCGCCTGGGCGCAGGCAGGCTTCGTGGCCCTGCTGCTGCTGGCGCTGTTCGCGTTGGCGTGGGCGTACCGGCAGCGCCTGAAGCGCAAGCATGCGTGGCAGCTGGCGGAACAAAAGCAGGCATTGGCCGAGCAGGCGTCGGAGGCGAAGTCGCGTTTCCTGGCGACCCTGGGCCACGAAGTACGGACGCCAATGACCGGCGTGCTCGGCATGAGCGAGTTGCTGCAGGGCACGCCGCTGGATGCGCGCCAGCGCCGCCACGTGGACGCAATCCGCCGGGCCGGCGAGCATCTGCTCCGGCTGGTCAACGACGCCCTCGACCTGGCCCGGATCGAGGCCGGCAGGCTGGAGTTGGCGAATGCCGACTTCGCCCTGCGCCCATTGCTGGACGAGGTCGCCGCGCTGATGGCACCGGTCGCCGAACGCAAGGGCCTCGCCTTCATCGACGGGATGGCGCCGGATGCGCCGACTGCACTGCACGGCGACCGCACGCGCCTGCAACAGATCCTGCTCAACCTGGTCGGAAATGCGGTGAAGTTCACCGAGAGCGGCCACGTCGCGCTGGAAACCTGCGCTTTGGTGCCGCATGGCGTGCGCTTCGTGGTGGCCGACACCGGCCCGGGCCTCGACGCCGCGCAGCAGGCGCGCTTGTTCCGCCGCTTCGAACAGGCGGATGGCGCGCGCACCGCGCTACGCTACGGCGGTAGCGGGCTGGGTCTGTCGATCTCGCAGGAACTGGCGGCGGCGATGGGTGGGCGGATCGGTATCGAAAGCGAACCGGGTATGGGCACCCGCTTCATTGTCGACTTGCCGTTGGTGCATGCCGAAGTCACCGCCACCGCGTCCCCGTCCGATGCGCCGCGCATCAATGCGGCGGCGTTGCGCCTGCTGCTGGTCGAGGACGACGGCATCGTGGCCGAGGCGATCAGCGGCCTGCTGCAAGCCCAGGGCCACCGCGTGGCGCACGCCGGGCATGGCCTGGCGGCGCTGGCCGAGGTCGCGACGCGTGCGTTCGATGCCGCGCTGATAGACCTCGACCTGCCGGGCATGGACGGGTTGGCGCTGGCGCGGATGCTGCGCGCGCAAGGTCATGCCTTCCCGCTGCTGGCGGTGACCGCGCGCTCGGATGCCGATGCCGAAGTCCAGGCAAGGGCGGCCGGCTTCGACGGGTTCCTGCGCAAGCCGGTGACCGGCGCGATGCTGGCGCAGGCGCTGGAGGCGTTGATGTCAAACGCCGAATAGGGCGGCGTCCCGGGCGGCCTGCGTCGCCTCAGCGACGGCTGTAGGCGTGGACTTCGTCGACCAGCACGGCGACGTGGTCCGGGTTCATGTCCGGCGACATGCCATGCCCCAGGTTGAACACGTGTCCTTCGCGTGAGCCACCGTTGCCGATCGCGTAACTGTCCAGTGCGCCGCGCACCTGCGCGCGGATCGCATCCGCATTGCCGTACAGGATCGCGGGGTCGAGGTTGCCCTGCAGGGCAACGCGGCCATTGGCGCGGCGTGCCGCGTCTTCCAGCGTGACCGTCCAGTCCACGCCGATGGCGTCCGCGCCGCTGGCGAACAGGTCATCGAGATGCGGGGCATTGCCCTTGCCGAACAGGATCACCGGTGCGCCGAGGTCCTTCAGGGCGCGCGCGATGCGGACGAGGTAGGGCAGCGAGAACTCGCGGTACATCGCCGGCCCCAGGGTGCCGCCCCAGGTGTCGAACACCTGCAGCGCCTGCGCGCCGGCCGCGTGTTGCGCGGACAGGTAGGCGATGACCGCATCGGTGACCACCGACAGCAACTGGTGCATCGCGGCCGGTTCGTTCAAGGCCAGCGCCTTGACCTTGCCCCAGTCCTTGCTGCCGCCACCCTCGACCATGTAGCAGGCCAGCGTCCACGGGCTGCCGGAGAAGCCGATCAGCGGCACGCTGCCGTCCAGTTCGCGGCGGATGATGCGGACCGCGTCCATCACGTAGCCCAGTTCCGCCTCCATGTCCGGCACCGCGAGCCGGGCGATGTCGGCGGGGGTGCGCAAGGGGCGCTCGAACTTCGGGCCTTCGCCCTCGACGAAATACAGGCCCAGGCCCATCGCATCGGGCACGGTGAGGATGTCGGAGAACAGGATCGCGGCGTCCAGCGGGAACCGACGCAGCGGCTGCAGGGTGACCTCGCAGGCCAGGTCCGGGTTCTTGGCCATGGCCAGGAAACTGCCGGCCGCCTTGCGGGTGGCGCGGTACTCCGGCAGGTAACGACCGGCCTGGCGCATCAGCCAGACGGGCGTGCAGTCCACGGGTTCGCGGCGCAGTGCGCGGAGGAAGCGGTCGTTCTTGGGCATGTGCAATCCGGTTAGCGGGGTGCGTCCGCGCCTTGCGCGAACATGAGTTGGAAGCCGCGCTTGAGCTGGGCGTCGCGGGCCGATTCCAGCGCGCTGAGGGCACTGGCCTGGTCGGCGTATTGTTCGCGCTTGAGCGTGCTTCGCCCGCCGATCTGGCCGGTCTCGCGCAGCAAGGTCCAGCCGCCCAGCAGGTCGGGCTGGAGCTGGAGTTGGACGAAACGCGGGGCTTCGCGGCCATCGGGGCGTTGTTGCAGCAGCAGGCGCATGGCGCGATTGTAGCCGGGTGGCGGGTTTATCCCTTGCGCAAGACGTGGAGCACGGCCGCTTCGTCCACATCTGCGACCACGCGTGCGGCACCCGGGCGATCCCAGAGGATGAAGCGCAGCCCGCTGGCCTGGGTCTTCTTGTCCAGGCGCATGCGCGCCAGCAGCGCATCAGCATCCAGCCAGGCCGGGATCGCGGTGGGCAGGCCGAAGCGTTGCAGCAGCGCCTGCAAGCCATCGGCGTCGTCGCGCGTCGCCATGTCGAGCGCGTGCGACAGCCGCGCCGCCAGCACCATGCCGACCGCCACCGCCTCGCCGTGGTTGAGGCCTTCGGCATAGCCCTGTTCGGCCTCGATCGCATGGCCGAAGGTGTGGCCGAAGTTGAGCAGTGCGCGTTCGCCATGTTCGAACGGGTCGCGTTCCGTGATCCCCGCCTTGTGCAGGCAGCTGCGCGCGATCGCCTCGGTGAGCAGGGCATCGTCGCCGGCCAGCAGGCCGGCCGCGTTGCCATCGAGCCACGTGAGGAACGGCGCATCGATGATCGCGCCGTACTTGATGACTTCCGCCAGGCCGGCGCGCAGTTCGCGCGGCGGCAGCGTGCGCAGTACCCCGGTATCGGCGATGACGGCGCGCGGTGGATGGAAGGCGCCGACCAGGTTCTTGCCTTGCGGGATGTCCACCGCGGTCTTGCCGCCGACCGAGGAATCCACCATCGCCAGCAACGTCGTGGGGATTTGCACGCAGTCGATGCCGCGCATCCAGCAGGCGGCGGCGAAGCCGGCCATGTCGCCGACCACGCCGCCGCCCAGCGCGACCACGGACGCGTCGCGGGTGGCCCCCAGCGACGCGAGGGCCTCGATCACCGTGGCGAAATTGGCCAGGGTCTTTTCGGCCTCGCCGGCGGCGACCACGTGGCGGGCGACTTGGAGGCTCGGCTTGGCCCGGCGCAAGGCGGTTTCGAGGCGGTCGGCGTACAGCGGCGCCACGTTCGCATCGCTGACGATCAGCGCATGGCGGCCACGCAGCGTCGCCGCCATCAGGTCGCCGTCGTCGAGCAGGCCGGGGCCGATGGTGATGCGGTAGGGCGCGCCGCCGCCCACGTCGACAGTGCGTGGCGAAACAGTCATTCGCGGGATGCCTCGGCAGTGGCGAGCAGGTCGGCGAGCGCGGTGACCGCGGCCTCCGGCGACAGCGCGCTGGGATCGAACAGGTGGTGGGCGACGTCGCGATAGAGCGGTTCGCGGATCACCTGCAGGTCTGCCAGGCGCCGGGCACGATCTTCGACGTCCAGCAGCGGTCGGCCGGCATCGCCCGCCAGTCGTGCCAGTTGCGTGGCGGGATCGACCTGCAGGTACACCACGACACCGGCAGCGCGCATCGCGCTGCGGTTGGCCTCGGCCAGCACCGCGCCACCGCCGGTCGCGATCACGGCCGGCTTGCCTTCCAGTGCCGACGCCAGCACCCGCGACTCGCGCGCGCGGAAGCCGGACTCGCCTTCGTCCGCGAAAATGGCGGGGATGTCGCAACCGGCGTCTGCCGAGATCCGCGCATCCACGTCCACGAAGGGCAGGCCGAGCCGCAGCGCGAGCGCGCGGCCCAGCGTGGTCTTGCCCGAACCCATCGGGCCGACCAGGACGACATGCCGGGAACAGACGTGGCGGGGAACAAGGACGTCGTTGCGCATCGCAACATGCTAGCAGCCGTTGCGCGGGCTTAACCGGGGCGGGAGGAGGCTACCCATTCCGGCATCGCCTTGCCGGATCACCGGGAGGAATCGCCATGTCCGTTGCCAAGATCATCGAACTCAACGCCGCGTCCAAGGCCAGCATGGAAGATGCGGTCAGGCACGGCCTGCAGAAGTGCGCCGAGTCGGTCAAGAACATCAAGGGCGCGTGGGTCAACGAAATCAAGGTCGTCACCGACGAAGAGGGCAACGTGCAGGAGTGGCGGGTCAACCTGCGGGTGAGCTTCATCGTCAACTAGTCGATCACGGCCCAGATGCGCGGGCGCGGCATGCGCGCGACAATGCGTGCATGACCGACCTCCTCGCGCCCGACCTCCTCGCCACCTTCGATGCCCTGTTCGCCGAGGCGGAAGCCGCCGGTGAGCCGGATCCCACCGCCATGACCCTGGCCAGCGCCGATGCTGGTGGGAGACCGGCCGCGCGCACGGTGTTGCTGAAGGCGCACGACGCCCGCGGCTTCGTGCTGTACACGCACCTGGATGGTCGCAAGGGCCGGGAGTTGCAGGCCAACCCGCAGGCCGCGTTGCTGTTCCATTGGCCGCGCGTGCGCGACGGCGTGCAGGTGCGGATCGAGGGCGAGGTCGAAATCGTGGCCGATGACGAAGCGGACGCCTATTTCGCCAGCCGCCCGCGCGGCAGCCAGGTCGGGGCGTGGGCGTCGCTGCAGTCGGAAACGCTGGCATCGCGCGACACCTTCGAGGCGCGCATCGCCCGCTTCGAGCAGGAGTTCGAGGGGCGCGAGGTCCCGCGCCCGCCGCGCTGGGGCGGCTTCCGGGTGATGCCGCGCGCCGTCGAGTTCTGGTACGGCGCGCAATACCGCCTGCACGAGCGCTGGCTGCACGAACGCGGTGCCGATGGCACCTGGTCGAAGCGGATGCTGTATCCGTGAGTGCATCGACGGTCGGCCCCCGACGCATCGTCTGCCTGACCGAAGAGCCCACCGAAGTCCTGTACGCGCTGGGCGAGCAGAACCGCATCGTCGGCATCAGCGGGTTCACCGTGCGGCCGCCCATCGCGCGCAGGGAAAAGCCCAAGGTCAGCGCGTTCACCAGCGCGAAGATCGGCGAGATCCTGGAACTGAAGCCCGACTTCGTGATCGGCTTCTCCGACATCCAGGCCGACATCGCCGCCGTGTTGATCCGGCATGGCGTGGAGGTCTGGATCAGCAACCACCGCAGCGTGCCCGGGATCCTCGACTACATCCGCCGGCTCGGTGCGCTGGTCGGGGCTGCGGATCGCGTCGATGCGTATGTCGATGGCCTGCGACGCGGGCTGGATGCGATCGAACGTGAAGCGGCCCTGCTGCCGCGGCGGCCCAGGGTCTATTTCGAGGAATGGGACGAACCGCCGATCACCGGCATCCGCTGGGTCGCCGAACTGGTCCGCATCGCCGGCGGCGACGACATCTTCCCGGAGCGCGCGCTGGAACCGCTGGCGAAGGCACGCATCCTGGAGGATGCCGACGAGGTGGTACGCCGCGCGCCGGACATCATCCTGGGCTCGTGGTGCGGCAAGAAATTCCGTCCCGAGAAAGTCGCCGCCCGCCCCGGCTGGGACACCATCCCGGCGGTGCGCGATGGCCAGTTGTTCGAAGTCAAGTCGCCGCTGATCCTGCAGCCCGGCCCGGCGGCGTTGACCGATGGCGTCGGCGGGATCGCCCGGATCATCCGTGCGTGGTCAGAAGAAAAGGGGCCAGAGTGAAGTTTTGCGTTGGTGCGATGCGAAGTTGCCAAGCACCCTCGGCGCAAAATTCACTCTGGCCCCTTTTCCTCATCGGGGCTGCAATTCCGCCGTGGTCGCGATGTCGGCGCGCGAACCGCCACGCACGGCGGTGAGCTTGAAGGCCACGGTGGCCGGGGCCCGGGCCTGCACCACGCCGAGGTAATCGGTCATCCCGTCGGTCTGCACGACGCGCAGTTCCAGCGGTTTCGGCGGATCCGGCAACACCGATCCGGTCCCCGTCAGTTGCAGGTCGCCGGGGTCGATGCCGTTGCCGGCGGCGTCGCGCACGGTCACCAGCAACATCACGCCATCGGCGGTGGGGTCGATGCCGTAGCGCGTGGCGACGGCGGCATTGAGGTCGGCCAGCGCCACGGTCGAGGTTTGCAGCGTCGCGCCGCCCACTGTCGTGCTGGCAGTGGCACTCGCGTGCGGCTTGGCGGGCACGGGCGCGTTGCCGCCGCTGCAGGCGGCAAGGGCGAACACGAGCAACAGGGGAAGAAGGCGCATTGGCATCCTCATTCGTTGGCGGCGGACAGTTCGGCGCCGCGCACGCGCGCGGCATGGATCGCATCGGCGACCAGCGCGCGCAAGCCACCGGCTTCGAAGGTCTCGATCGCGGCCTGGGTGGTGCCGTTCGGCGAGGTCACCCGGCGGCGCAGTTCGGCGGCATCGACATCGGATTCGGTCAGCATGCGCGCGGCACCCAGGACGGTCTGCAGGGTGAGCGTGCGCGCGGCGTCGCGCGGCAGGCCTTCGCCGATGCCGGCATCGACCATCGCTTCGGCCAGCAGGAACACGTAGGCCGGGCCGCTGCCGGAGACCGCGGTGACCGCGTCCATCTGCGCTTCGTCGTCGATCCACACGGTCTTGCCCGCAGCCGCGAGCAGCGCCTCGGCGAAATCGCGGCCTTGCGTATCCACGCGCTCGCTGGCGAACAGGCCGGTCACGCCGGCGCCGAGCAGGGCAGGGGTGTTCGGCATCGTCCGCACCACCGCGATGCCGCCCCCGAGCCAGCGTTCCAGTTGCGCGGCAGTAATGCCGGCCGCGATGGAGACCACCAATGGCTGCTTCGCCTGTGCCTGTGTGGCCAACGCCTCGCATACCGCGCGCAAGACCTGCGGCTTGGTGGCGAACACCCAGGTGGAGGCGCCTGCGACGGCGTCCGCGCCGTCTTCGAACACGGCGACCCCGAAATCGACGGCCAGCGCCTCACGCAGCGAGGGCACCGGTTCGGCGACGTGGATCGTGGCGGGATCGCGGCCCTGCGCGATCAACCCGCCGATCAGGCTGCGCGCCATGTTGCCGCCGCCGATGAAGGCGATCGTGTCGCTCACGCGTTGTTCTCCTGCTTGGGTGGCCGCGCCCCGAACAGCGCGCTGCCGATGCGCACCATGGTCGCACCTTCCTCGATGGCGGGCACGAAGTCCTCGCTCATGCCCATCGACAGCGTATCGATGCCGGGATGCCGCGCCTGCAAGCCATCGAACAGCGTGCGCATGGCGCGGAATGCCTCGCGACGGCGCGCCATGTCCTCATGCGGTGCGGGGATCGCCATCAGCCCGCGCAGCCGCAGGCGCGGCTCCGCGGCGACGGCGTCGGCCAGCGCGTCGACGTCCGGTGGGCGGCAGCCGTGCTTGCTCGCCTCATCGTCGATGTTGACCTGCAGCAGCACGTTCAGCGGCGGCAAGTCCGCGGGGCGACCGCGGGCGAGGGCCGAGGCCAGCTTGGGCCGGTCGACCGACTGCACCCAGTCGAAGGCGCGGGCGGCAAGGTCGGCCTTGTTCGATTGCAGGTGGCCGATCAGGTGCCACTCCAGGCCGAGGCTGCGCAGTGCATCGATCTTCGGCAGGGCTTCCTGCACGTAGTTCTCGCCGAACGCGCATTGGCCGGATGCCGCCAGTGCGGCGATCTCCGTCGGACTGCGGGTCTTGGAGACCGCCAGCAAGCGCGCCATGGCTGGCCGGGCGGTCGCGCGGCTTGCGTTCTCCAAGGCAAGCAGGATGTCGGCAAGGGCCTTGGGCTCGGGTTCCATGGGGTCATTGTCGGCGACTGCGGGAGGCATATACTGCCCACGGCCCCCTGCTTGCGACAGTACGTTCGCGGCAGCGGGTTCAAGGGTGCTGCAGGGAGGCTGCACCCGCCAGGTTCCGCCGCGAAGGCGTCGGTGCACTGGCACGCGAGGACGGGCTTGCCCGGGACTCGAAGCGTCGCGACGGGGCTGGAGCGCCCCGGTGCGGTAACGACGACTTGCGCGGCAGGGGAGATGCCGCGCGCCTGGGGAGTGTTGCCACCATGGATATTGCTGAGCTTCTCGCGTTTTCGGTCAAGAACAAGGCGTCGGACCTGCACCTGTCCGCCGGCCTGCCGCCCATGATCCGCGT
>DAOOCX010000053.1:2485-15229 GCA_035408605.1 Thermomonas sp. | reverse complement strand
CGGCGCGTAGATGCCGAGCTGGCGGAACAGGCCTTCCATGCCGAAGGTGCGCGCCTCGTCGGCGACGATCGGCACGCAGCGCGGGCCCACCTGCTTGTCGCGCAGGATGATGTTGAACATCTGCACGAAGGCCATGGTGGTGCTGATCTCGCGCTCGCCGGTGGACTTCAGCAGGCGCTCGAAGGTCGCCAGCGGCGGCACCTCCAGCGACTGCGTGGCCTTGCGGCGGCGCTGCGGCAGGTAGCCGCCCATCTTGGCGCGGCGCTCGCGCATGTATTCCAGCTCCGGGGATTTCTCGTCCGGGCGGAAGAACGGCACGTTGCCGTCCTTGAACTGGTCGTCGTCGATCGGCAGCTTGAAGCGGTCGCGGAACGCGCGCACCGCGCTGTCGTCCAGCTTCTTGGTCTGGTGGGTCGGGTTGAGCGCCTCGCCGGCCGCGCCCATGCCATAGCCCTTCACGGTCTTGGCCAGGATCACGGTGGGCTGGCCCACGGTCTTCATCGCGTTGTCGTAGGCGGCGTAGACCTTGTGCGGATCGTGGCCGCCGCGGTTGAGGCGCCAGATGTCGTCGTCGGACATGTTGGCCACCATCGCGGCGGTCTCCGGGTATTTGCCGAAGAAGTGCTCGCGCGTGTACGCGCCGCCGAAGGCCTTGCAGTTCTGGTACTCGCCGTCCACGGTTTCCATCATCAGCTTCTTGAGGATGCCCTGGGTGTCCTTGGCCAGCAGCGGATCCCAGTAGCTGCCCCAGATCGCCTTGACCACGTTCCAGCCGGCGCCGCGGAACTGGCCTTCCAGCTCCTGGATGATCTTGCCGTTGCCGCGCACCGGGCCGTCCAGGCGCTGCAGGTTGCAGTTGATGACGAAGACCAGGTTGTCCAGGCCTTCCCGGCCGGCCACGCCGATCGCGCCGAGGGATTCGGGCTCGTCGGTTTCGCCGTCGCCCAGGAAGCACCACACCTTGCGGTCGGTCTTCGGCATCAGGCCGCGACCTTCCAGGTATTTCCAGCTGCGCGCCTGGTAGATCGCGGCGATCGGGCCCAGGCCCATCGACACCGTCGGGGTCTGCCAGAAGTCCGGCATCAGCCACGGGTGCGGATAACTGCTGATGCCGCGGCCGTCCACTTCCATGCGGAAGTTGTCCAGCTGCGACTCGCTGATGCGGCCTTCCAGGAAGGCGCGCGCGTAGATGCCCGGCGAGCTGTGGCCCTGGATGTACAGCAAATCACCCGGGTGGTCGGCGCTGGGGGCGCGCCAGAAATGGTTGAAGCCGACGTCGTACAGGGTGGCCGAGGACGCGAAGCTGGCGATGTGGCCGCCCAGCTCGCCCGGCTTGCGGTTGGCGCGGACCACCATCGCCATCGCGTTCCAGCGGATCATCGAGCGGATCCGCCACTCCATGGTGGCGTCGCCCGGCATCGCCGGTTCCATGTGGGTGGGGATGGTGTTGATGTAGCTGGTGGTGGGGTCGAACGGCAGGTAGGCGCCCGCGCGGCGGGTCAGTTCGACCATCCCCTCCAGCAACTGGTGCGCGCGTCCCGCGCCGTCGTGGTCGATGACCGCCTTCAGCGATTCGATCCACTCCCGCGACTCCTGCGGATCGGGGTCGTTCTGCAGCATCTCGTTCAGCCAGTTCATCGGTGTTCCACCAGGGCGCGATCGGTCGGAGCCCGAGTCTAGCAAGCGTTCCGGGCGATTCGATGCTGCGTTGCACCCAAAATCATGATTTGCCCGGGTAATTCATTTCCAGCTGCGTTCGCGTTTGTGACGGCCGCGTGAGCATGCCTTCACACGGGGGCTGGCTATCCTCCCCGGGCGTGCCGTTCCGTGGCGACGCCGGCGGCCCGGGGACCCGCCGGCCGCGGCCCTGCTGCCGTCCTTTCCCGCCGAACCTGCACCCATGCCACAAACGCCCGCCCCCATCCGCCAGTCCGTCGGCCTGATCGCCCTGATCGGGGCGCTGGTGATGCTGATCGTGGTCGGTCCGTTCTGGGTGGTCCGTGAAGCCAACCGCAAGAGCATGGATGCGGCCGCGATCGTCAACCACACGCACGAGATCGAGTCGACCGTGCAGGGGTTGATGTACGACCTGCGCAACCGCGAGTCAGCGACCGTGGCCTATGCCTATGGCCATGACTCGCCGGCGATCCGCGAGCGCCTGGCCGAGAGCCAGAAGGAAATCCCGGTCAACATGGCGCGGCTGACCCAGCTCACCCGCGACAATCCCGAGCAACAGGTCAGGATCGGCAAGCTCGGCTCGATCATCGAACAGCGCGGGATGATCATGGAGACCGTCCTGGCCAAGCCGGCCGGACAGGCCGACCCGCGGGACATCGAGTGGCTGCTGGATCGCAACCCGCTGCGCCACATCGGCGCGGAGATCCTCGACCACGAGCAGGCGTTGCTGAAGGACCGCACCAGCGAGGCGTCACGCCTGTCCGAGCGCAGCGCCCTGCTGACCTGGCTCGCCATGCTGCTGCAGTTGCTGCTGCTGGGCGCAGTGGCGGTGCTGCTGCGCCTGCAATGGCGCAACCGGCGCGCGGCCGAGGCGGCGGCGGCACGCTCCAGCGCGCGCGCGCTGTCGGTGCTGCAGACCGTGCGCGAGCCGATGGCGGTGGTCGACCGCGACCTGCGGGTGGTGCTGCACAACCCGGCGTTCCGCGAAGTGTTCGCGGCGACGGACGCGGAACCCGGCACGCCGATCGGCGCCTTCGGCGGCGGCACCTGGGAAGCCCCGGAAACCCGCCAGCGGCTGGCCGACGTGCTGGCCCGCGACCGCGAATTGTGGGACCACGAGATCACCCACCGGGGCGAGGACGGCCGCGAGCGCAGCCTGCTGGTCAATGCGCGGCGGATGGCCCTGCCCGACCGCAGCGACGACGTCGCCCTGGTCACCGCCAACGACGTCACCGCGCAGAAGGCCGCCGAGCTGCAGGTGCGCGAATTGAATCGCCAGCTGATCGGCAAGGTCGACCAGGTGTCCGAGGTCAACCGCGAACTGGAAGCCTTCAGCTATTCGGTGTCGCACGACCTGCGCGCGCCGCTGCGCCACATCGGCGGTTTCGCCGACAAGCTGGGCCGCCACCTGGGCGACCGCAACGACGAGAAGACCTTCCACTACCTCAATACCATCACCACCTCGGCGCGGCGGATGTCGCAGCTGATCGACGACCTGCTGGTGTACTCGCGGCTCGGCCGCAGCGCCCTGCGCCTGCAGCCGGTGGACATGCAGTCGGTGGTCGACGAAACCCGCGCGCTGCTGGACGCCAACAACGCGCACGACCGCCCCGGGCACCGCATCGAGTGGAAGATCGCCCCGCTGCCGATCATGGTCGGCGACGAGAACATGCTGCGCCAGGTGTGGCTGAACCTGCTCTCGAACGCGGTCAAGTACAGCGGCGGCTCCGAACCCGCGGTGATCGAAGTGGGCTACTCGCGCGACGACCATGGCGACTATCGCTTCGAGGTGGCCGACAATGGCGTCGGCTTCGACATGGCCTACGCCGGCAAGCTGTTCGGCGTGTTCCAGCGCCTGCATTCGATCAGCGAATTCGAAGGCACCGGCATCGGCCTGGCCAGCGTGCGCCGCGTGCTCGCCCGCCACGGCGGCCATATTTCCGCCGACGCCACGCCCGGCAAGGGCGCGCGCTTCGCCTTCACCCTTCCCGCGTCGACCGACGCACCGCAACCGGACACCAAGGCATGACCCCGACCATCCGTTCCATCCTGCTTGCCGAAGACAGCCCCGCCGACGCCGAGATGGCGATCGACGCGCTGCGCGAGGCCCACCTCGCCAATCCCATCGTCCACGTCATGGACGGCCTGGAGGCGATGGACTACCTGCATCGCCGCGGCAAGTTCAGCGACCGCCCCGAGGGCCTGCCCGCCGTGCTGCTGCTGGACATCAAGATGCCGCGCATGGACGGCCTGGAAGTGCTGCGCCAGCTGCGCGCGGACGAACAGCTGAAGCGCCTGCCGGTGGTCGTGCTGACCTCGTCGCGCGAAGAGAGCGACCTGGCGCGCAGCTGGGACCTGGGCGTCAACGCCTACGTGGTCAAGCCGGTCGATTCCGAGCAGTTCTTCACCGCGGTGAAGACCCTGGGCCGCTTCTGGGCGGTCCTCAACGAGACGCCCTCCGAGTAAGCCGATGCCGGCACTGCGCATCCTGCTGGTCGAGGACTGCACCGACGATGCAGACCTGCTGCGCTTCCAATTGGAGGATGCCGGCCTGTCCTTCGACATGCGCTGCGCCAGCAGCGAACGCATGCTGCGCGAGACCCTGGAGACGTTCCAACCGACCGTAGCGGTCAGCGACCTGAACCTGCCGGGCTATTCCGGCCTGGCCGCGCTGTCGCTGCTGCACGAACGCCTGCCCACGCTGCCGCTGGTGTTGCTGACCGGCGCCGACGACGCGCCCGCGCCGCCGGTCCCGGCGACCGTGCTGGGCAAGTCCGAGTTGCACCGGCTGCCCGCCCTGCTCGCAGGGATCCAGGGCGGTTCCTGAGCGGGCCCGGCCCGCCGCGCGCCTGCGCCTGCGCTACTTGCCGGAAGCGGCGGTGGTCATCGCCGCCCGGATCTGCGCCTCGACCGCGACGATCGCGGTCATGTTGACCACGCGGCGGCTGGACGAGGCCGGCGTGAGGATGTGCGCCGGCTGGTCCAGGCCCATCAGGATCGGGCCGATCGCCACGCCACCGGTTGCCACGCGGATCAGGTTGTAGCCGATGTTGGCGGCGTCCAGGTTCGGCATCACCAGCAGGTTGGCGCGGCCGCTCAGCGTGGTGTTGGGCATGATCCGCTGGCGCAGCGCCTCGTCCCAGGCGGTGTCCGCCATCATCTCGCCATCGATCTCCAGCTTCGGCGCACGCGCGCGGACGATCTCGTAGGCGCGGCGCATCTTGGTGGCACTGGCGTCCTGGTGGCTGCCGAAGTTGGAATGCGACAGCAGCGCCACCTTCGGCTCGATGCCGAACAGCTTGAGCCGGTACGCCGCCTGCATCGTCGCCTCGGCGATCTGCTCGGCGGACGGATCCATCTGCACATGGGTGTCGACGAAGAACCATGCGCCCTTGTCGTTGATCACCCCGGTCATCGCCGCGGTGCCCTGCACGCCGGTATCGAAGTCGAAGATGCTGCGCAGGTAACCCAGCTTCTTGTGGTAGCGGCCAACGATGCCGGTGATCAGCCCATCGGCCTCGCCGCGCTCGACCATCAGCGCGGCGATGATCGTCGGCCGCGAGCGGATCAGGTTCTTGGACGCATCGGGCGTCACGCCACGACGCTCGGTCAGCGCGTGGTACTGCCGCCAGTAGTCGTCGAAGCGCGGATCGTCGTTGATGTTGGTCAGCTCGAAGTCCACGCCCGCGCGCATGCGCAGGCCGAGCTTGGCGATGCGGTTCTCGATCACCTCCGGGCGGCCGATCAGGATCGGGAAGGCCAGGCCTTCGTCGATCACCGTCTGCACCGCCTGCAGCACCACGTATTCCTCGCCCTCGGCATAGGCGACGCGCTTGCGCTCGCTGCGCGCACGCTCGTACACCGGCTTCATCATCAGGCTGGTGCGGTGGATGAACTGGCCCAGCTTTTCCTTGTACGCGGCAATGTCGGCGATCGGCCGCTCGGCGATGCCGCTGTCCATCGCCGCCTGCGCCACGCAGGGCGCCAGCATGGTCAGCAGGCGCGGGTCGAACGGTCGCGGGATCAGGTATTCGGCACCGAACTTCGGCACTTCGCCGCCGTAGGCGCTGCCCAGGTCGGAGGCTTCCTTGCGCGCCAGCGCGGCGATCGCGCGCACGCAGGCCAGCTTCATCGCTTCGTTGATTTCCTGCGCGCCCACGTCCAGCGCGCCGCGGAAGATGTACGGGAAGCACAGCGCGTTGTTGACCTGGTTCGGATAGTCCGAACGGCCGGTGGCGATGATGCAGTCCGGGCGCACTGCCTTGGCGTGTTCCGGCAGTATTTCCGGATACGGATTGGCCAGCGCCAGGATGATCGGCGTCGGCGCCATCGTCGCCACCATCGCAGGCGCAAGCACGCCGCCGGCGGACAGGCCCAGGAAGATGTCGGCGCCGTCCACGATCTCGGCCAGGGTGCGCTTGGCCGTGTCGCGCGCGTAACGCGCCTTGTCCGGATCCATCTGCCCACGGCCGGTGTAGAGCACGCCCTCGCGGTCGAAGGCGAGGATGTTCTCGGCCTTCAGGCCCAGCGCGACCAGCATGTCCAGGCAGGCGATGCCCGCGGCACCGGCGCCGGCGGTGGCCAGGCGCACGTCCTCGATCTTCTTGCCGGCCACTTCCAACGCGTTGAGGATCGCCGCGCCGACGATGATCGCGGTGCCGTGCTGGTCGTCGTGGAACACCGGGATGTTCATCCGCTCGCGCAGCTTGCGCTCGACGATGAAGCACTCCGGCGCCTTGATGTCTTCCAGGTTGATGCCGCCGAACGTGGGCTCCATCGCGGCGATGATGTCGACCAGCTTGTCCGGGTCGCGCTCGTTGAGCTCGATGTCGAACACGTCGATGCCGGCGAACTTCTGGAACAGCACGCCCTTGCCTTCCATCACCGGCTTGCCGGCCAGCGGGCCGATGTCGCCCAGGCCGAGCACCGCGGTGCCATTGGTGATCACCGCCACCAGGTTGCCGCGCGCGGTGTACTCGCTGGCCATCCGCGGATCCGCGGCGATCGCCTCGCAGGCGAAGGCCACGCCCGGCGAGTACGCCAGGGCCAGGTCGCGCTGGGTGACCATCGGCTTGGTCGCGGTGACCTTGATCTTGCCCTTCGGTTCGAGCGAGTGATAGTCGAGCGCGGCCTGCTTCAGGTCGTCTTTTTGCAGGTCGTCGTTGCCGGTGATATCGGACATCGCGTGCAGCCACCATGACGGGCCGTCCATTCTACGCGCCCGCATGCGGCGGTAGCCGCCGTGGCCCCGCCGGGCCGACCTGTGAGACATTCCGTCGATTCGAACGGGGCCCTGCGCATGATCCAGCTGGATATCGTCCAGACCGTGGCCTTCGCCGGCCTTGCGCTGTTCGCCGGCTACGCGCTGTGCCGCGCCATCCCGGTGCTGCGCCGCTACAACCTGCCGGAACCGGTGGTCGGCGGCCTGCTGGTGGCACTGGCGGCATGGTGGGCGCACGCACGCGAAACGCCGCTGTTCGAGCTGGACACCACGCTGCAATCGCCGCTGATGGTCGCGTTCTTCGCCACGGTCGGCATCAACGCCAGCTTCCGCCTGCTCAAGGCCAGCGGTTGGCCGGTGGTGCTGTTCCTGCTGCTGGCCACGTTCTTCGCGGTGGTGCAGAACCTGGTGGGCATCACCGTGGCGTGGCTGTTCGACCTGCATCCGATGTTCGGCGTGCTGGCCGGCTCCGCCACGCTGACCGGCGGCCCGGCGACCGGCCTCGCCTTCGCACCGGCGTTCGAGGCGGCCGGCCTGCGCGGCGCGGAGTCGATCGCGGTGACCGCCGCGATGGCCGGCATCGTCTGCGGGGGCGTGATCGGCGGGCCGGCGATCACCGTGCTGATGCGCCGCTACGGCATCACCGGTTCGCCATCCCCGGGCGCCGCCCCGACGCCCGTCGCCGATGACGTGGAAGGCCGCGTGGCGCACACGGAAACCGACGCTGCCCGCGAGTTCAACGCCCTCAAGGCGATCGTCGTGCTGTTGCTGGTGGTGTGGGCCGGCGGTTGGGTGATGAAGGGATTCGCCGCGATCAACATGACCATGCCGGCGACCATCGGCGGCATGCTGGTAGGGGCGCTGGTGCGCAACCTCGACGACGCCACCGACTGGCTGCGGCTGCCCGTGCACACGCTGGACCTGCTCGGCAACATCTGCCTGGCCCTGTTCCTGGCGATGGCACTGATGAACCTCAAGCTCTGGGAACTGGCCGGCATGGGCCTGCCGCTGCTGGTCAACCTGGCCGTGCAGGTGGCGCTGGTGGTGCTGTTCACGGTGGCGGTGTTCAAGCTGATGGGCCGCGACTACGACGCGGCGGTGATGGGCGGCGGCTTCATCGGCTTCATGCTGGGCACCACCGCGAATGCGATGGCGGTGATGCGCGCGCTGGCGCAACGCTACGGCGCGGCACCGCGCGCCTTCCTGGTCGCACCGCTGGTGGGCGCATTCTTCATCGACTTCAACAATGCGCTGATCATCACCGGTTTCCTCAATTTCTGGCCGTATTGATCCACGCATGACGCAGCATGCACATGCCACGGCGGATGCCGATGTCGCGGTGATCGGCGCTGGCGTCGTCGGCGTCGCGACGGCGTATGCGCTTGCGCGTCGCGGCCTGCGCATCTGCGTGATCGATCGCGCGCCCGGCCCGGCGCTGCAGGCCTCGTTCGCCAACGGCGCGCAGCTGAGCTACGCCTACACCGATGCGATGGCCGGGCCGGCCTTGTGGAAGCAACTGCCCGGCATGCTCGCCGGCCGCGACCGCGCGTTCCGCACGCGGGTCTCGACGGATCCCGGCTTCTGGCGCTGGGTCCTGGCCTTGCTGCGCAATGCGACGCAGGCACGGCTGCGGGCCAACACGCTGGCCACGCTGGAACTCGCGCTGGAATCGCGCGCGGCGATGGCGGAACTGCTGATGCGCTATCCGCTCGACTTCGACCATCGCGTCGCCGGCAAGCTGCATGTCTACTACAACGCGACATCGTTGCCGGCGGCGCGGGCGATGATCGAACGCAAGCGACCCTTCGGCGTGCGGCAGCAGTTGCTCGATGCCGATGCCGCCATCGCCATCGAACCCGCGCTGGCTGGCGCACGCGGCATCGCCGGCGTGGTCCATTCGCCGGAGGAGGAAGTCGGCGATCCGTGGCGATTCAGCAGCGGCTTGCTGGACGTCTTGCGCGCGCACTACGGCGTCGAGGCGCGTTTCGGCGTCGACTTGGCACACCTCCAACGCGAACGCGCGCTGTGGCGGTTGCATGCGCGCAATGGCGACGTCGTCACCGTGCCGAACGTGATCGTCTGCGCCGGCATCGCCAGCAGGGCGCTGCTCCGGCCGCCGGGCGTGCGGGTGCCGTTGATGGCGGTAAAGGGCTATTCGTTCACCGCGCCCTGCGGTGCGAACGCGCCTTCGGCCAGCATCACCGATACCGCGCGCAAGCTGGTGTTCTGCCGGCTCGGCGACAAGATCCGGGTCGCCGGGCTCGCCGACCTCAATCATTGGGATGCCGCGCCGGATCGCGCGCGCGTCGCAGACCTGGTGGCGATGGCGCGCGAATCCCTTCCGCAGGCCGCCGACTACGACGCCATCGAAAGCGACTGGGCCGGCCTGCGCCCGATGACGCCGTGGTCCAGCCCGATCATCCGTCGGGCAGGCGACGGCCTGGTGCTCAATATCGGCCACGGCATGTTGGGTTGGACGCTGGCGATGGGCAGTGGCGAACGCGCCGCGAATCTGCTGCAGGACGCGTGATGGCGACCTCGCGCCCCCCCAAGCCGATGGTGATGCCCGTGCTGGTGTTCGCGCTGGCCTGCCTGCTGCAACTGCCGCTTGTCCTCAATCCCGGCTACTACAGCCACGACGAATTGCAGTGGGCGGTCCACGCCGTCGATGGTGTGCGGGTGCCGTGGCTGGACGTCTCGGCGTTCCAGTACCGGCCGCTGACCTTCAACCTGTGGATGCGGCTGTCGCGCACACTGTTCGACACCCCGATGCTGTTCCATGCGGTGCTGGTCGCCGCGGGCGCACTCAATGCGACGTTGCTGTTCGCGGTGGGTCGCGGGTTCGGGATGGCATCGCGTCCTGCGGTGATCGGCGCGCTTGCCTTCGTGCTGTCGCCATACGCGGTGTACACGCATGGCTGGGTCGGATGCATCGCCGACCTGCTGTGGGTCGGGTGCGCACTGTTGCTCGGGCTGTGGGTGCAACACGTGCGACGGGCTTTTCCTGCTGCGTTGGCCGCCGCGCTGCTCACCGCAATCGCATTGCTGGCGAAGGAGGCCGCCTTTGCGATCCCGCCGCTGCTTGCGCTGGCGTGGTGGTTCGACGGCCGCAAGCCGAAATGGTGCTGGGCGATGCTCGCCTCCGGTGCGGTCGCCGCGCTCTACCTCGGCCTGCGCCTCGACGTGCTGCTGCATGCGCCGCGCGAAGGCGCGCAGTACACGCTGTCGTTGGCACATGTGCCGCAGCGGTGGCTCGAGTACCAGCTGTTCCTGCCCATCGTGCCGCTGCACGAAGCGATCACCACGCTGCAGCGACCGCTGCCTGCGTTGGTCGCAGGCCTGTCGTGGCTGGGCCTGCTTGCGGCGCTCTGGCAAGCAGGTCGGCGTTTCGCCGCGTTGTTCCTGCTGGGTGGCATCGCCGCATTGCTGCCCGTACTGCCGCTGGCCAGCGCCTGGAACCACTACGCCTACGGCTTCGCCGCCATCGCCGCGATGACGATCGCCGCGACATGGCCGCTGGCATCGCGCAGGGGTCGCATCGCCATCGGCATCTTCGCCTTGCTCACTGTGTTGCACGGCGGCGCAGTGATGTGGCGCATGCAGCAGGTCGGCCGCATCCAGTCGGTGTTCTCGCCCGCGCTCGCCGACGCGGTGCGAACCCACGCGCAACCTTTCCCGGTGGTGGTCCGCATCGGCCCCGGCATCAAGCCGTGGATCGTGCAGCGGCTGACCCACGACATCCCGCGCCATGATGGCATCGCGATCGGCGACCGCGTGCGCATCGCGGCGGACGGCGAAGCGGCGGACTACCTCGTCGAGCCCGACGGCAGCCTGCAAGCGACGCGCTGACCGGGGTCAGTGGCCCATCGCGCGCACTGGATGCAGCGGCGCGATCGGAGCGACCGCCTGGCCATCCAGCACGGCGGCCAGCCGCGTGCGATCCAGCGCGTTTTCCCAACGCGCGACCACCACGGTGGCCACCGCATTGCCGATGAAGTTGGTCAGCGACCGGCACTCGCTCATGAAGCGGTCCACGCCCAGGATCAATGCCATGCCCGCGACCGGGACCTCCGGCACCACCGACAGCGTGGCCGCCAGTGTGATGAAGCCCGCGCCGGTGACGCCGGCCGCGCCCTTGGAACTCAACATCGCCACCAGCAACAGCGTGACCTGGTGGCCGAGGGTCAATTCGGTATTCGTCGCCTGGGCGATGAACAGCGCGGCCAGGGTCATGTAGATGTTGGTGCCGTCGAGGTTGAACGAATAGCCGGTGGGCACCACCAGCCCGACCACCTGCTTGCCGCAACCCGCGTGCTCCATCTTCTCCATCAACGCAGGCAACGCCGACTCCGACGACGAGGTACCCAGCACCAGCAGCAATTCGGCCTTGAGGTAACGGATCAGCTTGAGCACCGAGAACCCGCACAGCCGGCAGACCGTGCCCAGGATCACCAGCACGAACAGCAGCGAGGTGAGATAGAAACTCCCGACCAACCAGCCGAGCTGCACCAGCACGCCCAGTCCGTACTTGCCGATGGTGAAAGCGATCGCACCGAATGCACCGATCGGCGCGGCCTGCATCAGGATCCGCACCAACCGGAACACCGGGATGGTCAGCGATTCCAGGAAGTCGGCCATCGGCCGCCCGCGGTCGCCGGACAGCGCCAGCGCGATCCCGAACAGCACCGACACCAGCAACACCTGCAGGATGTTGCCGCCGGTGAACGCGCTGACCAGCGTGTCCGGGATCATGTCCAGCACGAAGCCGACCAGCGTCAACTCATGCGACTTGCTGACGTAGCCATCGACCACGGACCGGTCGAGGTCGGCCACGTTGACGTTCATGCCGGCGCCGGGCTGCACCACGTTCGCCACTACCAGGCCGACCACCAGCGCCAGCGTGGAGAAGAACAGGAAGTACGCCATCGCCTTGCCGAACACCCGGCCGACCGTGCGCAGGTGGGTCATGCCGGCGATGCCGGTGACGATGGTCAGGAAGATCACCGGGCCGATGATCATCTTCACCAGCTTGATGAAGGCATCGCCCAGCGGCTTCATCGCCTCGCCGGTGCCGGGCGCGAAATGTCCGAGCAGCGCCCCCAGCGCGATCGCGACCAGCACCTGCACGTACAGGTGCCGATACCACGGCAACACGACAGGTGGTGGGACGGCGAGGGTCGGCTGCATCGGGGTCAGAGGTCGACCACGGTTTCGGCATCCATGATCTGCTCCAGGCGGATGCGGTTGGCGAACAGCGAGAACGCCAGCATCCCGGCCAGTCCGTTCGCGCGCGCCACCCATTCCGGCAACCAGCGCGGGGCGACCAGGTCGCCGCTGTCGAACAACGGCTCGAAGCGCTGCACGTCGGCCAGGGTCATCTTGCCGGCGAACAGCATCCGGCACAGGCGCAACTTGTCGTGCTTGAGCGCCCAGCGGAAGAAGGTATGCACGCCGATCAGGCCGCGCAGGTAGACGGTGTCCTTGGTGAACGCGCTACCGCCGCTGGTCGGCACGCCCCGGTACACCCGCTGCGCCGAGGTGAAGCTCTCCACCGCGTCCTGCCCCGCGTCCTGGAAGTAGCGGAACACCTGCAGGAAGTCGGCGCCTTCCAGCGCCATCGCCACCGCCTCGATGCGCAGGCTGACCCGCTTCATCCGCTCGATGTCGATGCTGCCGGTGATCTGCTCGGCGAATACCGCCAGCCCCTCCTGGGTCGCGGTGGTGCGTGGCGAGGACAGCGAGAGGCTCGGCAAGACCGCTTGCTGCTGGCCGTTCAAGGCAGTCAGCGAATGCACGAAGGCCTCGTGCTGCAGCAACTGGTGGCGGTCGTAGTCGGAGAACGCCGC
>DAOOCX010000053.1:0-2385 GCA_035408605.1 Thermomonas sp. | reverse complement strand
CCGAGGCTCTCCAGCAATTCGGCGGCAAGGCTCCAGCTGTGCGCGGACTCGATGAGATAGATGCCGAGCGGATGCGACGGGTCGGCATCGGCGGCGATCGCGTCGAACTCGCGTCGCGCGTCTGAAAAATCGTGCGTCGGATACTGGTGCGCGGGCAGGCGCGCATTGCCACGGGCCAGGTCGGCCAGGAACGTCTGCTGCTCGCTTGCCGGCCAGCTCACCAGGCTGAGCAGGCGGATCCCGCGTGCGGCCTTCGCCATCCGCGCGTCGAGCGCAGCGTGGTGGGCGATTTCAGCGTTCATGCGGCATGCCTTGGCTTTTTCCTTCTCCCGCTGGCGGGATCGAAGGCGCGCCGAGCGACTGAGGGTGCCGAAGGCGGATGAGGGTGACTCGGCGCATCGCCACCCTCACCCCAACCCTCTCCCGCCAGCGGGAGAGGGGGCAAGCGCTCAATGCCGTCCATATTTTTCGTCCACGCGCTTGTACAGGGCCTTGTTCTGCACCTTGGCATCGGCCTTCTGCGCGAGCCGCGTCGCGAGTTGGTTGGCGGCGCCGGCGACCTCGGCGCTGAGCTTGAGGAAATTCGCCACGCGCTGCGCGTCGACCTCGCCGCGCTCGATCGCCGCACGCACGGCGCAACCCGGTTCCTTCAGGTGCTTGCAGTCGTTGAACTTGCATTGCGCGGCGAGGGCTTCGACGTCGGCGAAGCTTTCCGCCACCACTTCCTCGCCGGTCGGCTTGAGCTCGCGCATGCCGGGCGTGTCGATCATGCAGGCACCGGACGGCAACGCGATCAGCGCGCGATGGGTGGTGGTGTGGCGGCCGCGCGCATCGCTCTCGCGCACTTCGCCGGTCTTCATCCGCTCGCTGCCGAGCAGGGTATTGGTCAAGGTCGACTTGCCCGCGCCGGAACTGCCGACCAGCACGATGCTCTGGCCATCGCCCAACCACGGCGCAAGCGCCGCCGCGCTGTCGCGGTCCTTCGCATTCAACGCCAGCACCGGGGTGCCGAAGGCCCGCAGTTCATGCAACGCGGCCTCGACATCGGCGCCGTCCTTGTCGGACTTGGTCAGCACGATCACCGGCGTCACGCCGCTGCCGCCGACCAGCAGCAGGTAGCGTTCGATCCGACGCGGGTTGAAGTCCGCATCCAGCCCACAGACCACGAACACGGTGTCGATGTTGGCGGCGATGACCTGCTGCTTGTAATGCTCGCCGGCCGCGCCGCGCTTGATCGCGGAGAAGCGCGGCAGCAGGGCGACGATGCGCAGGGCGTTCGGCGCCTCGCCCTCGACCAGCACCCAGTCGCCGACCGCCGGTCGGGATTCGGGGTTGATCTCACCCTTTCGATAGCTGCCGGCACGCTGCCATTCCGGCAGCGACTCCGCGCGATGGGCGACGTCGATCGCCTCCGAGACCGCATACCCGCTGCGATGCTGTTCGGTGATGCGGGCCGGGCGCGCGTCGGGATTCGCTGCCATCAGCGCGGCCCAGGCCGGGTCGAGGGTCGCGGGCGTCCAGCGCCAGCCGATGGCCTGCAAGGGAGTCATGCGCGGAGGATGGCCGTCATGGGCGGATTCTAGGCTGTCCGTTCTCCCTCCGGGAGAACATGCCCGAAGGGCGGATGAGGGTTCGAAGTGCGTGTCGGGGTAGCGCTCGAACGGACCCTCACCCCCAACCCGTCTCCCGAGGGGAGAGGGGCTCAAAGCGCCCCACGCCTGTTTCCGCTAGGCTTGCAGCCTCGTTTTCCAGCCCCCAGCCGCGATGTCGTCGTTCAACCCCCGCCACAAGATCGCCACCCGCACCCGCCTGAGCGAAGTCCGCTACGAGATCCGCGGCGAGCTCGCCCGCCGTGCCCGCGAACTGGAAGGCCAGGGACGCAGCCTGATCAAGCTCAACATCGGCAACCCGGGCGCCTTCGGTTTCCGTGCCCCGGATCACCTGCAACGCGCGATCGCAGACCACATCGCCAATACCGATCCCTATACCCACCAGCAGGGCCTGCCGGAAGCGCGCGAGGCCATCGCCGCCTTCCACAAGGCCCGTGGTACCCCGAACGCATCGCCCGAACGCGTGTTCGTGGGCAATGGCGTCAGCGAGCTGATCGACATCTCCCTGCGCGCCCTGCTCAATCCGGGCGAGGAAGTGCTGCTGCCGTCGCCGGACTATCCACTGTGGAGCGCGGCCACCATCCTCAACGATGGGCGGCCGGTGTATTACCGCTGCGACGAGGCCAACGGCTTCCTGCCCGATCCCGACCAGATCGAGTCGCTGGTGTCCTCACGCACCCGCGCCATCGTCCTGATCAACCCGAACAACCCGACCGGCGCCAACTATCCGCGCGCGTTGCTGGAGCGGATCGTCGCGATCGCCCAGAAGCATCGC
>DAOOCX010000052.1:0-15258 GCA_035408605.1 Thermomonas sp. | reverse complement strand
CGGCCTGGAGCATCCGCGCTGGCTGCATGTGCTGCCGAATGGCGACGTGCTGGTGGCGGAGAGCAATGCGCCGGCTGGCAAGAGCGGTGTCGACGGCATCAAGGGCAAGGTCATGGGCGTGGTGATGAAGCGGGCCGGTGCCGGCGTTCCGAGCGCCGAGCGCATCAGCGTGTTGCGTGATGCCGATGGCGACGGTATCGCCGAAGTCCGCCAACCGTTCCTCACCGGCCTGCATTCGCCCTTCGGCATGGCCCTGGTGGGCGACACGCTGTACATCGCCAACGCCGATGCGCTGGTGTCCGTGCCTTACCGCACCGGTCAACTGCGCATCGACGCGGTGCCGTTGAAGGTCGTGGACCTGCCCGGCAAGGGCGACGAGTTGAACCACCACTGGACCAAGAGCCTGCTCGCAAGCCGCGATGGTGCGCGGCTGTATGTCGGCGTGGGGTCCAACAGCAATGTCGCCGAGAATGGCATGGCCGTGGAGACGAATCGCGCCGCGGTCCTGGAAGTCGATCCGGCGACGCGTCGCGTGCGCGTGTTCGCGTCGGGCCTGCGCAATCCGGTGGGCCTGGCCTTGGAACCGCAGGGCGGCGCCCTGTGGGCGGTGGTGAACGAGCGCGACGAACTCGGCAACGACCTGGTCCCCGATTACCTGGCCGAGGTGCGCGAGGGTGGCTTCTACGGCTGGCCCTACAGCTACTACGGGCAGCACCTGGATCCGCGGGTCGAGCCGCAGGCACCGGCGCTGGTGGCCAGGGCGATCAAGCCGGACTATGCGCTGGGTTCGCATGTCGCGCCGTTGGGCCTGGCGTTTACGCCCGGTGGTGCGTGGAGCGGCGGGCAGGGCGGTGCGGTGATCGGCCTGCACGGCTCCTGGAACCGAAAGCCGCAGGTGGGCTACAAGGTCGTGTTCGTGCCGTTCGCGGGCGGCCGACCCGTCGGGAAGATGCAGGACCTGCTGACCGGTTTCCTGGACGCAGGCGGCAATGCGCGCGGGCGGCCGGTCGGGATCGCGGTGCAGGCGGATGGCGGCATCCTGGTCGCCGACGATGTCGGCAACACGGTGTGGCGGCTGGCGGCCGCTCGCGACTGACAGCGCGGCGTCAGACCACCAATGCCGCGTGCAGCGGCGCATCGCCATCCCAGCGCGCGCGTCCGTTGAGGAAACCCAGCTCGATCAGCATCGACGCGCCGGCCACCTCGGCCCGCAACTGCTTCGCCAGCCCATGCGCGGCGAGCAGGGTGCCACCGGTCGCGAGCACGTCGTCGGCCAGCAGCACGCGCGCGCCGGCCGGCACGGCGTCCACCTGCACCTGCAGCGCGTCCTCGCCATACTCCAGCGCGTAGCGTTGGGTGAACACCCGGCCCGGCAGTTTGCCGGGCTTGCGCAGCGGCACGATGCCGGCGCCCAGCGCGCGTGCCAGCGGCGCGCCGAACAGGAAGCCGCGCGCTTCCATCGCCAGCACCGCGTCGATGCGCACGCCGAGCCACGGCGCCGCGAGCGCTTCGATCGCATCGTCGAACGCCGCGGCATCGGCGAGCACCGGCATGATGTCCTTGAACACGATCCCCGGCTTCGGGAAGTCGGGGATGTCGCGGATCAGGCGGGTCCAGTGGGTATGGGTCATGGCGGCGGCATCGGAAACGGTCCGTCATCATGCCGTGCGTCGCGCATGCCGCAAACACGAAGGGGACGGCACGCCGTCCCCTTCGGGGCATCCCTGCCACAAGCAGGATCAGAGGCCCAGCACGCTCTCCGCGCTGGTGTAGGCCAGGCCGTGCGCCTCGGCGACTGGCTCGCAGGTGAGCTTGCCTTCGCAGACGTTGAGGCCTTCGCGCAAGTGCGGATCCTGCTCCAGCGCCTTGCGCCAGCCCTTGTCGGCCAGGGCCAGGGTGAACGGCAGGGTCACGCTGTTGAGCGCGAAGGTCGAGGTGCGCGCGACTGCGCCCGGCATGTTGGCCACGCAGTAATGCACCACGCCGTCGACCACGTAGGTCGGGTCGGCATGCGTCGTCGCGTGCGAGGTTTCCACGCAGCCGCCCTGGTCGATGGCGACGTCGACGATCACGGAGCCCGGCTTCATCGTCTTCAGCATGTCGCGGGTGACCAGCTTCGGCGCGGCCGCACCCGGCACCAGCACGGTGCCAATCAAGAGGTCGGCGCGACGTACCAGTTCCTCGATCGCCGAACGGGTCGAGAACACGGTGGAGATCGAGGTGCCGAACTGGCTGGCCAGCCGCTTCAGCGCATCCGCCGAACGGTCGACCACGGTGACCTGCGCGCCCATGCCCACCGCGATCGTGGCCGCGTGGGTGCCGGAGACGCCGCCGCCGAGGATCACGACTTCCGCCGCCGGCACGCCGGGCACGCCGCCCAGCAGCACGCCGCGGCCGCCCTGCGCCTTCTCCAGCGCATGCGCGCCGACCTGCGGGGCCAGCCGGCCGGCGACTTCCGACATCGGGGTCAGCAACGGCAGCGAACCGTTCGCCGCGGTGACGGTTTCATAGGCGATGCAGACCGCGCCGGAGTCGATCAGGTCCTTGGTCTGCGGCGCATCGGGCGCCAGGTGCAGGTAGGTGAACAGGATCTGGCCCGGGCGCAGCTTCTTGCGCTCATCGGCCTGCGGTTCCTTCACCTTCAAGATCATGTCGGCGCTGGCGAAGATCTCGTCGGCGGTTTCGATGATCTTTGCACCGGCGGCGATGTAGTCCTCGTCGGTGAGGCCTGCGCCGAGGCCTGCGCCCTTCTGCACGAGCACTTCGTGGCCGTGGTGGACCAGTTCCAGCACCGACGACGGGACCAGGCCGACGCGGTATTCGTGGTTCTTGATTTCCTTCGGTACGCCGACGCGCATGTGCAGTCCCTCTCCCGTGGGCGGCACCGGCGGGCCCGGCGCCTGAAGGACGGCAGTATGCGCGTGGGATCGCGCATTTAATCGCCGAATTCGTTGCGATGAATGCGTGGATGTCGCATTGTTGGCGAATCAGTGGCCTGATCGTCGAATCATATGCGTGCCAACGATATCCCCCTCGATGACCGCGACCGCGCGATCCTCCGCGAGCTGCAGGCCGATGGCCGGCTGACCAACCTCGAGCTCGCGCAGCGCATCAACCTGTCGCCCTCGGCCTGCCTGCGCCGGGTCAAGTTGCTGGAGGAGTCTGGGCTCATCGCGCGCTACGTGATGCTGCTGGACGAGAAGCTGGCCGGCCTGCCCGGAACCGCGTTCGTGCTGGTCACCCTGGACCAGCAGGGGCGGGCCGCGCTGGATGCCTTCGAGTCCGCGATCAACCGCCATCCCGAAGTCACCGAATGCTGCCTGCTGGCCGGTACCGCCGACTACATGGTGCGCGTGGCCTATGCCGATTCGGTGGACTTCGAGCGCATCCACACCGAGATCCTCACCCAGCTGCCCGGCGTGGTGCGCGTGCAATCCACGCTGGCATTGCGCACGGTGAAGAAGACCACGGCGCTGCCGGTGTGATGCGGCAAGGCGATGCCGGGCTGCACGGCGCGGTGCAGTGGCAGACAATGCACGTGCCCAGGACGAAGGAAACCGAATGGCCACGCCTGCAATGACCTATGCCGTGCTTGCACCGGTGGTGCTGCTCGTCCTGTATCGCAGGCTGAGGCGGCACATCGGGCGGCAGCCATTGCAGCCATGGAGGATCGGGCTTCGCCTGGCGGGCGTCTGCATCGCCGCCTTGGCCTTGCTGCTGATCGGCGTGGCGGGTGCGCTGGGTGGCTCGATGGCGGGCGTCGGCGTGCTGGCAGGACTTGCCGGCGGCGCCATGCTGGGAAGTTACGGCTTGCGGCTGACGGCGTTCGAAACCAACGCGGGCGGGCGCTTCTACACGCCCAATCCGTGGCTGGGAATCGGCCTGTCCGCCTTGATGCTCGGCCGGCTGGCGTATCGCTTCGTCGCCGTGCGCGGCGCGTCGCAAGTCGCGTTGATGGGCGATTCGACTGCACTCGGGATCCTGCACCGCAGTCCGTTGACCCTGGCGATCGCCGGACTGCTGGTGGGTTATTTCCTGCGCTACAGCGTCGGCCTGTGGCGCGCGACGCGTGCACCCGTGGCCCAAGCCACCGCGCCCTGAGTTGGTGCCCGGGGAGCTCGGCATCACGCCGGCCTCCCTACAATCCGCGCCATGCCTCGTCGTCCCGCCCTGGTCCTGCTGGTGCTCTGCGCCGCCATCGGTGCAGCCGACGCGCGCACGGTCTACCGCTGCGTGCGCGATGCGACCGTCAGCCTGTCCACCGCGCCGGAGCCGGGCAGCAAGTGCGAAGCGAAGACGCTCGAAGACAACGCGGCGATGCTGCCCAACCTGTGGGGTGAACTGGGCGTCTTCAGCGGCACCCTGTACGAATGGAAGGCCGCGGATGGTGCCGTGGTCTACACCACCCGGCGCATGCCCGGGGCGACGCCGTACCTCAAGTTCACCGTCGAAACGCCGAGGGGTTCGCCCGCGCATGAAGGCCTGGGCCAGTTGGGCAAGCCGCGACTGGATGCGCATGCCACCACGTTCCGCAAGACGGCGAAGGCGCGCAAGGTCGATGACGCGTTCCTCCGCGCGATCGCCCACGCGGAAAGCGGCTTCGATGACGACGCGGTGTCGCCCAAGGGCGCGCAGGGCGTGATGCAGCTGATGCCGGACGTGCAGCGCGACTACGGCGTGCGCGACCCGTTCGATCCCGCGCAATCCATCGATGCCGCGGCACGCCACCTGCGCGCGCTGCTGGGTCGCTACAAGGGCGACTATGCGCTGGCCGCGGCCGCGTACAACGCCGGCATCGGCACGGTGGCGAAATACCGCGGCGTGCCGCCGTATGCCGAGACCATCGCCTACGTGGCGAAGGTACAGGCGCTGCACGCGCGCTATCGCGCGGCGATGAAGTTGCCGCCACTGGATCCCCCGTTGCGCGCGGCGCAGTGACGGGCAAGCCGCTGTTTGTTGAATGCGCCTCGCGATTAGCGTGTCTTCCCGCGAGCGTGGTTAAGCAAATGTTTGCGTTCATGTTGGCTGGCGGAAGGCGTTCAGACGCAGGTCGTAAGGTGCGAATCGTGAGTTGCGGGGTGCGTTGGCCCTGTCAGCGGCGCATCCCGCAACCGCAACCTGAAGATCCGTTTTGATCCCCCGCAGAACGAGGAGCCAATTCATGCAGAAGACCAACACGCGCAACCGCAACACCCTCGCGATCCTGTCGTTCGCGCTGGCGTCGGCGCTCGCCGCGCCCGCATTCGCGCAAAGCGCGCCGATGACCACGCAGGATCCTGCCGCAGCGCAGTCGGCACCGCAGCAAGCCACCGAAGCGGCGCCGCAGGCCGCACCGGCGCAGAAGACCTGGGCCGAACTCGATGCCAACGGCAATGGTTCGTTGAGCGCCAGCGAAGCCGCGCCGATCGAAAGCCTGTCCAAGGTCTTCGCCAAGGCCGACAAGGACGGCAACGGCGAGTTGACCGGGGACGAGTACAAGGCCTGGCTTGCGGCGAATGGCGGTGGCAAGCCCAAGGCCGGGCAGGGCTGACGCAAGGCCGTCACGCAACACCGCACAACAACAAGAAAGGTTGTGGCACGAAGGGCGGCTCCGGCCGCCCTTCGATTTTTTCTTCGGGCAGGTGGCGGCGCAAGCCGACTTTGGTTTGCCTGCACGTACACTTTGCGCATGGACACGCAACGCAACGGCATCGGCCTGGTCGGCTTCGATGCCGACGACACCCTCTGGCGCAGCCAGGATTATTTCGACGATGCCCAAGCGCAATTCGAGCGCATCGTGGCCGGTTACGTCGACCTGGACGATGTCGCCGGCCGCCTGTACGCGGTGGAGAAGCGCAACCTCGCGCTGTTCGGCTATGGCGTGAAGGGCATGGTCCTGTCGATGGTCGAGGCGGCGGTGGAAATCACCGGGGAACGGATCAGCGCCGGCGACCTGCATCGCATCGTCGGCCTGGGCAAGGCCTTGTTGGGGCACCCGGTTGAACTGCTGGATGGCGTGCGCGAGGCGGTACAGGCCATCGCCGCCACGCATCCCGTGGTGCTGATCACCAAGGGCGACCTGTTCCACCAGGAAGCCAAGGTGCGCGACAGCGGCATGGCCGATCTGTTCCGCCGCATCGAGATCGTCAGCGAAAAGGATCCGGCGACCTATGCGCGCCTGTTCGAGGAGTTCGGGATCGCGCCCGGTCGCTTCCTGATGGTCGGCAATTCATTGCGCTCCGACATCGCCCCGGTGATCGAGCTGGGTGGATGGGGCGTGCATGTGCCGTACCACACGACATGGGCCCACGAGGCCGACGCGCGCCTGCTGCATGGCGGGGAGCGCATGCGCACGATCGCCGCCATCGCCGACCTGCCGCAGGCCGTGCAGGAACTCGCTGCGATCGCCGCCGGTTGAAGCGCTCGCGGTGCCTTGATGCACAATCCGCGGATGTCGCGTCGATCGCCCCCGTTGCTGTTGTGCCTGCTGCTGCTCGTCGGTTGCGATGCGGCCGCGCCGCGCGCGCCTGCGACGGGCAGGAGATTGCCCGCCATCGATCCGGGCGCGGTGGACAGCGCACTCGAATTCCGCGGCGAGCGTCCCTGCGTGGATTGCGCCGGCATCGACAGCTGGTTGCGCCTGCAGTCGGGTGCTGGCCTGCAGCGGTATCAACTGGTGGAGCGTTACCGTGGCGAGGGGCGCGACCTGCGCTTCGAGGACGAAGGCGACTGGACCGCGCGCGGCGACCTGCTGCGGTTGCGCTCGGCACAGGGTGGCGAGCGCGTGTACCTGCGCCAGGACGACGGCAGCCTGCAGGCGCGCGGCACCGATGGCGCGCTCCTGCCAGCGCTTGCCGACGACGTATTGCTGCCGACCAGCTTCGAAGGTGATCGTTGATCCGGTGATCGGCGCGCATCGCTAGACTGGGCGGATGACCGACCTCCAAGAGCCTTCCCTCATCGTCCACCGCGGTGGCTGCCATTGCGGCCGCGTGCGCTTCGAGGTGGACGCACCCGCCAACCCCGACGTGCTCGACTGCAATTGTTCGATCTGCAGGATGACCGGGTTCCTGCATGTGATCGTACCGGCATCGCGTTTTCGACTCCTGTCCGGCGCGGACGACCTCGCCGAATACACCTTCAACACCGGCGCCGCCAAACACCGGTTCTGCCGGCACTGCGGGATCAAGGGCTTCTACGTGCCGCGCAGCCATCCCGACGGTTTCAGCGTCAACGCACGCTGCCTGGACGATATCGACCTGGCTGCCTTGAACATCATTCCCTTCGATGACCGCGACCGCGATGCGGCGATGGCGGCGATCGCGCACCTGGAGCGTCCATGAGCACTTGCGAACACCGGATCGACCTGGCGGGCCGCGTGGCCATCGTGACCGGCGCGGGTGGCGGGCTTGGCCGGCAGCATGCGTTGCTGCTCGCCCGTCGTGGCGCCAGGGTGGTGGTGAACGACCTGGGCGATGCCGCGCAGGCGGTGGCCGCGGAGATCGTCGCGGCCGGCGGCCAGGCGCGCGCGCTGCAGTGTTCCGTCACAGACGCCGACGCGGTGCAGGCGATGGTCGACGCCGTGCTGGCCGAGTGGGGCCGCGTCGACATCCTGGTCAACAACGCCGGCATCCTCCGCGACAAGTCGTTCGCGAAGATGCCGCTGGACGATTTCCGCGCAGTGGTCGACGTGCACCTGATGGGCGCGGCGAACTGCACCAAGGCCGTGTGGGACGCGATGCGCGCGCAGGCGTACGGCCGCATCGTGATGACGACGTCCTCGTCCGGCCTGTACGGCAACTTCGGTCAGGCCAACTACGCTGCGGCGAAGATGGCCTTGGTCGGGCTGATGCAGACGCTGGCGCTGGAAGGCGCGAAGCACGGCATCAAGGTCAATTGCCTGGCGCCGACCGCGTACACGCGGATGATGGAAGGCATCCTGCCGCAGGATCAGTTGGACATGCTGGACCCCGCGCTGGTCAGCCCGGCGGTGCTCGCGCTGGTGGCCGACGGCGCACCGACCCGCGCGATCCTGTGCGCCGGCGCCGGCGGCTACGAGTTGGCGCACATCACCCTGACGGAAGGCATCCACCTGGGCACGACGCCGACCGCGGAAGCCCTGCTGGAGCGCTGGGGCGAACTGGCCGAACGCGATGGCGAAATGGTGCCGGGTACCGGCTTCGACCAGGCCCGCCACGAACTGCGCAAGGCCGGCTTCGCGTTCGACGAGGCGGCGGGTTAATCCGCCGCGACCTGCCCGCGCGGCACCCGCACCACGCCTTCCATCAGCACGCGCGCGGACCGCGACATCACCGCCTTGGTCGCCACCCACTGGCCGTCGACCTGCGCCACGTCGGCGCCCACCCGCATCGTGCCGGAGGGATGGCCGAAGCGCACCGCGCCACGGCTGCCACCGCCTGCTGCGGTGTTGACCACGGTGCCGGGCACCGCCGCCGCGGTGGCGATCGCGACCGACGCCGTCCCCATCATCGCGTGGTGCAGCTTGCCCATCGAGATCGCGCGCGCGTTGAGGTCGATGCCCGTCGCATCGATGCCCTTGCCGCTGCTCGACACGTAGTCCTTCGGCGGCGCCACGAAGGCGATCTTCGGCGTCAACGGCCGCGCCGCGGCCTCCGACACGTCGTGGATGAGGCCCATGCGCACCGCACCGACGGCGCGGATCGCTTCGAGCCTGGCCAGCATCGCCTTGTCTGCATTGATCGCGGGTTGCAGTTCGGTGCCGTCGAAGCCCAGTGCCGCGGCATCGACGAACACCATCGGCACCCCGGCATTGATCAACGTGGCCCGGAAAGCGCCGACGCCGGGCACGTCGAGTTCATCGGTCAGGTTGCCGGTCGGGAACATCGCGCCGCCGTCTTCGCCTTCGTCGGCGGGATCGAGGAATTCCAGCGCGATCTCGGCGGCCGGGAAGGTCACGCCGTCCAGTTCGAAGTCGCCGGTTTCCTGCACCTCGCCCTCGGTCATCGGCACGTGCGCCACGATCGTCTTGCCGATGTTGGCCTGCCAGATCCGCACGGTCGCGATGCCGGTGCGCGGCACGCGGTCGGCATCGACCAGCCCGTTGGCGATCGCGAACGGGCCCACCGCCGAACTGAGGTTCCCGCAGTTGCCGCTCCAGTCGATGAAGTCGCCCTCGATCGGCACCTGGCCGTAGAGGTAGTCGACATCGTGGCCCGGGACCGCCGACTTCGCGATGATCACCACCTTGCTGGTGCTCGACGTCGCCCCGCCCATGCCGTCGGTCTGCTTGCCGTAAGGATCCGGCGATCCGATCACCCGCAGCAGCAGCGCATCGCGCGGCTTGCCCGGCGCGCGTGCGAAGTCGGGCAGGTCGTCCAGCGTGAAGAACACGCCTTTCGACGTGCCGCCGCGCATGTAGGTCGCGGGAACACGCAGTTGCGGAGCGTGGCGTGGTGAGTGGGAGGTCGTCATCTCACGCCGCCTTGTTCGCCGCGAGGAAATCCTGGGCGAAGCGCTGCAGGACCCCGCCCGCTTCGTACACCTCGACATCCTCGTCGGAATCCAGCCGGCAGGTGACGGGGACTTCGATGCGCTCGCCGTTCATTCGATGGATCACCAGCGTCAACGTCGCGCCCGGCGTGCGGTCGCCGACCACGTCGAAGGTCTCGGTGCCGTCGATGGCGTAGGTGTGGCGGGTGTCGCCGTTCCGGAATTCCAGCGGCAGCACGCCCATGCCGACCAGGTTGGTGCGGTGGATGCGCTCGAAGCCCTCGGCCACGATCGCTTCCACGCCGGCCAGGCGCACGCCCTTCGCCGCCCAGTCGCGCGAGCTGCCCTGCCCGTAGTCGGCACCGGCGATGATGATCAGCGGTTGCTTGCGGTCCATGTAGGTTTCGATCGCTTCCCACATGCGCATCACCTTGCCGTCGGGTTCGACGCGTGCCAGCGAGCCCTGCTGCACCATGCCATCGACCACGGCCATTTCATTGATGAGTTTCGGGTTTGCGAAGGTGGCGCGTTGTGCGGTCAGGTGATCGCCGCGATGGGTCGCGTAGGAGTTGAAATCCTCTTCCGGCACGTCCATGCGCGCGAGGTATTCGCCGGCCGCGCTGTCGAGCAGGATCGCGTTGCTCGGCGAGAGATGGTCGGTGGTGATGTTGTCCGGCAACACCGCCAGCGGGCGCATGCCGCGTAGCGTGCGTGCGCCGGCCAGCGCCCCTTCCCAGTACGGCGGGCGGCGGATGTAGGTGCTCTTCGGCCGCCAGTCGTACAACGGGCTGACCGGTGAACCGTGTTCCACGCGCACGTTGAACATCGGCCCGTAGACCTTGCGGAATTGCTCGGGCTTGACGCTGGCCTTCACTACCGCGTCGATCTCCGCGTCGCTCGGCCAGATGTCCTTGAGCGTCACCGGTTTGCCGTCGTGGCCCAGGCCCAGTACGTCCTGTTCGATGTCGAAGCGCACGGTACCGGCGATGGCATAGGCCACCACCAGCGGCGGCGAGGCCAGGAACGCCTGCTTCGCGTACGGATGGATGCGCCCGTCGAAATTGCGGTTGCCGCTCAGCACCGCCGTGGCATACAGGTCGCGCTCGATGATCTCCTGCTGGATCGACGGATCCAGCGCGCCGCTCATGCCGTTGCAGGTGGTGCAGGCGAAGGCGACGATGCCGAAGCCGAGTTGTTCCAGTTCGCTGAGCAGGCCGGCGTCCTCCAGGTACAGCTGCACGGCCTTCGACCCCGGCGCCAGCGAGGTCTTCACCCACGGCTTGCGCGTCAGGCCGCGCGCGTTCGCGTTGCGCGCCAGCAGCGCGGCGGCGATCACGTTGCGCGGGTTGCTGGTGTTCGTGCAGCTGGTGATGGCGGCGATGATCACCGCGCCATCCGGCATCAGGCCCTGCGCTTCCTGCTTCAGCGCGCCCTCCAGGTTGCCGGCGATGCCGCGTTCGGCCAGGTCGCTGGTGGGCAGGCGCTTGTGCGGATTGGACGGCCCGGCCATGTTGCGCACCACGCTGGACAGGTCGAAGTGCAACGTGCGTTCGTACTGCGCAGCCGCCAGGTCATCGGCCCAGAGGCCTGCAGCCTTGGCGTAGAGCTCGACCAGTTGCACCTGCTGTTCCTCGCGGCCGGTCAGGCGCAGGTAGTCCAGGGTGTTGCCGTCGATGAAGAACATCGCCGCGGTCGCGCCGTACTCCGGCGCCATGTTGCTGATCGTCGCGCGATCGCCGATGGTCAATGCGGCAGCGCCTTCGCCACGGAACTCCAGGTAGGCGCCGACCACTTTCTGCTTGCGCAGGAATTCGGTGAGGGCCAGCACCACGTCGGTGGCGGTGATCCCGGCCTGTGGCTTGCCGGTGAGTTCCACCGCCACGATCTCCGGCGTGCGCATCCACGACGCGCGGCCCAGCATCACGTTCTCCGCCTCCAGTCCGCCGACGCCGATGGCGATCACCCCCAGCGCATCCACGTGCGGCGTGTGCGAGTCGGTGCCCACGCAGGTGTCGGGAAACGCGACGCCGTCCTGCGTGTAGATCACCGGCGACATCTTCTCCAGGTTGATCTGGTGCATGATCCCGTTGCCCGGCGGGATGACGTCCACGTTCTCGAACGCCTGCTTGGTCCAGTCGATGAAGTGGAAGCGGTCGGCGTTGCGGCGATCCTCGATCGCCCGGTTCTTCTCGAATGCCTGCGGGTCGTAGCCACCGCATTCCACCGCCAGCGAGTGATCGACGATCAGCTGCACCGGTACCACCGGATTGACCTGCGCCGGATCGCCGCCCTGTTCGGCGATCGCATCGCGCAAACCGGCCAGGTCGACCAGTGCGGTCTGGCCGAGGATGTCGTGGCAGACCACCCGCGCCGGGAACCACGGGAAGTCGAGGTCGCGGCGGCGTTCGATCAGTTGCAGAAGGTACGCGTCGCGCATCGCCGGATCGGCCTTGCGGACGATGTTCTCGGCATGCACGCGCGCGGTGTAGGAGAGCGCGGCGTAGGCGCCCGGGCGCAGCGCGTCGACGGCGGCGCGGGCGTCGTACCAGTCGAGCGGGGTGCCGGGCAGGGGCTTGCGGAAATCGACGTTCATGGGCCTTGGCTGTGTTCGCGTCAGGGCGTCATTGTCGCGCATCGCCCCGTCGCACGCAGTTGGACGAAGGTCGTCCGTACAATGGCGCCCGCATGACCGCCGCGCCCGCCATCCCCCTCCACCAGCTGCGCCTGTCCGTCGCCCCGATGATGGACTGGACGGATGCGCATTGCCGCGCCTTCCATCGCGTGCTGGCGCCGCACGCGCGGCTGTACAGCGAGATGGTGCACGCGAATGCGGTGATCCACGGCGATCGCGCGCGCTTGCTGGCGATGGATCCGTGCGAACACCCGGTGGCCTTGCAGCTCGGCGGTAGCGAGCCGGCCTTGCTCGCCCAGGCCGCGCGGATCGGCGTGGATGCCGGTTTCGACGAAATCAACCTCAATTGCGGCTGCCCGTCCGACCGCGTGCAGGCGGGCCGCTTCGGTGCCTGCCTGATGCGCGAACCGGCGCTGGTCGCGGACAGCGTGGCGGCGATGATCGCCGCCGTGCCCGGCGTCCCCGTGACGGTGAAGTGCCGGCTCGGCGTGGACGACGACCACGAGTGGGCACGCTTCCTCGCCTTCATCGACACGATTGCCGCCGCAGGCTGCGTGACCTTCGTGGTGCATGCGCGCAATGCCTGGCTGCAGGGGTTGTCGCCGAAGGAAAACCGCGAAGTCCCGCCGCTGCGCTACGACTGGGCGTATCGGTTGAAACAGGAGCGACCCACGTTGCAGGTGGTAGTGAACGGCGGCATCGCCGATGCGGCCGAAGCGACCGCGCACCTGGGTCATGTCGATGGGGCGATGCTGGGCCGCGCCGCCTACCACACGCCCTATCTCCTGCACGAACTCGATGTCGCCTGGTTCGGCGGCGCGGTGGTGTCGCGCAGCGAGCTGCTGCGCGCCTACCGACCCTATGTCCAGGCGCAGCTGGCGCGCGGGGTGTTGCTCAAGCACATCGTCCGCCACGTCCTCGGCCTGTTCGCCGGACAACCGGGTGGTCGCGCGTTCCGCCAGGTGTTGAGCGAAGGCGCGCACAAGCCGGGTACCGACTGGAAGCTGGTCGAACAGGCGCTGGCGCTCACCGAACGCAGGGAACGGGTTGCATGATCACGCGCGACATCGACGCATTCCTGGCCTTCGCCCGTGATGCTGCGCCGGATTTCGGTCCCGCCACCGCGCGCGCCGCCTTCCTGGTCGCGCCTGACGGTTTCGCCCTCGCCGAGCAGTCTGCGCAGGACAACGCCTACATGGCGGATGCCGCGGCGTTCGACGCACAACGCGCGTCGATGCAGCATCGCAACCTTCATCGCGCGATATCCACGGTGCTGCCGACCGTCTGCTTCGCCGGCGATCCGGCCACGCCGGACGCGCTGTTCCCCAACAACGTGTTCGGCACCGCCGCGGGGCGCTGCATCATCGGACGCATGCGCCATCCGGTGCGCCAGCGTGAAGCGATCCGCAGCGATATCCGCGGGTTCTTCGCCGAGATGCTGGGGCGCGATGAAGTCGACCTCTCCGTGCAGCCGCATCCCTGCGAACTGACCGGGGCCCTGGTGATCGACCGCGCCAGCGGCTTGGGCTTCTGCGGCCTGTCCGAGCGCTGTGACCAGGCTGGTGCCCGGCTGATGCACGATGCGTTCGGGTTGCGCGCGACCCTGCTGTTCGATCTTGCACCCGGCGAGTACCACACCAACGTGGTGCTGGCGGTCCTGGCCGGTCGCGCGGCGGTGGTCTGCCCGCGCGGATTCGCCGATCCGGCGGTGCCGGCCGCGATCGCGGGCCTGTACGCACCGCACGCGGTGGTCTGCGATGACGCGGAACACGCGGCCTTCGTCGGCAACTGCATCGCGCTGTCGGCAGACACGGTCTGGATGAGCGCGAATGCCGGGGCGGCGCTGTCGGCCACCCACCGGCAAGCGTTGGCCGATGCCGGTTTCCGGGTCGAAACCGTGGTTCTGGATGCGATCGAGGCTGCGGGCGGATCCCTGCGTTGCTGCATCGGCGAGGTGTATTGAGCGCGCGGTCACGGCATCACGCCACGCACATGTGCCTGAATGGCGGGGTATCCTGTTCAGGAAACTTCAGGGCGGATTCACCGCCAGGTTCCAGAATGGCAGCCGTTCCCGCTATCCCGATGTCGCCCCCCGCCATGTATCGAGTTCCCAAGCCCCTGTCGAAGCTGTTGTGCGTGGTCTTCCTGGCAGGGCTGCCTGCGGCTTCCGCATGGGCGCAGCAGGCACCGCCACCGCCGCCCCGGGATCGTGGCGATGCCCGCGGCAACGACGACAACCGTCGTGGCAGCCTGTCGGATGCGGTTCGCCGGGTAGAGCGCGACACCCGCGGCGAAGTGCTGTCGGCGGAGCGCGTGCAGTACGACGGCCGCGACATGCACCGGGTCAAGGTGGTGGACGACCAGGGTCGCGTGCGCGTGTTCATGCAGGATCCCCAGCGCCGCGACGGTGGTGCGCCTCCGCGCAGCGGCGGCAACAACGATGGTGGTGGCAACAATGACCGTGGGCAGGCGCCGCGCCGGCCGCCTGCACGCGATGATGACGACTGATCGCGCAAGCTGAATCCGTTCAGCCTGAAGTATCGGGCAACCCGATCCCCATTTCCGAGGAGTTCCCATGCGAATCCTGCTCGTCGAAGACGAAGCCCCGCTGCGCGAGACCCTGGCTGCGCGCCTGAAGCGCGAAGGCTATGCGGTGGATGCCGCGCAAGACGGCGAAGAAGGCCTGTACATGGGGCGCGAAGTGCCGTTCGATGTCGGCATCATCGACCTCGGCCTGCCGAAGATGTCGGGCATGGAACTGATCAAGGCCCTGCGCGACGAAGGCAAGAAATTCCCCGTTCTCATCCTCACCGCGCGTTCCAGCTGGCAGGACAAGGTCGATGGCCTCAAGCAGGGCGCGGACGACTACCTGGTCAAGCCCTTCCATGTCGAGGAACTGCTGGCCCGCATCAATGCGCTCGTGCGCCGCGCTGCTGGCTGGAGCAAGCCGACCCTGGAATGCGGGCCGGTGATGCTGGACCTGGCGGCGCAGACCGTGAGCGTCAACGGCGGCAACGTCGACCTGACCAGCTACGAATACAAGGTGCTCGAGTACCTGATGATGCATGCCGGCGAACTGGTCTCGAAGGCCGACCTCACCGAGCACATCTACCAGCAGGACTTCGACCGCGATTCCAACGTGCTGGAGGTCTTCATCGGCCGCCTGCGCAAGAAGC
>DAOOCX010000051.1:11026-15508 GCA_035408605.1 Thermomonas sp. | reverse complement strand
CCGGAAGCAGCCACCATGCCCGAATTACGAAGATCGACACGTACCCAACAACACACCTTCATCGCGCAGCCGCAGCAACATCGGCACTGCCTGCCCGATGAACGCATCGACATCGGACTGATCGGCTTCAATCGCAAGTCGTTCCAGCAACGCGCGACCCGTCTCGCCCCGCTCGGCACCGACCCGCTCCAGCAAGCGGAACAGCAACGGCGACAGCATCGAGAAATGCACGCGACCGTCGGGCTCGCGGCGTAGGAGCACCAGCGTGGGTTCGTGCGGCGGCTCGATGGGTTGGAAGCCCGGCCCGATCCGGTGCACGGGCCACCGGTACGCAAGCGGCCATGCCAGCGGCGACAGCATGGGCACGCCGTCGAGCAGGTCGCCGTTCGTGTCGTGCGGGGGAAGCACGGCTTCGCTGAGTTGCAGGCCGAGTTCGGCCCATTCGTAGTGCGCGAGTTCGGCTAGCCAGGGGCGTGCCGGGTCGGTGCCGGCTTCGGATTCCAGGAACGCAATGAATTCGCGGCCGAGTTCGGTGAACAGCGGTGTATGGCTGTGGTGCCTCGACAGGAAACCGCGCACCAGCGTTTGCCAGTCGGCATCGCCCAAAGTCTTGCGGATGACCGGGAAATTGCCGGCCAGCAGGCTATCCAGGTTGTTGTAGACCAGGTCGCTGTAGATCTTCAGCCGCCGCGCTTCGATGCCGGGCGGGCCGGGATGCGCGTCCGGGTCGCGCACATGCGCGGCGAGTGCGTCCAGTTGCTGACGCAGTTCGTTCATGCGGCCTGCGCCTGGAGGTCTCGGATGCGCTGCACCTCGTCCAGCAGCGTGCCCAGCGGCGGGAAATTGAAATCGCGTTCCAGCAGGGTAGGGCGCAGGCCGTGCGCGCGATACGCATGCGCCAGCAGGTCCCATACGTCCGCCTTCACCGCGGTGCCGTGGGTGTCGACCTTCAGGTCGTCGGCTTCGTCGTAATGCCCGGCGACATGGAGGCTGGCGATGCGCTCGCCGGGCATCGCGTCGATGAAGGCGCGCGCGTCGTAGCCGTGGTTGACGGCGTTGACGAAGACGTTGTTGACGTCCAGCAGCAGGTCGCAATCGGCCTCGCGCAGGACGGCATCGATGAAGTCGATCTCGCCCAGCGCCTGGTACGGTGCGGCGTAGTAGCTGACGTTCTCGATGGCGATGCGCCGGCCCAGTACATCCTGCACCTGGGCGATCCGGGCAGCGACGTGATGCACGGCTTCGTCGGTGAACGGGAGCGGCAGCAGGTCGTAGAGATGGCCGCCCGCGCTGCAGTAACTCAGGTGTTCGCTGTACAGCGCGATCGCGTGGCGATCGAGGAACTCGCGGGTCTTGTGCAGGAACTGCCTGTCGAGCGGATCCGGTCCGCCCAGCGACAGCGACAAGCCGTGGCAACTCAGCGGATGCCGCGACGACAGCGCCTGCAGCTTCTCGCCGAGGACGCCACCCACGCCGATCCAGTTATCCGGCGCGCATTCCAGGAAGTCGAAGGCGCCCACGGGCGCCTCGATCAGTTCGTCCAGCAGCGCCCGGCGCAGGCCGAGGCCGGCACCGCGCAACGGCAGTGCATCCGCCATGCGATCAGGGATTGCCGCCGCACTTGCCCTCGCCGCATTTGCCTTCGCCACACTTGCCTTCGGCCGTGGCCTTGCCGTCACCCTTGGCCTTCATGTCGGCGTGGTGCTTGTCCATCTCGGCCTGGCTGATGAAGCCGTCGCCGTCCAGGTCATGGCTGGCGAACTTCTCTTCCTTGCCCTTGTGCGCGGCATCGAATTCGGCGCGCGACAGCCGGCCGTCCTTGTCGGTGTCCATCTTCGCCATGCCGCAACCGCCTTCGTGGGCGTCCTTGCCGGCAGCCTGGCCACCGCACTTGCCCTCGCCGCATTTGCCTTCCCCGCACTTGCCTTCGCCGGCCTTCGCGGCAGCGGGCTTGGCATCCTGCATGTAACCATGCGCCAGGGTGTCCATCGAGAACAGCGAACCGGCGGCGACGGCGGCACCGACCAGCAGCACCAGGGGTTTGCGGGATTGCGACATGGGTGGCTCCTTGCGCGACGCGCGGTACGGGAGCACCGATGCTACCGCCGGCTGGGCGCGGCGGCCAGCATCATGCCGGCCGCGGCGCATTCATCCCGGTGGATGTGGCCTTCAGACCACGGTGGTGCTGCTTTCGTCGCGCTTGTCGCGCGGCGGCATCAATTCCTCGCCGTGGATCAGGAACCAGACGTTCTCGGCGATGTTGGTGGCGTGGTCGCCGATCCGCTCCAGGTTCTTCGCCATGAACAGCAGGTGAGTGCAAGGGGTGATCGCGCGCGCGTCTTCCATCATGTAGGTCAGCAGTTCGCGGAACAGGCCGGTGTACAGCGTGTCCAGTTCGGCGTCGCTGGCGCGGACCCGCAGGGCAGCCTCGCCGTCGCGCTGCACGTAGGCCTCCAGCACCTCGCGCACCTGGCGCGCGGCCATGCGACCGAGTGCGTCGAGCCCGCGCGTGTGCGGCAGCGGCGGGGCCAGGTTCAGCGCCATCGAACGCTTGGCGATATTGGCCGCCAGGTCGCCGATGCGTTCGATGTCCGACGCCACGCGCAGCGCCGCCAGGATCACCCGCAGGTCGCCGGCCAGTGGGCCGCGGCGGATCAGCCGGATCACGTCGTGGTTGACCTGCTGTTCCAGTGCGTCGATCGCGTCATCGTTGCCGATCACCCGTTCCGCGGCCTTGTCGTCACGGCGCTCGACCACGTCCAGCGCGGCCTCCAGTTGCGCCACCGACATGTGGCCCATGCGGATCAGCTCGTCCAGCAGCACGCGCTGCTCGTCGTCGTAGCTCTTGACGATATGGTTGTTCATCAGCCGAACCTCCCGGTGATGTAGTCCTCGGTCTGTTGCTTGACCGGGTTGGAGAAGATCTGCTCGGTCGCTCCGTGCTCGACCAGGTCGCCCAGGTACATGAAGGCGGTGTAGTCGGACACGCGCGCGGCCTGCTGCATGTTGTGGGTCACGATCATGATGGTGAAGTCGCGCTTGAGTTCCTCGACCAGTTGCTCGATGCGGCTGGTGGAGATCGGGTCGAGCGCCGAGGTCGGTTCGTCCAGCAACAGCACGTCGGGCTTCAACGCCACCGCGCGGGCGATGCACAGGCGTTGCTGCTGGCCGCCGGACAGGCCCAGGCCGCTTTCCTTCAGCTTGTCCTTGACCTCGTCCCACAGCGCGGCCTGCCGCAGCGCCAGTTCCACGCGCGCGTCGAGGTCGGCCTTGTTGAGCTTCTCGTGGTGGCGGATGCCGTAGGCCACGTTCTCGTAGATCGTCATCGGGAACGGCACCGGCTTCTGGAACACCATGCCGACCTTGCTGCGCAGGCGGTTCATCGGGTACTTCGGGTCGAGGATGTTCTCGCCGTCCAGCAGCACCTCGCCCTTCGCTTCCAGCTTCGGGTACAGCGCATAGATGCGGTTGAACACGCGCAGCAGCGTCGACTTGCCGCAGCCGGACGGGCCGATCAGCGCGGTCACGCGCTTCTCCGGGACCTCCAGGTTGATGTGCTTGACCGCGTGGAACCGGTCGTACCAGAAGTTCAGGTCGCGCGCGGCGATCTTCACCGGCGCGTCGGTAGGCAGGATGGCATCGCGCACGGAGGCGGCGACGGCAAGGCGTGCATCGTTCATGGCATCGATCCGCGTGAGATGGGTCATTGGCGCGTCAGTCATTCGAAATCTTGTTGCGCAGCAGGAGGGTGCGCGCGACCAGGCTCACCGCGAGCACGAACAGGGTCACCAGCAGCGCGCCGGCCCAGGCCAGGTGTTCCCAGTTCTCGTAGCCGGAACCGGCGAACTTGTACATGACCAGCGGCACCGCGCTCATCGCGCCGGTGACGTCCAGGCTGAAGAACTCGTTGCCGAAGGCAGTGAACAGCAGCGGGGCGGTCTCGCCGGAAATGCGCGCAAGGGCGAGCAGGACGCCAGTGACGATGCCGGGCAGCGCGCTGCGGTACAGCACCTGCATCGTGACCTTCCACTGCGGCACGCCCAGCGACAACGCCGCTTCGCGCATCTGCACCGGAACCAGCCGCAGCATCTCGTCGGTGGTGCGCACCACCACCGGCAGCACGATGAAGGCCAGTGCCAGCGCACCGCCGATGGCGGAGAAGTTGCCGCCGGTCTGCATCACGAAGGCCGCATACACGAACAGGCCCAGCACGATCGACGGCGCCGACAGCAGGATGTCGTTGACGAAGCGCACCACCGTGCCGAGCTTGCGATGGTTGCCGACTTCCGCCAGCCAGGTGCCGGCGGCGATGCCGAGCGGCGTGCCGATCGCCACGCCCATGCCGCACATCATCAGGCTGCCGACGATGGCATTGCGCAGGCCGCCCGCTTCGAGCGGTGGCGGCTGGTCCTGGGTGAACAGCGACAGGCTCAGGTGGGCCAGGCCCTTGGACAACAGCGTCCACAGGATCCAGCCGAGGAA
>DAOOCX010000051.1:0-10926 GCA_035408605.1 Thermomonas sp. | reverse complement strand
GGCTCAGGTGGGCCAGGCCCTTGGACAACAGCGTCCACAGGATCCAGCCGAGGAATGCCAGGCCGAACACGGCGGCGGCACACGCCAGGCCGATGGCGAGGATGTTGACCAGGCGGCGACGGCGATACAGCCTGGCCGCGGCGATGTCGCGAGGGGTCATGACGATCGCGTTCACCGGTTGCCCTCCTTGCGCGACAGGTTGGCCAGCATCAGGCGGGCGATCGCCAGCACCACGAAGGTGACGATGAACAACACGAAGCCGAGCAGCAGCAGCGCCGCGCGATATTCCTCGGTGGCTTCGCCGAAATCGTTGGCGATCAGCGCCGCGATGGTGGTCGACGGTTCCAGCAACGACGCGGTGAAGTTGACGCTGTTGCCGATCACGAAGGCGACCGCCATCGTTTCGCCAAGGGCGCGGCCCAGGCCCAGGAACACGCCGCCGATCACCGCCGAGCGCGTGTACGGCAGGACGATGTCCCAGCTCACTTCCCACTTGGTCGCGCCCAGTGCGTAGGCCGATTCCTTCAGGCGCGATGGCACGGTCAGGAACACCTCGCGCATCACCGAGGAGATGAACGGGATCACCATGATCGAAAGCACGATGCCGGACGTCAGCATGCCGGCGCCGATCGGCGGCCCCTGGAAGAGCTTGCCGATGACGGGCAGGGTGCCGACGTGGCTGTCGAGCCACGGGATCAGGTGCTCGCGCATCACCGGCATCAGCACGAAGAAGCCCCACATGCCGTAGATGATCGAGGGGACGCCGGCCAGCAGTTCGATGGCCGTGCCCACCGGCGTGCGCATCCAGCGCGGCGCGACCTCGGTCAGGAAGAACGCGATGCCGAAGCTCACCGGCACCGCGATCAGCATGGCGATGATCGCGGTGACCACGGTGCCGTAGATCGGCACCAGGGCCCCGTACTTGTTCTCGACCGGGTTCCAGTCCGCGGAGAAGAAGAAGTCCAGGCCTTCGCTGGCCAGCACACTGCGGCCGCCCCACAACATCGACAGTGCGGCACCTGCCAGCGTGACCAGCACGAACACCGCGGTCGCACCCAGCAACCAGCGGAACAAGGTGTCATGGCGCGTGTCGGCGATGTCGCGTTCCGACACGGGGAGGGCGATGGCGTTCATGCGTGTTCTCGGGTGGACGATGACGGGACGCGCTTATTTCAGTTGCGTCGCCCAGTACGCCTCGACCTGCTGCACCAGCGTTGCGGGCAGCGGCACGTAGTCCAGCGACTGCGCCTGGGCGGTGCCGTTGGCATAGGCCCAGCGGAAGAATTCCAGCGCGGCCTTGGCGTCCGCGGCATCGCGCGGCTGCTTGCGCATCAGGATGAAGTTGGTGGCGGTGATCGGCCAGGCCTCGGCGCCGGGGGCGTCGGTGATCACCAGGTTGAAGTCCTGCGAGTTCTGCCAGTCGGCGCTGGCGGCGGCAGCGGCAAACGATTCGGCATTCGGCTGCACCCATGCGCCCGCGGCGTTCTGCATCGCCGCATGCGCCATCCTGTTCTGCAGCGCGTACGACAGCTCGACGTAGCCGATCGCGCCCTTCAGCTGCTTGACGTAGGAGGCCACGCCTTCGTTGCCCTTTCCGCCCACGCTGCTGCCGGTCCAGTTGACCGTGGTGCCTTCGCCGACCGCGGCCTTCCACGCCGGGCTGACCTTGGCCAGGTAGTTGGTGAAGTTGTAGGTGGTACCCGAGCCGTCGGAGCGGCGCACCACGTGGATCTTGTCCGCCGGCAGCGCCACGCCGGGGTTGGCGGCGGCGATCGCGGCGTCGTTCCACATCGTGACCTTGCCCAGGTAGATGTCCGCGAGCAGCGTGCCGGTGAGGCGCAGCTTGCCGGCCTCGATGCCGGGCAGGTTCACCACCGGCACCACGCCGCCGATCGTCGACGGGAACTGCACCAGGCCGTCCTTCGCGAGTTCTTCCGGCGCCAGCGGCTTGTCGGAGGAACCGAAGTCCACGGTGCCGGCCTTGATCTGGGCGATGCCGCCGCCGGAACCGATCGACTGGTAGTTGACCTTGTTGCCGGTGGCCTTGGCGTAGTCGGCGGACCACTTGGAGATCAGCGGATACACGAACGACGCGCCGGCGCCGGTGATCTCGGCGGCGACCGCATCGCCCGCGGGGGTGGCCGCGTTCGATGCCGCGCCCGACGCGGCATCGCCGGTGGCGCCGGTGGCGCTGGGCGCAGACTCGTTCTTGCAGGCGGCAAGGCCGACCAGCAGACAGATGGCGAGGGCGGCGATGCGGGGCAGTTGACGGTTCATGCGGGTCTCTTCGATGCTCGTTCGGATCGCGACATGAAATGATGTTTTTGTGACACGTCGATGACAGCGCCCGTGTTTTCGTCCCGGCGCGGGCATCGACCACGAAAAAGGCGGGCCCGAAGGCCCGCCCGTTGATTCGCGCGTTGGAGTTGCGCGGATCGATCAGTACTTCATCTCTGCCGCCCAATAGGCGTCGATCTGCTGCACCAGCGCGTCCGGCAGCGGCACGTAGTCGAGCGACTTGGCCTGGGCATCGCCGTTGGCATACACCCACTTGAAGAAGTCCTTGGCGTTCTTCGCGCCAGCCGCGTTCTTCGGGGTCTTGTACATCAGGATGAAATTGGTGGCGGTGATCGGCCAGCTGGCCTCGCCCGGGGCATTGGTCATGACCAGGTAGAAGTCCTTGGCATCGGCCCACCGGGCGTTCGCGGCGGCAGCGGAGAAGCTGTCGTCGCTCGGGTTCACGTAGTTGCCGGCGGCGTTCTTCAGCCGGCTGTACGCCAGCTTCTGCTGCAGTGCGTAGGACAGCTCGACATAGCCGATCGAGCCGTTGATCTGCTTGACGTAGGCGGCCACGCCCTCGTTGCCCTTGCCGCCGATGCCGACCGGCCACTTCACCGCGGTGCCTTCGCCCACGCTGGACTTCCATTCGGCATTGACCTTCGACAGGTAGTTGACGAAGTTGAAGGTGGTGCCGGAGCCGTCCGAACGGTGCACCACGGTGATCTTCAGGTCGGGCAGCTTGATCCCGCCATTCAGGGCGGCGATGCGCGGGTCGTTCCACTTGCTGACCTTGCCCAGGAAGATGTCGGCCAGCAGTTCGCCGTCCAGCTTCATCGCGCCCGCGGCCACGCCCGGCACCTTGAGCACCGGCACCACGCCGCCGATCACCGACGGGAACTGCGCCAGGCCGAACTTTTCCAGTTCTTCCGGCTTCAGCGGGGCATCGGAGGAGCCGAAGTCCACCGTGCCTGCCTTGATCTGGGCGATGCCGCCGCCGGAGCCGATCGACTGGTAGTTGACCTTCTTGCCGGTCGCCTTCGCGTAGTCGGCGGACCATTTCGACATGATCGGATAGACGAACGAGGCGCCGGCGCCGGTGACGTCTGCGGCCATGGCGCCGGCGGCGAACGTGGTCGCCAGCGCGAGCGCGGCGACGCGTAACTTGATGGACTTGATCACGTGATGCTCCAGGAGTGGTGCGCGAATGGGAAAGGGCGGGCATTGCCCGGCTGCGCGCATTTCATAACGGCCGGATGACAGGCCGATGGTGGTTTCGTGACAGCCCGATGACAGCGTCGTCGCGACGACAAAGGAAAAGGGCGCGGCTCTCGCCACGCCCTTCTCGATGGATCGCCTGCAGGCCTTACCAGAAGAACTGCGCGCGGAACTCGACGATGCTGGGATCGTCGTTGACGATCGCCTTGGCCGTGCTGTTGTACTTGCTGGTGCTGACCTTCACATAGTTCGCGGCCAGCTTGAAGTTGGAGCGCAGGTACCAGTTGGCGCCCACGGTCCAGGCATCCATTTCGCCGCCCAGTACGCCGGTGACGACCGGGGTGGCGCCGCTGGTGTTCAAGCTGCCGTCGTTGAGGTCCATGGTGTCGTAGCGCAGGGCCAGCTGGAGCATGCCGCGTCCCGGTTCGTTGGGCAGCGGGGTGGTCGGCACGCCGGCCTTGTAGCCCCAGGTCTCGCCGGTGACGTTCCACACCGCGCTGACGTAGGCGCCGGTGCCGGTGAAGTCGGAGAACGCGCCGCCGCGGCTGGTGGTGCTGCGCATGTATTCGCCCTGCAGCTTGAGCGGGCCATGCACCCAGAACGCCTCGACGCCGGTCGTCGCGACCTTGTCGGCCAGGGTCAGGTTGCCGGTATCGATCAGCCGCGTGCCGGACAGGTCGGCCTGCGGGCGTGCACGCCAGCGCTGGGTGTCGACCAGGTTGTTGGCGCCAACGGCCGGCAGTTCGGCGTCGTAGTTCACGTACGACAGGCCCAGGTGCAGGATGCTGCCGGTGGCGTTGATCGGTGCCCAGGTGCCGCGCACGCCATAGCCCGCGCCAGCCGCGAGGCCGCGCTTCAGCTCGTCGTCGAAATACGCGCCGGTGATGCTCCAGTTGGCGTCGCCCACGCTGTAGGCGGCGCCCACGCGGCGGGCCACCGCCCAGGTGTTGGTGATGGTCGCCTTCGAGATGAAGTCGTTGTTCTTGGTCGAGCTCAGTTCTTCCAGGCTGTTCGGCTGCTTGAACTGGCCGAATTGCAGGTAGTGGTTGGCGTTGCCGCCGAGCTTGTACTTCAGGTTGGTGTCCAGCCACTTGTCGGCCTTGGCGTCGTAGCCGATCACCCACTCGAGGTTGCCCGGGCCCTTGCCCTTCAGCACCAGCTCGGCGCGGCGCAGTTCGCCGTCGAAATCGCGCCCGTCCTGGGCGTCGCCGTTGAGGTTGGCGACGTCGCTGTTGAACCAGTTGGCATCGGCCTGCAGCAGGCCCTCGAAGGTGATTTCGGAGCCGGCGATGACGTCGATCGGCACCTCCGCGTGGGCGGCGGGCGCGGCGATGGCGGCCAGCAGGGCCACGGACAGGATGCGGCGGGAGAGTTTCATGGGGATGCCCTGGTCAGGTTGGGAAGCGGCAGCGGGTGCCGATTGCGCGCAGCCTAGGGCGTGAATCTTTCGTTATTGTGACAGGCCTGTCTTTTTATCGACATGTCACCGCCATGCGGCATCGCCGCTGGCTGGCGCGGTTTTCTCGGGCCATCGGCAGAGGTCGTGGATCACGCAGTGCGCGCAATCCGGCTTGCGTGCCTTGCAGGTGTAGCGTCCGTGCAGGATCAGCCAGTGGTGGGCGTCGCGCTTGAATTCGACGGGGACCAGCCGGACCAGCTTGTCCTCGACCGTGCGCACATCCTTGCCGGGGGCCAGGCCGGTGCGGTTGGACACGCGGAAGATGTGCGTGTCCACCGCGATGGTGGGCTCGCCGAACGCGGTGTTGAGGACCACGTTGGCGGTCTTGCGTCCCACGCCCGGCAGCGCCTCGAGCGCGTCGCGCGTGCGCGGGACTTCGCCATCGTGGCGTTCCAGCAGCAGGCGGCACAGCGCGATGACGTTCGCGGCCTTCGCATTGAACAGGCCGATGGTGTTGATGTAACCCTTCAGCGCGTCCTCGCCGAGCGCCAGGATCGTCGCCGGCGTATTGGCGATGGGGTACAGCTTGCGCGTGGCCTTGTTGACGCCGACATCGGTCGCCTGCGCGGACAGTACGACCGCAACGAGCAATTCGAATGGCGTGGTGTAGTCGAGTTCGGTGGTCGGCGCGGGATCGAGTTCGCGCAGGCGCGCGAACAGGTCCACGATTTCGGCCGGGCGCAGCTTGCTGCCGCGTGCCGCGCGTTGCGTGGTCGCCGTCATCGCGGTGTCCGTTCCCGCGCCTTCGCCAGCGCACGCGCCAGCGCATCCGCGGCGGCCGACGGCAACGCGGGCGCCTGGGCCGCGTCGCTGGCTGCCTTGGGGCGACGCGCGGCCTCGCGTTCGGCCTTGCGCCGCTGCAGGCGTGCATCACGTGCGCGATGGCGTTCGCGCGCGGCCAGCGCGAAGCGGCGCGCATCGCGCACCTCGACCAGGCGTGCCGTGCAGGCGGCATCGCAGCCGGCGCAGGGAGCGGCATCCAGCAAGCCGAGTTGCAGCGCGGCATCGAGGTCATCCGCCTGCAGCGCCTGTGCGATGGCGTGCGCCGGATCCGCATGCGTGCAACCGCAAACAGGACAGGTCATGAGGGTATCGGAGGCCATGGACGAAATCCTTTGCCATCCCGAGCGCAGCGAGGGGTCTGCTTGTCGATGAAGCAGGTCCTTCGCTGCGATCAGGACGACAGGGCGGTCATTTCCCCGCGAACACCGGCTTGCGCTTGCCCAGGAACGCGGAGGTGCCCTCCCGCATGTCCTCGGTCGAGAACACCAGGCCAAATTGCGCCGCCTCGTACTCCAGGCCTTCCTCGATCCCGCATTCGCCGCCCACGTTCACGCAGTCCAGCATGCCGCGCAGGGCCAGCGGCGCCGATGCCGCCAGCTGCGCGGCCAGCTTCATCGTCTCGGCTTCCAGATCCGCTGCCGGCACCACCCGGTTGACGATGCCGAGCTGCAGCGCGCGTTCGGCATTGATCGGCGCGCCGGTCAGGCACAGCTCCAGCGTGGCCGCACGCCCGCACAGGCGCAGCAGGCGCTGGGTACCGCCGAAGCCCGGGATCAGGCCCAGGTTGATTTCCGGTTGCCCGACCCTGGCGCTGTCCGCGGCGATGCGCAGGTGGCAGCACATCGCCAGTTCCAGCCCGCCGCCAAGGGCGAAGCCGTTGACCATGGCGAGCACCGGCTTCGGCATGCGCTCGATCCGCCGCATCATCCGCGTGCCGCGCAGCGAGAAATCGCGGCCCTGCACCGCGGTGAGGGTGTTCATCTCGGCGATATCGGCACCGGCGACGAAGGCCTTGGGCCCACTGCCGGTCAGCACCACCACGTGGATCGCGCCATCGGCAGCAGCGTCGGCGAAAGCGCCATCGAGCGCATCCAGGGTGGCGGCGTTGAGGGCATTGAGCTTGTCGGGGCGGTGGATGGTGATCGTGCGGATGCCGTCGGCATCGTGGATCAGCAACGGGGAATCGGACATGCGGTCCCTCTGGACATGAATGGGAAAGGGCGGGCCGGAACTTCCGCCACGCGCGGGTGTCGGAGTGGCTGGCCTCAGTGGCGGTTAAGTGCCATGGCCGGTATCCTAGCGTGTCATGCCGGAGCGGTTCGACCGGCGCCAGACACTCCTTCCGGCGACATGCCGGAGCCCGGTCCCGCCGTTCGGCGGTGCCTTACAAACGACGAGGTTGTGGATGAAGTTGCATGTGCTTGCTGCCAGCCTGGCGGCCCTGACCCTGACCGCCGGCATCGCCACCGCTCAGACCAAGCCGGCCGCTCCGGCCACCCCCGCCGCCAAGCCGGCCGCTCCCGCGGCGGCGCCGGTGGTCGACAAGACTCACGCCAGCTATGCCTTCGGCTGGTCGCTGGGCCAGGACCTGCAGAACTCCGGCGAGCCGGTGGACATCGCCACCGTGATCCGCGGCCTGCAGGACGCCTACGGCAAGAAGACCCCCGCCTACACCGAACAGCAACTGGGCGCGGCCTATTCCGGCTTCCAGCAGCGCGTGCAGCAGAAGATGGAAGCGCAGTTCCGCAAGGCGCTGGACGACAACAAGGCGCAGTCCGCCAACTTCATCACCCAGTACAAGGCGCAGGAAGGGGTGATCACCCTGCCCAGCGGCATCATGTACCGCATCGCCAAGCCCGGTACCGGCGCCAAGGCGACCGCCAACAGCCAGGTGCAGATCGGCTTCCGCAGCTTCCTGGCCGCGGTCGGCGTGCCGCTCAGCGGCGTGCAGACGCCGCCGGCGTTCAAGGTCTCCGATGCCCCGATCCCGGCGCTGAAGGAAACCCTGCCGCTGATGCAGCAGGGCGCCGTGTGGGAAGTGGTGGTGCCGCCGGGCAAGGGTGCCGGCGACCAGAACCAGCAGTTTGCGCAGCAGGCGATCGCCATCCAGGTCGAACTGGGCAGCGTCAAGTAATCGATTGCAGCATGCTCCACCCGATGCGCCGGTCCTGCCGGCGCATCGCGTTTCAAGGGATGGCCGCTCTCCCAGGCCACGCCAGGGTCCACACCGCATGACGTTCCAGTACCGCGCCGTCCTCAGCCCCTGCATCGGCGTCTGCACGATCGACGACGAAGGCCTGTGCGTGGGCTGCCATCGCACCGGCAACGAGATCGCCGCGTGGCCGATGATGGGCGACGATGTCCGCTTGCGGATGATGGACGACGTCCTGCCGCGCCGGGCACTGGCGCGCGAGGCGTCATGAACCCCGAGGCGCTCGCGGCGCGGCTGCGTGGCGCCCTGCATCCACTGGCGTCACCCCCGGTGGGCGAGCCGTGGAATCTGTTCGAACTCGAGGGGCTGTTGTCGCCGGGCGAGCCCCAGGCGGCCGCGGTGCTGGTCGGCGTGATTCCGCGGGATGAAGGTGCCAGCGTGTTGCTCACGCGGCGCAACGACGCGCTGCGCCACCATGGCGGCCAGGTCAGTTTCCCCGGGGGGCGCATGGAGTCGGGCGATGCAACGCCACTGGACGCGGCCCTGCGCGAGGCTGCCGAAGAAGTCGGCCTGCGTGCCTCCCAGGCGCGGCCGCTGGGTTACCTGGACCCGCTGCTTACGATCACCGGGTTCCGCGTGCAGCCGGCGCTGGTGCTGGTGGCACCGGACTTCGTGGCCAGGCCCGATCCCTCCGAGGTCGCGGAGGTCTTCGAAGTGCCGCTGGAGTTGCTGCTGGATCCCCGTCAACTGGAACGGATTCCCCTGCATTTCGGCGGGCGGGCGCGCCACGTGTTCCAATACCGCTACCAACCGCAACGGATCTGGGGCGTGACCGCCTCGATCCTGTTCAACCTCCGCGAGCGCCTGGCGCCCGCGCCCACCGGGAGAACCTGATGGCCGGATGGACCACCCTGGTGCAGGCCGAAACACTGGCGGTGGCGCTCGGCCGCCCCGACCTGGTGGTGCTGGACTGCCGCTTTTCCTTGCTCGATCCGAATGCGGGCGAGCAGGCCTATTCGCGCTCGCACCTGCCGGGGGCCGCGTACGCGCACCTGGAGCGCGACCTCTCCGAGATGGGACCGCACGGCGACGGCCGCCATCCCTGGCCGCAGGCCGAGGTGCTGGTGTCCAAGCTGCGCCGCTGGGGCATCGATGCGCGCTCGCAGGTCATTGCCTACGACGATGGCGACGGCGCCTACGCCGCTCGCCTGTGGTTCCTGCTGCGCATGCTCGGCCATGAAAAGGTCGCCGTGCTGGACGGCGGTTGGGCGCGCTGGACCGCGCTGGGCCTGCCGGTTTCCAGCTCGCCGCACCAGGGCCTTCCCTCGCGTTACGAAGCGGACTTCGACCGTTCGCGCCTGGTCGATGCGCGACAGGTCGAAGCGCACCTGTTCGATGGCGGCATCTTGGTCGACGCGCGCGCACCGGCGCGCTTCCGTGGCGAGGAAGAGCCGATCGACCGCGTCGCCGGCCACGTGCCCGGGGCGGTCAACCGGCCCTTCGCGACCAATCTCGTCGATGGCCGCTTCAAGTCGCCGATGCAACTGGGCGACGAGTTCCGCGCACTGCTCGACGGCCGCGATCCGTCGCGGGTGGTGGTGATGTGCGGTTCCGGCGTGACGGCCTGCCACCACCTGCTGGCGATGGAACGCGCCGGCCTGAAGGGCGCGCGCCTCTACACCGGGTCGTGGAGCGGCTGGATCCAGGATCCCTCGCGTCCTGTCGCCAAGGGGTCGTGAGCCCCGGTGCCCCGGGGCTTGCCGCGATGCACGTCGAACTCTGGCACAACCCCGCCTGCGGCACCTCGCGCAATGTGCTCGCGCTGATCCGCCACGTCGGGATCGAGCCGGTCATCGTCGACTACCTGCGCGATCCGCCAGGCATCCCCCGCCTGCGCCAGGCCATCCAGGAGGCCGGCCTGGGCGTCCGCGATGCGATCCGCAGCAAGCAGCCGGAATACCTGGCGCTTGGACTGGACGATCCCGGCCTGTCCGATGACGCCCTGCTCGCGGCAATGGTGGCCACTCCGGTGTTGATCAACCGCCCGTTCGTGTTCACCCCGCTCGGCGTGCGCCTGTGCCGGCCGGAGTCGGCGATGGTGCTCGACCTCTTGCCGCCCTGCGACAAACCCTTCGCCAAGGAGGATGGCGACGTGGTGATCGACGCCGCGGGCCGCCGCGTCCGCTAGCGGTTACTTGCCGATCCGCGCCAGCATGGCGCGCAACGCGGCCTGGGTGTCGGGTTCCATCCAGCCGGACACGAACTTCGACAGCTCGATGCGTTCGTCGCGCAGGCAGTCGATGACCGCGGCGCGGGCGATCGCGCGGGTCCGCAGCATCGGCGCGCGCGGCAATTGCAGCAGTGTTTCCAGCCAGACCCGCGCGCGGGTGGCGACGTCGTCGATGCCGGTCAGTTCGTCGACCAGGCCGATGCGCAGGGCTTCGCTGGAATCCACCATGTCCCCGGCCACCAGCAGGCGTTCCGCGCGATGCGGACCGACCATCCGCGCCAGCAGCGACTGGATGCCTTCCGGCGCCACCAACCCCACCTGGGTTTCGTTCAAGCCGATCCGGTAAGGGCCCTCGGCCATGATCCGGTAGTCGCAGCACAGCGCCAGCACGCAGCCCCCGGCGGGCGAGTGCCCGGCCAGCGCGGCCACCACCGGCACCGGGCAGGCGGCCAGTGCGCGCGCGGCGCCGAAGAACGCCGTCCATGACCGCAACAGGGCCTCCTGGTCGGCGCCGAGCGACAGCAGGTACGGCACGTCCAGGCCGGCGGAAAAGACCTTCGGCCCACCGGCCAGCACGATGCCTTGCGCACCCGCGGCCACGGCATCCCCCAGCGCTTGCGTGAGTGCCGCGCACAGCTCGGGATTCAACGCATTGACCGGGGGGCGCGCCAGGCGGAGTTCGTGGATATCACCGTGGATGGTGGTTTCGATCAGTGGCATGCGGGTTCCGGGATGGGGCGATCGGGAGGTGCCGGTATCATAGGCGCATGACCAAGCACGCATGGCTGTTCGCCCTCCTTCTCCTCA
>DAOOCX010000050.1:0-15599 GCA_035408605.1 Thermomonas sp. | reverse complement strand
CGAGCAGGTAATCGACGTAGCGCTCGTAGCCGAAGCCGTCCTCGAACACGAAGTCCAGCATGCCCGTGCGATCGGGATCGGTGTCGGTCCAGATGTGCGAGCGATAGCTGAGCTGGCCGTTCGGCTTGCCCTCGGTGAAGGGCGAATCGGCGAACAACGCGGTGGCGACCGGCTGCAGCGCCAGCGACACCCGGAACTTCTTCACCATGTCCGCCTCAGAGGCGTAATCGAGGTTGACCTGCACCGTGCAGGTGCGGGTCATCATGTCCAGGCCCAGGTTGCCGACCTTGGGCATGTACGCGCGCATGATCCGGTAGCGGCCCTTCGGCATCCAAGGCATCTCGTCGCGCCGCCACTTCGGCTGGAAGCCCATGCCGAGGAAGCCGAGCTGCAATTCGTCGGCGACCGCGCGCACTTCGCGCAGGTGGCTGCCGACTTCCTTGCAGGTGTCGTGGATGGTTTCGACCGGCGCACCGGAGAGCTCCAGTTGGCCGGCGGGTTCCAGCGTCACCGAGGCCATGCCCTTGGTCAGCGCGATCACGCGCGCCGGCTGCCCGTCCACGCTTTCCTCGTAAGGCGTCCAGCCGAAGCGGGTCAGCCCCTTCAGCAGCGCCTCGATGCCGCGCTCGCCATCGAAGGTCGGCGGCCGCAGGTCGTCGAGGCGGAAGCCGAACTTCTCGTGCTCGGTACCGATCCGCCAAGCCTCGATCGGCTTCTCGCCGGAGGCCATGACCTCGACCAGTTGCCGATAGTCGGTGATCGGGGTGTCGTTGGCGTTGCTGGGTCCGGACATGCGTGGCTTCCCCCGTGGACGCGCAGCATAGCCCGCGACGATGACGCCGGGCAGTCCGCCCTGCGGCTTTCAGTGTTGCGGCTGCATACGTATTCCCGGCGGCATGCGTTGTCCATGCCGGGTCGCGCTTGTAGCCTCCCTGGCACATCGCTGCCTTGGGAGGGGCCTGGTGCGCACGATCCTCTGCACGCTTGCGTTGCTGCTCGGCATGTCGACGCCGGCGCGTGCCATCGACATCGAACGCATCGAACCGACCAACTGGTGGGTGGGCATGCGCCACAACCGGGTCGAGTTGCTGGTGCATGGCACGGGTATCGCGACATCGACGCCGCGACTGTCGCGTGCGGGCGTGGCCATCGTCGACGTGCAGAAGACCGACAACCCGAACTACCTGTTCGTCACCGTCGAGATCGCCGGCGATGCGATACCGGGCGGCATCGACATCGAATTCGTCCACGCCGGCAAGGTCGTGGCGACGCATCCCTGGCGGCTCGACGCGCGCGAACCGGGTTCCGCGCGACGCCGCGGCTTCGATGCGCGCGATGCGATCTACCTGGTGACGCCGGACCGGTTCGCCAATGGCGATCCATCGAACGACAGCGTCACCGGCATGCTTGAAGCGGCCAACCGCGCGAATCCCAACGGCCGCCACGGCGGCGACATCGCCGGCATGCGCCAGCACATCGACTACATCGCCGGGATGGGCTTCACCCAGCTGTGGCCGACGCCCTTCCTGGAAAACGACCAGCCGCAATACAGCTACCACGGCTACGCGATCACCGATCTCTACAAGACGGATCCGCGCATGGGTCGCAACGAGGACGTGCGTGCGCTGTCGCGCGAGGCGAGGGCGAAGGGCGTCGGCCTGATCATGGACATCGTGCTCAACCACATCGGTTCGAAGCACTGGTGGATGACCGACCTGCCGGCGAAGGACTGGATCAACCACGGCGGCACGTTCGCCCCCACCAACCACCGCCGCACCACGATCCAGGATCCGCATGCGGCGCCCGCGGACCGCGAGGCCTTCACCGACGGCTGGTTCGTCGACGCCATGCCCGACCTCAACCAGCGCAACCCGCACCTGGCGCGCTATCTCATCCAGAACACCTTGTGGTGGATCGAGTACGCCGGGCTGTCCGGCATCCGCGAGGACACCTTCGGCTACGCGGACACGCAGTTCCTGGGCGATTGGGCGAAGGCGGTGCTGGCCGAGTACCCGGACTTCGCGATGGTCGGCGAGGAATGGAGCATCAACCCGGTCGTCGTCGCGCATTGGCAGCGCGGCAAGCAGAACACCAGCGGCCATGTCCCGCACATGCCGAGCATGATGGACTTCCCCATCCACATCGCCCTGCGCAGCGCGCTTGCCCAGCCCGAAGGCTGGGACAGCGGCTGGGTGAACCTCTACGAGATGCTGGCCAACGATTTCGTCTATCCGGATGCCGATGCGCTGGTGGTGTTCGCCGAGAACCACGACACCTCGCGCCTGTTCGCCCACCTCGACGGCGACCTGGCGACATGGAAGCTCGGCATGGCGTACCTGGCCACGGTGCGCGGCACGCCGCAGTTCTACTACGGCTCCGAAGTGCTGCTGCGTGGCCCAAGGGAACGCAACGACGGCCAGTTGCGCGCCGACATGCCCGGCGGCTGGTCCGGCGATCCCGCGGACGCCTTCACCGGCAACGGATTGAGCGCCGCGCAGCGCGACGCGCAGGCCTACACCCGTGCGCTGTTCGACTGGCGCAAACGCACCCCGCTGCTGCACTCCGGCAAGCTCACCCACTTCGCCCCGCAGGACGGCGTGTACGTGTACTTCCGCCACGATGGCGCCAAATCGGTGATGGTGGCGCTGAACAAGAATGCGGGCGCGACGCCGTTGCTGCTGGAGCGCTTCGACGCCTTCCTGCGCGGGCGCGGCGCGCGCGATGCATGGACGGGCAAGGCGGTCGCACTGGGCACGACGCTCGCGTTGCCGGGCAAGTCGGCCACGCTGCTCGAGATCGAGTAGCCACATCACGACGGCGAAACCGTCGGGGTGAGCGGGGGTTTCGAGCGGCAGGGCCGCGAGCCCGCGAACGCCATCCGGCATGCAAGCCGGATGGCCGGGGCGCAGCGGCATGCGAGCCGCGTAGCGATCAGCCGGCGGTAGGCGCCGGCACCCTCGAGGATCCGCCCCTAGATCTCCAGCCAGCCGGCCACGACCGAACGCAATTCGTCCACGCCCTGCTTGGTCTCGCCGGAGAAGACCTGGACGCTGACGCTGTCGCCATAACTTGACGACAGATCCTTGCGCACCGCCTGCGCGGTATTCATCGCCGCCCCGCGCGAGAGCTTGTCGGCCTTGGTCAGCAAGGCATGCGCGGGCAGGCCGCGGCGCATCGCGTAACCGATCATCGAGCGGTCGTAGTCCTTCAGCGGATGGCGGATGTCCATCACCACCACCAGGCCGGCAAGCGCATCCCGGCTGCCGAAATAGCCGTCGAGGAACGCCTGCCAGTGCGCCTGCAGGTCCTGCGGGACCTTGGCGTAGCCGTAACCCGGCAGGTCGACCAGGTATTTGGACTCGTGCGGCGGCAGGCCGAAATACACCAGTTGCTGGGTGCGGCCCGGCGTCTTGGAGACCCGCGCCAGCGCGTTGCGGCCGCACAGCGCGTTCAGCGCGGACGACTTGCCGGCGTTGGAACGGCCGGCGAAGGCGACCTCGCGGCCACCGTCAGGCGGCAGTTGGCGGTGGGTGTGCGCAGCCAGCAGGTAGTCGGCGCGGTTGAACGGATTGGGGGCAGCCATGCGCATAGGATCGCACGCCCCGGCGTCGCAGCCCGCCACGCGGGCCGTCGCGGAGGGGACCAGGGGCCCGGCGATCGACGGCCCGGGCCACCGCGCGCGGTTTGACCGTCATGCGCCGCCCGACGATAATTCGCCGGTTCAGCGGTTTCGGCCGCACCCGCATTGGTATTGGAGTTCCGCATGCGTCTTGCCCGCGTCCATGGTCTTGTCGGCGTTGCCTGCCTGGTGCTGGCTGCGGCCGCATATGCCCAGAGCACCGCCGTTGCGGTTCCCGACAACGCCCCGGTCCAGGCCGCTCCGCTGGATGACAAGCCCGCGACCTGGGGCGATGCCAAGGCCGGCCAGTCCAAGGCCGGTGCCTGCGCCGCCTGCCACGGCGTGGACGGCAACGCGATGCAGCAGAACGCGCCGCGGATCGCGGGCATGCCGGAACGCTACATCGCCCAGCAACTCGCGCTGTTCAAGCATGGCGAACGCACCACCGGCCTGGCCGGACTGATGGCGCCGTATGCCGCGCCGCTGTCCAACCAGGACATGCGCGACCTCGGCGCGTGGTTCGCCACCCAGAAAGCCGGCTCCGGCGTCGCCGACGACACCGTCATCGCGGCCGGCCCGAGCAAGGGCATGAAGTTCTACCAGGTGGGCGAACGCCTCTACCGGGGTGGCGACGCCGCCCGCGGCATCCCCGCCTGCATGGCCTGCCACGGCCCCGCCGGCGCCGGCAATCCCGGACCGGCCTACCCGGCGCTGCACGGGCAGGAAACCGGCTACGTGGTGCGGCGCCTCGAGGAGTACCGCGCCGGTACCACGACCTACAAGGACGCCGCGCACTTCAACCTGATGGCCAGCGTCGCCAAGCCGCTCAGCGACGAGGAAATCCGCTCGCTGGGCAGCTACGTGCAGGGCCTGCATGCCCGCGCTGACGCGACCCAGGCGCCCGCCAGCCACTGATCCACGGCGGCGCGGCTTCACCATGCGTTCCGCCGGGCCTGCGCAAGCTGCCCGGCCCACCTGATCGCCGGAGTCGAGTCGATGCGCGTCCTGCTGTTGTCCTTGGCCCTGCTGCTGTCCGCCTTCGCCCTGCCCGCCCAAGCGCAGCAGCAGTTGCCCGGGCTGACCGAGGGCAGCGAATACCGCTACATCGAGGACGGCAAGCCGTACCGCGCCGTCCCCGGCAAGATCGAGGTCGCCGAGGTGTTCGGCTACTGGTGCCCGCACTGCGCGCATTTCGCGCCGATGCTGGAGCAGTGGAAGGCGACCATGCCGGCGAATGCTCAGTTGGTGCTGGTGCCGGCCATGTTCGACCCGAACGACGCCTATGCGCGCCTGTTCTTCATCGCCGAAAAGGCCAAGGCGGTCGACGCGACCCATGCCCGCCTGTTCCGCGCGATCCACGAAACCGAAGACCTGCCGCGGCAAGCCACCATCCCGCAACTGACCGCTTGGTACTTGCGCCAGCCGGGCGTGAACGCGAAGGCGTTCGCGGCGGCCCAGGCCGATGAAGCGACCCTGCAGGCGAAGGCCGCCAACGCGCGCGAGTTCCAGATGCGCAGCGACATCCCGGGGACGCCCTCGCTGGTCATCGCCGGCAAGTACCTGGTCCTGGGCAACAGCTTCGAGAGCATGCTCGACAACGCCCGCCGCGTGATCCTGGCGGCGTCTCCGGCCGCGAAAGCCAAGCCCACGCCGACCAAGCCGAAAGCGGCGCCTGCTGCCAAGCCCCGCACCTGAACCCATCGACCGGAACCGCCATGACCGCATCGCGTTACGCCCTGCTGCTCCTCGCCCTGCTCCCGCTGGCCGCCTGCAAGAACGACGCACCGGCCCCGGTCACCGAAACCCCGACCACCGAAACCGCCACCAACGTGAAGCAGGCCAGCGCCGAGGACCCCGCTCGGAAGGCGGCCGCGGAAGCCGCGCTCAAGGCCGCCGAGGAAGCCGCCGCGAAGGCGCCGCCGCTGGTCGCGGGCGTGGATTACGCCGATATCCCGAATGGCCAGCCGTTCGAGACCACCGATGGGCGCATCGAGGTGGTCGAGGTGTTCGGCTACGTCTGCCCGTTCTGCGCAGCCGTGCAGCCCACCGTGCGCGCGATGAAGGAAAAATTCCCGGCGGACGTGCACATGGTCTATGTGCCGGCCGCGTTCGGTGGCCCGTGGGACAACTACGCCAAGGGGTACTACGCCGCCGAGGCGATGGGCCTGGTCGACAAGACCCATGACGCGATGTTCCGCGCAATCCACATCGACAAGACCCTGAAGGGCGAGCGCGGGATGGACACGCCGGAAGAGATCGCCGCGTTCTACTCAGCGTATGGCGCCGATCCCAAGCAGTTCGCCAGCAGCATGCAGAGCTTCGCGGTGGCCACCAAGATCAACCGCGGCAAGCAGTTCATCCTCGGCGCCTTCAGCAACGGCGACTCGCCCAGCACCCCGGCCTTCATCGTCAACGGCAAGTACCGGGTCAAGGGCAAGTCGGTCGACGATGTGTTCCGCGTGCTCAACCAGTTGATCGTGGCCGAGCGCGCGAAGAACGCATCTTCCGCGCCCACGGCGGCACCGGCGGCAACTGATGCCGCAGCACCCGCGGCGCCGGCCGAGGCACCTGCCGCCGCTGCGCCGCAAGCCTGATCCCGGCATCACCCGCCGCATGGAGACGCGCCGGCTGCGCCTGCTGAGCGCCAACATCCAGGCGGGTTCAAGCACCCGCGGCTACCAGGACTACGTGACCCGCAGCTGGTCGCACGTGTTGCCCGCCGGCAACAAGCGCGGCGCGCTGGACACCATTGCCGAACTTGCGGGCCGCCACGACATCGTCGGCCTGCAGGAGTCGGATCCGGGCAGCCTGCGTTCCGGCTTCACCAACCAGACCCACTACCTGGCGCAACGCGGTGGCTTCGCCTACTGGAGCCACCAACCGAACCGGCGGATGGGCGGTGTCGCCTCGAGTGCGAACGGACTACTCAGCAAGCTCGAACCGAAACGGGTCGAAGAGCATTCCCTGCCCGGCCGGGTCAAGGGTCGCGGCGTGTTGATCGGCACCTTCGGCAATGGCGATGACGCGCTGACCGTGGCCGTAGCGCATCTGTCGCTGGGCAGCGGATCGCGCAAGTCGCAGATCGACTTCATCGCCGAGTTGCTGGGCGACCACCCGCACGCGGTGCTGATGGGCGACTTCAACTGCGACCCGGACCAGCCGGAAATGCAGGGCCTCTACCGCAACACCCGCCTGCAGCCACCGGCGGATTGCGTGCCGACCTTCCCCTCGTGGCGGCCGCAGCGGGCGATCGACCACGTGCTGGTCACGCCGGCCCTGGCCATCGCCACCATGCAGGCGATGCCGGCGGCGCATTCCGACCACCTGGCGTTGTCGGTGGAGCTGGACGTGCCGGAGCACGCCCTCGGCTGATCGTGGCGCTCAGGGACGCAGCAGGATCTTGCCCTTGCTCGCCCGGCCCGGCACCAGCGAATCGCGGATCGCGTCGCCGATGGCGTCGAAGCCATAGGTCGCCGCGACCGGCAGCTGCAATTCCCCGCTGGCCGCGCGCTGCAGCAGCTCGCCCATCAACCGGCGGCGATCCTGCGACGACAGCGCCTTGCTGGCCGGCGTGCCCCAGAAGCCCTTGACCGTGATCTGCTTGAAGATCAGTTCGCCCGAGGGGATCTGCATCGACTCGCCGGTCATGCTACCGAACGACACCAGCAGGCCGTTTTCGCCCAGCAAGCTGGCCAGCACGCCGCTGGCCGGGCCGCCGACCGAATCCACCGCAGCCTTCGGGCGCGCCCCGCCCATCAGCTCGCGCGCGGTCGCCTTCCAGCCCTCGTGCATGGTGCAGACGGTATTGCCGATGCCCTGCGCCGCCATTTCGGCCACGCCTTCCTCGCGGCGCACCAGGTTCAGCACGTGGATGCCGCGTGCACGCGCCAGCATCGCCAGCGCCTTGCCGACCGCGCCGTTGGCGGCGTTCTGCACGATCCAGTCGCCTTCCACGACGCCCAGCGTTTCCAGCAGCATCAGCGCGCTCAGCGGCATCGCCACCAGCTGCGCCGCGGTCGCATCGTCGATGTTGTCCGGGACCGGCACCAGCGAATTCGCCGGGACGGTGAAATATTCCGCCCACGCGCCACGCGCGCCGGCCGTGGTCACGCGCTGGCCGATGGTCACGTTGTCGACGCCCTCGCCCAGTGCATCGACCACGCCCATCGCCTCGCTGCCGGCGATCGCCGGCAACGCGGGCTTGTAGCCGTACTGCCCGCGCACGGTCCAGACGTCGTGGTTGTGGATCGGCGACAGGATCATGCGCACCCGCGCCTGTCCGGGACCGGGTTCCGGCATCGGGCTGTCGCCGGCGGTCAGGACGTCGGCCGGTTCGCCGAAGGTCGCATGCAGGACACTGCGCATCACGTACTCCACTGTATGGTTCAGGTCAGCGCACTGTACGCGAAGGCCCCGCCGACCAGCAGCAGGAACACCGCGAACACCCGCTTCAGCGCCAGCCCGCTCAGCGCGTGCGCCAGCCGGGTGCCGTACGGCGCGGCGAACACCGAGGCCAGCGCCACGCCCAGCGCCGCGGGCAGGTACACGTAACCGAATGCGCCCGGCAAGGCGACGGCACCCGTCGGTGCCTGCAAGGCATACCCCAGCGCGCTGCCGATGCCGATGAAGATCCCGCAGGCGGACGACGTGCCGACCGCGCGCACCGGCGCCACGCCGCGCCACACCAGCAATGGCACGGTCAGGCTGCCGCCGCCGATGCCGACGATCGCCGAGACGATGCCGATGCCGCTTCCTGCCAAGGTGTAGCCCGGGCCGCGGGGTGCGACGACCATGCCGCTGTCCGCGGGCGTCTTCGACCACAGCATCTGCGCCGCGATCAGGAAGCAGTAGCCGGCCACGCACCAGCGCAACACCCCGTCATCCAGTGCGATGGCGAAGCGACTGCCCAGCCAGCCACCCAGCAGCACGCCCGGCACCATCCACGCCACCGTCGGCCACAGCACGCTGCCGCGTCGGTGATGCGCACGCGCCGAAGCGGCAGCGGTGAGCACGATGCTGGCCAATGAGCTCGCCAAGGCCACGTGCATCGCCGCGTCGGCGGGCACGCCCTGCATCGGCAGCAACCACGCAAGCGCACCCACCAGCACCAGCCCGCCGCCGATGCCGAGCAGGCCCGCGAGCAGGCCCGCGCACGCGCCGAGCAACAGATAGATCAACAGCGCGGCCATGCGATGCCACCTGAAAAGTGATTCATCGATGCTCGGGTATAGTCCGGCGATGCACAAGCGCGCCTCGTTCCTGCTGGCCGCGCTGGCGTGCGGCACCAGCCTGCTGCCCGCCATCGCCCACGCCCAAGCCGCCTCGCCACCGCCGCGCAGCGCCAATCCGCCGATCCGGGTCGCCCCGCCCAGCATGGCCGTGCGCGAGGCCTTCGAGGCCGCTGCACGCGGGACCCTCGACGACGTCCTGCTCGATTCGTATGCGCGGCATCCGCTGGGCGGCTGGCTGGAATACACCGCGCTGCGCAAGCGCATGGACACCTTGCCGGTGCCGCGCGGCAATGCCTTCCTGGCCCGCCATCGCGGCGAGCCGGTGGCACGCGCATTCCGTGGCGACTGGCTCGCGGCACTCGCCGCGCGCAGCGAATGGCAGGCCTTGCTGGCGAACTGGGAGTCCGGCATCGACGATCCCGGCCTGCGTTGCCTGCGCCTGCAGGCGCTGCAGGCGACGGGCCGTGCGGATGCCGCCTGGACCACGGAGGCGCAGGCCCTGTGGCGTGGCACCGGCAAGTCGTTGCCATCGTCCTGCGATGCGCCGTTCGCGCAGCTGGCAACCCAGGGCGCGCTCGACGATGGGCTGCGCTGGGAGCGCTTCGACAAGGCCGCGGCCGAAGGCCAGTCCGGGGTCATGCGTGCCATTGCACGCGGCATGACGGCCGACGCGGCCCTGCAGGCGAATGCGTATGCGGCCTACATCGACAAGGCCTCGGCCGATGTCGGCACATGGCCGAAGACCGCGCGCAGCCGCCTGGTCGCCTCGTGGGGGTTGGCACGGTTGGCGAAGGCATCGCCCGACCAAGCGGAAGCGCTGCTGCCCGGCGTGGCGCAGGCCCTCGGTTTCAATGCCGATGAACGCGCCCGCGTCCTGTATCCGATCGCACTGTGGACGGTGGCCTCGTACGGGCCGGACTCCGCACGCCGGCTCGCGGCGGTGCCCGAAGCCGCCTACGACGCGAGCCTGCACGAATGGCGCGTGCGCGAAGCGCTGGCGCGCAGCGACTGGCGCAGCGCGCTGGCCGCGATCGGCAAGATGGACGATGCGCAGCGCAACGATTCGCGCTGGACCTACCTCGCCGCGCGCACCAGCGAACTGACCGGCGATGCCGCGGGTGCGAAGGCGCTGTATCGGCAGGCGGCGAACAAGACCGATTTCCACGGCTTCCTGGCCGCCGACAAGCTCGACCAGGCGTATGCGCTATGCCCGTGGCAGCCGGTGGTGGCGCAGGCCGCGAAGCAGGCCATCGCGCGCGATCCGTCGATCATCCGCGCATTGCAGCTGTTCGCGCTGGACCGCAAGGGCTGGGCGCAGCGCGAGTGGGACGATGCGCTGTCGCGCTACTCCGACGAGCAGCGCCGGATCGCGGTAGAAGTGGCGCAGGACAACGGCTGGTTCGACCGCGGCGTGTTCGGCCTGGTCAACGTGGGCGGCAAGCGCTTTCCCGAGGAACAGCGCCTGTACCTGTTGCGCTTCCCGCTGCACCACGACGCCACCATCCGCCGCGAGTCCGCGAAGAACCGCCTCGATCCGGCCTGGGTCGCCGCCGAGATCCGCGCCGAATCCGTGTTCGATCCGAACGCGCGCTCGTCCGCGGATGCGCGCGGGCTGATGCAGGTCTTGCCGGCCACCGGTGCCGGTGTCGCGGCGAAGATCGGCCTGGCATGGACCGGCGGCGACAGCCTGTACGACGCCGATACCAACATCGCCATCGGCACCGCCTACCTGCGCCAGCTGATGGACAAATACGGTGGCAAGCCCTACCAGGTGATCGCCGGCTACAACGCCGGCCCGGCGCCGCTTGGGCGCTGGATGTCGCAGCGCCCGACGATGGATCCGGACCTCTGGATCGAGACCATCAGCTACAAGGAAACCCGCGAATACGTGGCCCGCGTCCTGAGCTTCAGCACGCTCTACGACTGGCGGCTCAACGGCGATGCCGTGCGCCTGACCGACCGCATGCAGGGATTGCCGAACGGCCAGCGCAAGGGCTTCGCCTGCGCCACGCCCGACGCGCCAAAACCCGCGCAAACACCCGCGCCGGCGGCGCCGACGAAGCCCACGCTCAAGGATCGGCGCCGCCACTGAAACCGGCGCAGCGCCGCTCGTCCGCTTGGCGCACGCCGCGCTTGCCGTGCGCGCGGGGATAGGCGTACCTTCGGTGGCGTATGGCCACGAGCGCCCATTTCAGGGGAGGGCGCGATACGGGCGGCGCCGGCTCCGGAACGGGACCCGGCAGTGATTTCGTATCGGCGCTGTTCGCCAGCGATCGCCTCGACCACATCGAGGCCGTTGCTGCGCAGGAAGCGCAATCACGCTTCGGCCTGCGCCACCTGCGGATCGAGACCGCACGCGATCCCGCGCTCGATGCCGACCTGCAGGGCGCCACGCCCATCTCGCGGCTGGCGGCCAGGACCGGACGCCTGCGTTCGCAAGCCGGCCAGGCATTGACGTTCGCGCTTGGCGATTTGCCGCGCGCGATGCTGCTGTCGGTGGATCGCCCGGCCGATGGCCGCGACTTCGATGCCTCGGCGGCAGCGTGGCGCGGCTTCCTCGCCCTGCTCACCGCGCGCGTCGCCACCGCGCTGGAATTGCAGGACCAGCGGCAGGCCTCGGAGCGCCTGGAAAAGACCGCGCGCCTGCAGACCGCGCTGTACACCGTGGCCAACCTCGCGTCCGCGGGACTGGACATGCAGGACACCCTGCGGCGCATCCATGACGTGGTCGGCGCCCTGATGTATGCGCGCAATTTCCTGATCGCGCTGTACGACGGCACGCGCGACAGCCTGCGCTTCATCTACTACGCCGACGAACAGGACCTGCGCAGCGTCGACCCGGAGCAGGAATACCCGGCCGCGCGGATCGGCGACAGCCTGACCCTGGGCGTGATCCACACCGGGCGTGCGGCGATGGGGCCATCGCGGCAATTGCGCCGCGCATTCGGCTTCGACGAGGACGCGGAAGGTTATGGACCCAGCAGCGCCGACTGGCTCGGCGTGCCGATGGTCGCCGATGGCGTGGTTCGTGGTGCGGTGGTGGTGCAGAGCTACGACCAGCCCGATCGCTTCAGCCAGGAAGACCAGGCCCTCCTCGAGTTCGTCGCCCACCACATCCTGATCGCGCTGACCCGGCGCCAGGCGCACGACGAACTCGAACGCCGCGTCGAGGAGCGCACCCTCGCGCTCACCGAACAGATCCGCGAGCGCCAGCGTGGCGAGACCCTGCAGGCGGCGCTGTACCGCATCGCCGACCTCGCCAGCAGCGGCCTTGGCATGGAAGAGATGCTGCGGCGCATCCACCTGGTGGTGGGTGAGCTCATGTACGCGCGCAATTTCTACATCGCCCTGTACGACGGCGAACGCGACAGCGTGCGCTTCATCTATTTCGCCGACGCCAAGGACGTCAACATCTATGAAACCGACCGCGAGGTGCCGGCCGCCGACCTGCGCGACAGCCTCACCCTGGGCCTGATCCGCCACGGCAAGCCGGTCCGTGGCCCCGCGCGCGACGTGGCGGAGACCCTGCACATCAGCGGCATCGGCCTGGGCACGCCCGCGCTGGATTTCCTCGGCGTGCCGATCAGCGGCGACGGCGGCGCGCGTGGCGCGGTGGTGGTGCAGACCTACGAGCCCGGCGTGCACTACAGCGCGGAGGACAGCACCCTGCTGGCCTACGTGGCGCAGCACATCATGACCGCGCTCGAACGCAAGAAGCTGCAGGCCGAACTCGAGCGCCGGGTGGAAGATCGCACCCGCGAACTCGCCAGCGCGGTCGGCGAACTGCGCGAACAGGTCAAGGTGCGCGAACAGGCCGAGCACCGGCTGATCCACGAAGCCCTGCACGATGCATTGACCGGGCTGCCGAACCGCACCTGCTTCCACGCCGCGCTGGAGCAGGCGCTGGCGCGGCTGCATCGCGACGACGGCCGGCGCTTCGCCGTGCTGTTCCTCGACCTCGACCGCTTCAAGGTGATCAACGACAGCGTCGGCCACCTGTTCGGCGACATGATGCTGAAGGAAGCCGGCACGCGCCTGGCCGCCTGCGTACGCGGCAACGACATGGTGGCCCGGCTGGGCGGCGACGAGTTCGCCGTGCTCATGGAGGATATCGCCAGCCCCGAGGACGCCTGCCACACCGCGCGCCGGGTGATCGAGGCATTGGCCGAACCGATCCACGTGCAGGGCAAGGAGCTGTTCACGTCGGCCAGCATCGGCATCACCCTGGGCGAACGCCGCTATCGCAAGGCCGAGGAACTGCTGCGCGACGCCGACGTGGCGATGTATCGCGCCAAGGCGCACGGACGCCAGCGCTTCGAGATCTTCGACGAGCGCCTGCACCAGGAGGCGCTGCAGTTGCTGGAGCTGGAAAGCGACCTGCGGCATGCGATCCAGCGCAAGGAATTCGAACCGCATTTCCAGCCGATCGTGGACCTGCGCGACGGCGGCGTGCTCGGCTATGAATCGCTGCTGCGCTGGAACCACCCGCGCCGCGGGCTGGTGCCGCCGGGCGAGTTCCTGAAGGCGGCGGAGGACAGCGGCAGCATCGAGCAGATCGACTGGCAGATGCTGGCCAACACCTGCCGCGACATCCGCGACCTGCCGCTGGATGGGCGCTACGTGACCCTCAACGTATCGCCGCGGCGGTTCCGCTCGCCGACCCTCGCCCAGCAACTGCTCGACCAGTTGCAGGCGCATGGCATCGAACCCGCATGCATCCGCATCGAGGTCACCGAGGACGCGCTGCTGGAGAACCCCGACCAGGTCTTCACCACCCTGGGCACGCTGCACCAGGCCGGCGTGCTGGCGGCGCTGGACGATTTCGGCACCGGCTATTCCTCGTTGAGCTACCTCCATCGCTTCCCGCTGCATGCATTGAAGATCGACCGCTCGTTCGTGCGCGACCTCGAACCGATGCGCGAGGACGGCAGCACCGCGGTGGTGCGCGCGGTGCTGGCACTGGCCGGGACCCTGGGCCTGGAAGTGATCGCCGAAGGCATCGAGACCGAACAGCAGCGCACCTGCCTGCTTGAGTTGGGCTGCACGCGTGGCCAGGGCTTCCTGTTCTCGCATGCGCGACCGGCGACGGAGTGGCGCGCCGCGGCCGCCTGAACGCAGCACGCCTGCATGTCGCGGCTGCAGGCATGCGCAGCGGATCAGGCATCATCGGCGGATGACGACGACACCGCTCCTCCACGACGCGAAGGTCTACCTGGTCGGCGGCGCGGTGCGCGACGCCCTGCTCGGCCTGCCTGCGGGCGACCATGACCACGTGGTGGTCGGCGCCAGCGTGCAGGCCATGCTGGATGCCGGTTTCCGGCAGGTCGGCCGCGACTTCCCCGTCTTCCTGCATCCGCACACCGGCGAGGAATACGCGCTGGCGCGCACCGAGCGCAAATCCGCGCGCGGGCATGCGGGCTTCGTGGTGCATGCCGACCCATCGGTGACGCTGGAAGACGACCTGCGTCGCCGCGACTTCACCCTCAACGCGATCGCGCGCGATGCCGATGGCGTGCTCGTCGATCCGTTCGGGGGCGTGCACGATATCGAAGCGCGCGTGCTGCGGCATGTCGGCGAGGCTTTCGTCGAGGATCCCCTTCGCGTGTTGCGCGCGGCGCGCTTCATGGCCCGCTTCGCGCCGCTCGGCTTCGCCGTCGCGCCGGAGACGCTGGCGCTGATGCGCCAGATGACGGCCAGTGGCGAACTGGCCGACCTGGTGCCCGAACGGGTCTGGCAGGAACTGGCGAAGGCCCTGCGCAGCGCGTCGCCCGCCGCGTTCCTGCGCACCCTGCGCGATGCCGACGCGTTGCGCGCGGTGCTGCCGGAAGTGGATGCGCTGTACGGCGTGCCGCAGCGCGCGGAGTACCATCCGGAAGTCGACACCGGCACGCACGTCGAACTGGTCTGCGACATGGCCGCTAGGCTGGCGCCGGGCGATGACCTGGTCGGCTACGCCGCGCTCTGCCACGACCTGGGCAAGGCACTCACCCCCGCCGATACCTTGCCCGCGCACGTGATGCACGAACAGCGCGGCGTCGCGCCGGTCATCGCGATGAGCGAACGCCTGAAGGTGCCGGCCGAACATCGCGACGTGGCCGTGCTGGGCTGCCGCGAGCACCTCAACGTCCATCGCCTGGACGAACTCAAGCCGGCGACCGTGCACGAGGTGATCGCGCGTTGCGACGGTTTCCGCAAGCCGAAGCGGATCGACCAGCTCGCGACCGTCTGCGAAGCCGACAAGCGCGGACGCACCGGCCTGTCGGAGGCTCCGTATCCGCAAGCCGATCGCTTGCGTCGCCTGCACGCCGCCGCAATGGCGGTCCGCAGCGACCACATCGCCGCACAGGGCGTCACCGGTCCGGCCTTCGGCGAGGCCCTGCGCAAGGCACGCATCGCGGCGATCACCGAAGCGCGCGGCTAGACGCTGATCCGGATCCCGCGCTTCGCCATCGCCCACATCAACAGCCACCACAACGCCACGAAGGCGATCGCGAACACCAGCGATGCGGCCTTGTCGCCCAGCAACGGGCCGATGGTGGGTTGCAGTACACCGCGATAGATCGCGCCGAACACGCCGAAGCGCTCCATCACGCAGGCCATGACCCACGAGCCCGCGTACGCGGTGATCGCGTTGATGCCCATGCTGCGGCCGAACGGTCGCCAGCCACGCACATCGAACAGCTGATGGCACAGCGCCAGCAGCAGGGTCGCCCAACCCGCCGTCCACACCGCGTAGGACGACGTCCACA
>DAOOCX010000049.1:0-15623 GCA_035408605.1 Thermomonas sp. | reverse complement strand
CAACAAGGACTGGCGCGGCGGCCGCGGCATCCTGGAGAACATCATCCCGTCGTCCACCGGTGCCGCCAAGGCCGTGGGCCTGGTGCTGCCGCAGCTGAAGGGCAAGCTCACCGGCATGTCGTTCCGCGTGCCGACCAGCGACGTCTCGGTGGTCGACCTCACCGTTGAACTCGAGAACCCGGCGACCTATGCCGAGATCTGCGCGGAGATGAAGGCGCAGTCCGAAGGCGCGCTGAAGGGCATCCTGGGCTACACCGACGAGAAGGTGGTCGCCACCGATTTCCGCGGCGATGCGCGCACCAGCATCTTCGACGCCGAGGCCGGCATCGCGCTGGACGATACCTTCGTCAAGCTGGTCAGCTGGTACGACAACGAATGGGGCTACAGCAACAAGTGCCTCGAAATGGTCAAGGTCGTCGCCGCGTAAGCGCGCGATGGCGGACCGCGACCGCCAGCCCGAAGCCCCGCACCTGCGGGGCTTCGCTGCTTGTGCGGCCTGCATGCCGGCGGTTCGCGTGTGGACATGACGCCGGACGCGCCAATCGCGGGATGGAGCCTGCGCCGCGAACTCACCCGCATGCTGGTGCTGACCGCGCTGCTGCCGGCGCTGCTGTTCGGCATGGCCCTGCTATGGAGCCAGTGGCAACGCGACCAGGACGACCTCAAGCTCAGGCTGGGCTCCAACGCGCAACTCAGCGCCAATGCGATCGACGATTTCCTGCAGGGCCAGCTCTCCGGCGTCGAGTTGATGGCCGACGGGTCGATGCGGTCCGGACGAACGCTCGACGAGGAACTCGGCAAGCTCTTGCGTGCGTACCCGGCGATGCTGCGCGCGCTGGCGACCGACCGCGAAGGCAACATCGTCGCGGCCCGCTCGAAGAACGGACGGCCTGCCGCGCTTGCCGGCGAACGGGTGGCCGACCGCGAATGGTTCCTCGCCGTCCGCGCGGGAGGGCGTCCGCACGTCTCGGATGCCGACCGGGCGCGGCTCTACGGCAGCGAGCCGTTGGTCGCGGTTTCCGCGCCGATGCGGCGCGACGGCGCGTTCGATGGCGTGCTGCAGGCCTCCATCCCCATCGAGCAGTACATCCGTGTGCGGTCGGACAACCTGCGGCGGCGCGGGTTCGAGCTGTTGCTGCTCGACCGACAGGATCGTGTCGTCCATGCGAGCAAGGCGCTGCGCTGGCAATTCCTCGATGCGACCGGCACGGTGGGTGCGCTGATCCGTCGGGGTGCGGCACGGCCTGGCCAGCCCGGGCAGATGCGCACACGCGGTGGCTTGTTGCGGAACGGCGAGGACGCCTACGTGCATGCAGTGGTCATGCGCACCGGCTGGGTGGTCGCGATCATCGCCCCGGAGCAGCGCATGCTGGCGCCGGCGCTGCCACGCGTGGGGCTGCTGTTCGGGCTGCTCGCGGTGACCACGCTGGGGGTGCTGTTCGCACTGTGGCGCCTGCGCCGGTTGCTGGCCGCCAGCATGGGTCGGCTGCTGGCCAGCCTGCACGGTTATGCGCTGGGTGGCAGCCTGGATCCCGCGCAACTCACCCGGATGCCGGAGGAGTTGCAGCCGTTGGCAGGCGGGATCGGCGACCTCGCCGCGCGCATGAACGCCGCCTTCGGCGAGTTGCAGCAGGTACTGGACCAGCGCGAGCACATCATCGAGGAGCGCACCGAATCGCTGCGCCTGGCGGTCAGCGACCTCGACCGGCTCAGCCGCACCGATGCCCTGACCGGCAGCCTGAATTATCGCGGTTTCCAGGAGGCCGGCGAGCGCTTGTGGAAGGAGGCGCGCGCGACGGGCGCGGAACTGTCGGTGCTCGCCCTCGATATCGATCACTTCAAGAAATACAACGATCTCTACGGGCATGCCGAGGGCGATGGCGCGCTGCGCCGGTTCGCCGGCGCGGTGAGCAGTGCCCTGCTGCATGCGGACGACCTGCTGGCCCGACCGGGTGGCGAGGAATTCGTGGTGTTCCTTCCCGCCAGTACGCAGGAACAAGCGATGCGTGTCGGCCAGCGCGTGTGCGAACGGGTGCGCAGCGCCGATATCGTCCATGCGGCATCGCCGGAAGGACGGATGACGGTCAGCATCGGCGTGGCCAGCGTGCAGCCCGGCGACGACGATGTCGAACAGATGCTGCGTCGCGCCGATGCCGCGCTGTATCGCGCCAAGGCCGCGGGCCGCAACCGGGTCAGCGATTGAAGATGCGGGTGCGCAGGCCTGCGCATCGCCGCGTCATGTTGCAAAAGCCGGGGGCATCGCCGAGGCTGCCGGCACGGCGGCACGAGGAGTGGGGATGGAAGGCTTGATCGCGCTGTTGGTGTTGGCGGTGCTTGCGGTGCCTGTGCTGCTGGTGGTCGCGCTGGCGTCGATCTCCGGCTTGAAGCAACGCGTCGGCGCGCTGGAACAGCAACTTGCCGCGCTGCAGCGACGCCCGGTGGCGCCGGCGGCTTCGGCAGCGGCTCCGGAGCCGACGCTGGCTGAGCTGGTGCGCCAGCCGGCGCCACCACCTTCGCATCCCGCACCGCAGGTAGCACCGCCGCCGGTGCAGGACGCGCCCGTCGCGCCACCGGCGCGCGCCGCCGAGCCACCCGCGCCGCAGGTCGGCGAGCCGATGGCGTCGATGCCGAGTCCCGCGTCCGTGCCGCGTCCGATCCCGCGCCCGCAGCCCGCGAAGCCCGCCACGCCGGGCATCGCGACGATCGCCATGCGCGCGGTGCAACGCTGGTTCACCGTGGGCAACGTGCCGGTGAAGATCGGCATGCTGGTCCTGCTCGCGGGCGTGGCGTCGTTGCTGAAATACGGTGCCGACCAGGGCTGGTTCTCGATGCCGCCGGAGTTGAAGCTGGCCGGGGTGGCTGCCGCCGCGCTCGCCGCACTGGTGTTCGCCTGGCGCAAGCGCGCGAGCAACCGCGTGTTCGCGCTGAGCCTGCAGGGCGGCGCGATCGGCGTGCTGCTGCTGGTGGTGTTCGCCGCGTTCAAGAATTTCGGGATGCTGCCCGCGGGCGCGGCGTTCGCGTTGAGCATCGTCCTGGTCGCAAGCGCAGGCGTGCTGGCGGTGCTGCAGGACGCCAGGGCACTGGCGGTATTCGCCTTGCTGGCCGGCTTCCTGGCGCCGATCTGGCTGTCCACCGGCAGCGGCAACCATGTGGCGCTGTTCTCGTACTACGCGGTATTGAACGCGGCGATCGTCGGCATCGCCTGGCACAAGGCCTGGCGGATCCTCAACCTGCTGGGTTTCGTGTTCACCTTCGGCATCGGCATCGCCTGGGGCGCACTGGATTATTCGCAGGCGAAGTACGCCAGCACCCAGCCGTTCCTGGTCCTGTTCTTCGCGATGTACCTGCTGATCCCGATCCTGTTCGCGCGGCGTCGCCCGGTCGGCCGGCGCGACCTGATCGATGGCTGCCTGGTGTTCGGCATGCCGCTGGTCGCGTTCTCCTTGCAGGCCGGCTTGCTGGACGGAAAGCGCATGGCGCTGGCGTTCTGCGCGCTCGGCCTCGGCGCGTTGTATGCCGGGCTGTCGTGGTGGTTGCGCCGGCGCAAGGGCTTTGACGTGCTGGCGCAGTCGCATGCCTTGCTCGCGGTCGGCTTCGCCACGCTGGCGGTGCCGCTGGCGTTGTCGGCGCAGGCGACCGCCTGCGTGTTCGCGCTGGAAGGCGCGGCACTGTGCTGGCTCGGATTGCGCCAGCAGCGGTTGTTGCCACAGCTCGCCGGTGCGGGCCTGCAGCTGGCTGCTGCGGTGGCGTTCACCATCGGGTTGACCGCGGCGCGTTTTTCGCCGGCCGCGGAGGCCTCGGCGCCGATCGCCAATGCCGCGTTCATGGGCGCCCTGCTGGTTGCGATCGCGGGTTTCGCCAGCGCGTGGGCGTATCGCCAGGCCAGGAACGACGGCATCGCCGGCCTCTACTACGGATGGGGACTGGCTTGGTGGGTCGGCAATGGCCTCAATGAAATCGTGCGTTTCCTGGGCCATCGCGATGAGCCCGACGCGCTGCTCGCCTTCGCCGCGCTCAGCGGTTGGCTGGCGGGGGAGGTGCATCGCCGCCGTCCTGCCGGTGCACTTGCATCGACCGGACTGGCAGCGCTGGCGTCGGCCGTGCCGCTCGCGCTGTGGCAGAGCGGTGTCCATGAGCAGCCCTTCGCCGGCAATGGCGCGTGGGCATGGGTCGTCTATGCGCTGCTCGGCATCCGCAGCCTGCAATGCCTGCGCGATGGCGAACACCGGTTGGCATCGCCGGCGCAATTCACCTGGTGGCTGGTATGGCCGCTGGTGGCGAGCCTGCTGCTGGGCTGGTTGCCGAGCCGCTTCGACGGCATGGGCGACGGCTGGCGGGCTGCGTTGATCGCATCGCCCTGGCTCGCGGTGGCGGCGCTGGCGTTGTATCGCTGGCGCTGGTTGTCGATGCCGCTCGGCGAGGCCTTCGATGGCTGGCGTGGTCGCCTGCTGGCCGTGTTGTTCGCCGTGCTGGGCCTGTGGTGGCTGGTCTCGCTGTTCGATGCCGGCGCAGCATCGCCGCTGCCGTGGTTGCCCGTGCTGAACCCGATGGAGCTCGTGCAACTCGCCGTGCTGGTGCTGGCGCTGCGCTGGCAGCTGCCGGCGGGCGGTCGCTTGTCGTCGTCGCGCATCGTGCTGCTGTCCGGGTTGGCCTTCGCCTGGATCACCTCGGTGGTGCTGCATGCCGTGCATCACTGGGGCGGGGTGGCCTGGAACGATGCATTGCTCTCGTCCAGCCTGGCGCAGACCAGCCTGACCGTGGTGTGGAGCGTGCTGGGCGTGATTGGCTGGGTGCTGGGTTCGCGTCGTGGCCAGCGCATGTTGTGGCTGGCCGGCGCGGTGCTGATGGGCGTGGTGCTGGCCAAGCTGGTGCTGGTCGATCGGCAGCACCTGGGCAACCTGCTCGGCATCGGTTCGTTCATCGCCTACGGCCTGTTGTGCACGGTGGTTGGCTACCTCGCGCCGGCCCCGCCGCGCAGTGCCGACGCCGACCTCGACGCAAAGGAGACCGCGGCATGAAGAAGCTCGCATGGTGGTCGTTGCTGCCGTTGGTGGCGTTCGCCGCCACACGCGACGACTACGCCAGCCAGTGGCCGCTTGCCCTGCAACGCGAGGACAGCGGTGCGTATCGCGTCGTGCTGGATCGCGAGGTTTACCGCCAGCTGCAATCGCCCCGGCTGCGGGACCTGGTCGTGGTCAATGCGCAGGGGACGCCGGTGGCGACCGCGGTGTTTCCCGCCGATGCACCACTGGCGCAATCCGGCACGACGGTCGCCTTGCCGTGGTTCCCGTTGCCGCTCGACGCCGGAGCATCCCGCCAGGACATCGCGGCGATCAGCGAGATCGCCACCGACGGCAGCCTGCGCCGGGTCGAAATGCGTGCACCCGGCGATGCGACGGCCGCGACGGGCGATGGCGGTTTCGTGGTCGATGCCAGCCAGCTGCGCGTTCCATTGGCGGCGTTGCGCATCGCGTGGTCGGATGCCGCCGCGTTCGATCGCGGCTATCGCGTCAGCGCCTCCGACGACCTGCGCCAGTGGCGCGAGGTCGATGCCGACGCGCGCCTCGTGCAGCTGCAGAACAACGGCCGGCGCATCGTCGAGGATCGCATCGCGTTGCCGGCGGTGCAGGCGCGGTATTTGCGCCTGTTGCCGGGTTCGACGCAGGCCAGTGCATTGATCGTCACCGGCGTCATCGCGGAGCCCGTCGGGCAAATCGCCGAACCGGCGTTGCAGTGGGAGGCATTGCAGGGCAAGCGCGTCGACACGCCGCAAGGCGCGACCTTCGAGTACACGCTCGACGGTCGTTTTCCCATCGAAGCAGCGGACGTGGTGTCGACCGGCAACAGCACGCGCGGCTGGACCCTGGAGCGGCGCGACGACCCGCAGTCCGCATGGCAACCTGCGGCGCCGCCGTGGATGGCGTATCGCCTGGACAGCGCGGGCACCTCCAGCCGGTCGCCGCCGCAGCCGCTGCACGTGGGCTCGCGCGATCACCATTGGCGCCTGCGCGCGCGCGATGCCTTCGATGGCGCGCCGCCGTTGTTGCGCCTGGGCTACCGGCCGGAAGTCGTGGTGTTCCTCGCCGAAGGCGCTCCGCCGTTCGCGTTGCTCGCCGGCAGCGCACGGGCATCTCGCCAGGAGGCGCCCTTGCCGCAGCTGGTGGATGCGCTGCGTGCCGAGCGCGGTCGCGACTGGCAGCCCGCCACCGCCAGCCTCGGCAAGCGCGAGTTGCTCGCTGGCGATGCCGCGTTGCAGCCGCTTGAGCCACCCACCGACTGGAAGCGCTGGCTGCTGTGGGGCGTGCTGGTGGTCGGAGCCGCGCTGGTGGCCGGCTTCGCCGTCAGCCTGCTGCGGGGCAAGCCGGCGGGTTGAACGCCGTTTGCGGCGACCGCGCGCGGCCGGGACAATGGAGGCCTTCGTCCCCCGCAGGAATGCCATGTCCATCGTCCGCATGACCGACCTCGACCTGACCGGCAAGCGCGTGCTGATCCGCCAGGACCTCAACGTGCCCGTTGCCGATGGCAGGGTGACCTCCGACCAGCGCATCACCGCGTCCATCCCGACCCTCAGGCTGGCGCTGGAGAAAGGCGCGGCGGTGATGGTCACCTCGCATCTCGGCCGTCCGAAGGAAGGCACGTGGAGCGAGGCCGATTCGCTGGCGCCGGTCGCGGCGCGGCTGTCGGAACTGCTCGGTTTCGAGGTGCCGCTGGTGCGCGATTACCTGGATGGCGTGGACGTGCAGCCCGGCCAGCTGGTGCTGCTGGAAAACTGCCGGATGAACATCGGCGAGGGCAAGGACGACGAGGCCTTGTCGAAGCGGTACGCCGCACTCTGCGACGTGTTCGTCATGGATGCCTTCGGCACCGCGCACCGCGCGCAGGCCTCGACGCACGGCGCGATCCGCTTCGCGAAGCAGGCCGCGGGCGGACCGTTGCTGATGGCGGAGCTCGATGCACTCGACAAGGCGCTGGCCAGCCCGGCGCGACCGCTGCTCGCTATCGTCGCTGGATCGAAAGTTTCGACCAAGCTGGAACTGCTGTCCTCGCTGGTCGGCAAGGTGGACCAGTTGATCGTTGGCGGCGGCATCGCCAACACCTTCATCGCCGCGCTCGGCCATGGCGTCGGCAAGTCGCTGGTGGAGATGGACCTGATCGATACGGCGAAGCAGATCATGGCCGATGCCAAGGCGCGCGGCGCGGACATCCCGTTGCCGCTCGACGTGGTGGTCGCGCCTGCATTCGCCGCGGATGCGCCGGCCACGATCAAGCGCATCGACGAAGTCGGCGCCGACGACATGATCCTCGACATCGGCCCACGGACCGCGCAGGCCTACGCGGCACTCATCGCGAAGGCCGGCACCGTGGTCTGGAACGGCCCGGTCGGCGTGTTCGAGTTCGACGCCTTCGGCCACGGCACCGAAGCGGTGGCGCGCGCGATCGCGGCCTCGCCGGCATTCTCGATCGCCGGCGGTGGCGACACCCTGGCCGCGGTCGACAAGTACGCGATCGAGAATGACGTCTCGTACATTTCCACCGGCGGCGGTGCGTTCCTCGAATTCCTCGAAGGCAAAACCTTGCCGGCGGTCGCGGCGCTGGAGGCGCGCGGGGTGGTAGCGTAGGACGGCAGTCAAATGGAGTTGCGCATGTTGCGATGGATGGCGATGGTGCTGGCCTTCGGGCTGGCCATGGGGTCGGCCCGGGCCGATGAGTTCGCGAGCGGTGGGTTCTCGTTCCGCACCGGGGAGGTGCCGGCGTTCGTCGAGGACCGCCCGTTGCCGTCCGAATGGCCGGCTGCCGCACCAGGCGCGCAAGACGAGCAGTGGCGGTTCTGGCGCTACGACCGCCAGGTCGACCACCGTCCCGGCGCCGATGTCGCCTACACCGACTACGTCTATGAACCGCGCTCGCAGGGCAACATCGCCGACGCCGGCCGTTTCGACCTGTCATTCAACCCGGACTACCAGCAACTGACCCTGCATCGGGTCGAATTGCGCCGCAATGGCCGTTGGGAATCGCGGCTCAAGCCGAAGGACATCTCGATCGCCCGCCGCGAGCGCCAATTCGAGCAGGACATCGCCGATGGCCTGGTGGCGGCGCTGATCGTGATCGAGGACGTGCGTGCCGGCGACGTGGTTCGGATCAGCTGGAGCGTGACCGGCAGCAACCCGATCCTGGCGGGCCAGTTCTCCGAACAGGCCCGGCTGGCGTTCTCGCACCCGATCCTCGACCTGCGCCTGCGCGCCTACTATGCGCCGGGCACGCAGATCGCATCGCACCTGGAAAACGGAGCGCCCGCGCCCACCGTCTCGACGTCGGCCGATGCGACCGTGGTCGAAGTCCGTGCGGCCGCGGTCGATCGCCTGCAGGACGAGGGCGACTACCCGGTCTGGTACCAGCCGTATCCCCTGGTCCAGTTCGCGCCGCGCCGCAGCTGGGCGGACGTGGTGGCGTGGGCCTTGCCGCTGTATCCGGACCAGTCCGGGGTCGCGTTGCCGGCCGACCTGGAGCAGCGGATCGCGCAGTGGAAGAAGATCGGACCCGCCAGCGAACGCCTGCAGGCGGCGCTGCGCGCGGTACAGGACGAGGTCCGCTACTTCGGCGTGGAGACCGGTACCAGTTCGCATCGCCCGCGCATGCCGAACGAGGTGTGGACGCGGCGCTTCGGCGATTGCAAGGACAAGACGTGGCTGCTGGTGACGGTGCTGCAGCGCCTCGGCATCCGCGCCATGCCGGCGCTGGTGAATACCGACCGCGGCCGCGGCACCCAGGGCTATGCGCCTTCGGCCGACGTCTTCGACCACGTGATCGTGCGCGCTGAACTCGATGACCGTGCCGTGTACGTCGATCCGACCATGCGCCTGCAGGGCGGTGCGCCGGAGCGTGGCGACCTGTCCGGCTACGGGTTCGTGCTGCCGGTGGCTGCCGGCCAAGCGGCACTCGCCGAGGTGCTGGCGCCCGTCGATGCGTTGGAAGGGGTGAAGACCCACGAGCACTACGCGGTCGATGGCGATGGCCTGCGCCTGGAGGTCACCAGCGAGTTCGCCGGCATGAGTGCGGACCAGACCCGGCGCGCGCTCGACGAGGAACGCATCGAGGATCGCGGTCGCCGTTACACCGAGTACTACGGCAAGCGCTACGGCGCGATCCAGTCGCTGCAGCCGCCTGTGGTCGAGGACGACCGCGCGCGCAACGTGATCCGCGTCCGCGAAACCTATCGGCTCGGTGCACCCTGGCAACGGGAGGGCGACACACGCAGCCTGGACCTGGAGGCGGAAGCGCTGTCCGCGGTCAGTGCCTTGCCCGACCGCACCGATCGTCGCGGTCCGCTGTACTTCGCGCGTCCGGGGCGTTACGTGCAGGAAGTCAGCGTGGAAGCGCCGGCCGGCTGGGTGCCGCGCTTCGCCCGCGAGGACGAGCGCATCGACTCGAAGGCGTTCGGCTACAAGCGCACGCTCGAGCCCACCGAAACCGGCGCGCGCCTGCGCCATGAACTGGACGTCCGCCAGCGCGAGGTCGAGGTCGCGCAGGTGCAGGCCCACGTCAGCGACCTGCGCAAGTTGCGCGAGGGCAGTTCTTCGCGCTTGCGCTACCGCGCGCCGGCCAGCGCCGAAGCCGCCGACCGCGAGGCGCGCCTGCGCTCGCTGCTGCAGGACGCCATGGAAGGAAAACAATGATGAGGATTCGCCGCCGGGCCGCCCTGGCCCTCGCTGTTGCGCTGGCCGCGGGCCCAGGCCTTGCCCAGTCCCCGGCGAAGGTCGATGCCGCCGGCCTGTGGGACGCGTTCCTGGCCAAGGCCACGCCGGATGACGTCAATACCGCACTGGATGCATTGGCTGCAGTGGATTACGGGCTGGATTCGGTCGATGCCGGCAAGTGTCGCGACAAGGCGGCCGACCTGGCGCGTGCGCAGGTGCTGGCGCCGGTCTCGATCGCGGTGCAGCGCGCTGCCCTGCTGTGCGCCGAGGCGACCGGCGACCACCCCGCGGCCGAACGCGCCACCGCCACCATCGCGGCCCTGGCCCGGCAGGCATTCGCCGACGCGGATCGTGGCGCATGGCCGCGTCCCGTGCGCATCGTGTCGCCCGCGGATGCCTATGCGCTGTTCGCCTCGGCCGGGTTGGAATTCCGCTACGAGATGTACCCGCAACTGCGTCCCGCGCCGTATTTCCCGCTGGTGATCGCCGCGGCATCGCCGACCACCGGTGTGGAGCGCGTCGTGCGGTTCGACTATGTCGACGTGTTGCAGGCGATCGACCGCAAGGATCCCGCCCATGGCACCCCGCGTTTGCGGATGGCCTACTCCGAGTCGTTCGTGGACAGCGCGGCCAAGCGCGAGGACATCGCCGCGGTCGACCTGCTGGCGGTGCAGGAAGCGATCGCCGAAGACGCACCGGCCAAGCGCGTGGATGCCCTGCGCGCCGCGGTGCAGGCCGGGGGCCTGCATGCGGCCACCACCTGGCTGGCGGTGTGCGTCAACACACCATCGAGGGGCTGTGGCGACGGCCTGGTGGATGCGCTGCTGCCGCTCGCAGAAGCCCGCCATGCCTACCCGATGATGCTGCTCGCCAACGCCTACCTGGAGGGCGTCGGCGTGCCGCGCGACCAGGCCTCGGCAGAGGCCATGCTCGACGCCGCCGATCGCCTGTGGGAACAGCGCGGGGCCTCGGTCGCCTTTGCCGAAGTGCAGTCGTTGCTGCATCCCGGGCAACCGCTGGCGCCGTTCCTGCGCAAGCGCCTCGATGCCGCGCACGCGGCCGGCCACCCGGCGGCCAGGGTCGTCGCGGTCGCAATGGACATGGGACGCGAGGATGGCAAGTACGTCCTGTCCCCGGCCGATGAGGCGCTGCTCGCGGATCCCGCCCACAACGGCACCGGCCAGGGCCTGTTCAAGCTCGCTGCCTGGCATGAGGATCGCGACAAGGCCGTGTCGGACGCTTACCTGAAGCGAGCCGCGGAGGCCGGCAACGCGTCCGCGTTGCGCATCGTGTCCCTGCGCCTGCGCGAGGCCGAGGGCAATCGTCCCGCAGCGCCCACCACCATCGCCTGGCTGGAGAAAGCCGCGAACGGCGGCGATCCGGTGGCCATGCGCTACCTGGCCTGGCGTGCGCTGTCGGATGGCGGCCCGCGCCGTGCGGAGGACTGGTTGATGCACGCCGCCGCGCAGGGCGATGTGGATGCGCTGTTCTTCCTCGCCAGCCTGTGGGCAGGCGGCTACAAGGACATGAGTGGCGATGCGGCGCGGGCGAAGGACCTGTACGAATCGCTGGCCCTCGTCGACGGCCAGGGACCACGCGCGCGCCGGATGCTGGCCTCGATGGCGATCGAAGGCAACGGCATGTCGAAGGATCCTGCGCGTGCCAAGGCATGGTTGTTGCAGGATGCCGAAGCGGGCGACGTGGAGTCGCAGGCCGAGCTGGGCGGGCGACTGCTGGGCTCCAGCCTGGGTGCCAGCGACGAGGCCGCCGGCCGCAAGTGGTTGGAGCGGGCGATCGCATCCGGTTCGATCGATGCGATGAACGAGTACGGGCTGTGGCTGCACAACGCAGGCAAGGATGCGGCAGACCGCGCGCGCGGCGTGCAGTTGGCCAGGCAGGCGGTGGAAAAGGACGATGCCGGTGCCCTGAACAACCTCGCATGGATGCTGTGCACCTCCACCCATGACGATGTGCGCAAGCCGGCCGATGGCATGACGTATGTCGCCAGGCTGGAAAAGATGCCCGACCTCACCCCCGGCACGGTCGATACGCTGGCCGCCTGTTACGCAGCGGTGGGGCAGTATCCGCGCGCGGTGGAACTGCAGCAGCAGGTGATCGCGGACATGCGCAAGCGTCCGGCCCCGGCCCTCGCCAACATCAAGGAAATGGAAGCGCGGCTGGCGCTCTATCGTGCGGGCAAGCCGTATATCGAAGTACCCGCGAAGCGCTGAGCCGAGGACGCCATCGGCATTGTCCGGCGAGCCATCGCCGGTCGCGGTGCTGTGCTAGCGTTCGCCGCCACAGGAGCCCGCACACATGACCGCACGCAAGACCGAACAGGCCGCTGTCCCGCACCAGCGCCGCACCCGCATCGTCGCCACCCTGGGGCCGGCCACGGATCCGCCCGAGATGCTGGAAGCCGTGTTGCGCGCGGGCGTGGACGTGGTGCGGTTGAACTTCTCCCACGGCGATCCCTCGGCGCAGGTGGCGCGTGGGGAAGCCGTGCGTGCGATGGCGCTGAAGATCGGCCGCGAGATCGGCATCCTCGCCGACCTGCCGGGCCCGAAGATCCGCGTCGAGACCTTCGCCGAGGGCAAGGTCGCGCTGAAGGCGGGCAATCGCTTCGACCTGGTCGCCAGCCTCGATGCACCGCCGGGGGATGCGACCCAGGTCGGCGTGAGCTACCTCGAGTTGCCGGGCGACGTGGTCGCCGGCGACGTGCTCTTGCTCGACGACGGCGTCGTGCAACTGCAAGTCACCGCGGTGGAGGGCGAGCGCATCGTCACCACCGTGCTCAACGATTGCTTCCTGTCGAATCGCAAGGGGCTCAACAAGCAGGGCGGCGGTCTGTCGCTGGGCGCGATCACCGAGAAGGACCGCGAGCTGATCGCGATCGCCGCGGGCATGAACGTGGACTTCATCGCGGTGTCGTTCTGCCGCAATGCGGACGACATGAATGAAGCGCGCCGGGTGGCGAAGGCGCACGGCAGCAGTGCCGCACTGGTCGCCAAGATCGAGCGTGCCGAGGCGATCGAGAACCTCACCGAGATCGTCGACGCCAGCGACGTGGTCATGGTCGCGCGTGGCGACCTCGGCGTGGAGATCGGCGATGCCGAATTGCCGGGCCTGCAGAAGAAGATCATCCGCGAGGCGGTCGCGCGCGAGAAGGTCGTGATCACCGCGACGCAGATGCTGCAGTCGATGGTCGACAGCCCGATCCCGACCCGCGCCGAAGTCCTCGACGTCGCGAATGCCGTGATCGACGGCACCGACGCGGTGATGCTCTCGCAGGAAAGTGCCGCTGGCAGCTGGCCGGTGAAGGCAGTGGAGGCGATGGCGCGGATCTGCGTGGGTGCCGAGAAGCAGTTCGTTGCCGACACCGATTTCGAGGCCGCGCAGCGCGGCCTGGAGCGGGCCGACCAGGCCATCGCGATGGCGACCATGTTCCTGTCCGAACACATCGGCGTGCGCGGCGTGGTGGCGATGACCGAGTCCGGCGGCACCGCGCGCTTCCTCTCGCGCTTCCGCTCGTCGGTGCCGATCTTCGCGTTCTCCCGCCACGGGCCGGCGCGCCGCAAGATGGCACTGATGCGCGACGTGTTCCCGATGGACTACGACAGTCGCGGGCAGACTCCGCGCGAGGCCGCGCGCGGCAGCATCCGCCTGCTGGTCGACGCCGGCCTGCTGCAGCCCGGCGACCGCGTGGTGTTCACCAGCGGCGAGCACATGGAAACCCGCGGCGCCACGAATACGCTGCGCCTGCTGGAAATCGGCGAGGACGGACGCGCGGCGGGATTGGGCGAACTCTGAACGGGGCTCGCTTGACAGCCTGATCCGGTCGGGTGTTCATTGAGGTTCCGGTCGATGCCCGAGGTTGCGCGATGTCCTGGACTCGCTTCCTGCTGCCGCTTCCCTTGCTGCTCGCCGGTGCGATGGCATCGGCGACATCGGCCGATGGCGAGGAAGCGCGTGTCGCCAATGAAGGCGGCATCGGCACGTGGTGGCGATTGGCGGACGGGGTCGCGATCGCGGCGCCCGGGTATCCGGAAGCGTCGCTGGCCCAACGCGTCGATGCCTGCCTCTCGGTGGGCTATACGATCCAGCCCGATGGCAGTACGTCCGACCACGTCATCGTGAAGCGCTGGAGCAGTGCGGCGACACCCGAGGCGGTGGCGTGGAACCAGTTCGGCCAAGCCGCATCCAGCGCACTCTCGCAATGGCGCTTCACTCCTCGCGACAACGTCGCGCCAAGGCCGACCTTCACCGTGGCGACATTCACGTTTGTCAGTGGCGATGCCGCGCCGTCCGGGCTGGCTGAACATTGCAAGGTCGCCGACGTGCGCGACGCCCTGCTCGCCGCGCGCCAGGACGCGTATGAACGAGGCGATATCAATCAGAAATGGCTGGATCGCCTGTATCGTGAAACGATGCGCCAGGAGATCCTGAACAATGCCGCAAACCTGTGCAGTCGCAGTCAGAGCACGGCTACGAGTTGCGTGTTCTAGTCAACGAGGAACGAACGATATGTCGATGAAGAAGGCTGTTTTGATCGCGCTGGCACTTGCGGCTGGCTCCGGCGCGCAAGCGCAGGACAGGGTGCGGGTCGTCAACGAAGGCGGCATCCGCGGCGACTGGACGCTCGCGCCGGGCACCCAGCTGTCCGCGCCCGGCTATCCGGGTGCGTTCGCGAAGACGGGCGATGACGTGTGCGTGGCCGTGGGCTACAGGATCCAGCCGGATGGCAGCACCAGCGACTTCTCGCTGTTGAAGACCTGGTCCAGCCGCAGCGGCGAAGGCGAGGCGGTCGAGGGCTACTGGGACGCGTTTTCGCAGGCCGCCGTCGCGGCCCTCCAGCAATGGAAGTTCGCCCCGCGGCCCGAGGTCGGCAAGCCCACCTCGGTGGACACGGTGGCGACGATGACCTTTACCGGCCTGCAGTCCGTCGATGCGGCCACCCTGCGTGGCAAATGCAAGATCGAAGACCTGGCCGCCTTCCTGGAGCAGGTGAAGGTGGACATGGCCAAGCGCAGCGACCTGAACCGGCACCAGATCGAAAACAGCTACCGCCAGCAGACGCGCAGCGACATGGTCCGTACGCCGCGCAACTGACGCAAGGTCCTGCGTCCCGGTCGGGGCGCGGGGCGAGACATGATCGGAACCGGTATCGACAACCAACGGAAGGAGTCGGGCGATGAGGAAGGCAGTGGGAAATGTGAGCACCTTGGCGGTATCGATCCTGCTGTCGTGCCTTGCCTCGGCAGGCGCGTCGGAGCAGGTCAAGGTGGTGCCGGAAGGCGGCCTGGCCAAGGACTGGATCCTCCAGCCTGGCCATGCACTGGCCGCGCCTGGTTACCCGGCCACCTTCGCCGATCGTGGTGACGATGTTTGCGTCGCGATCGGGTATCGCGTGCAGCCGGACGGCACCACCTCCGACTACGTGATGCTGGGCGGCTGGAACAGCAGCAGGCGCGAAAAGGAGCCCGCCAACGGCTACTGGGATGCCTACTCGCAGGCGGGCGCCGCGGCGGTCTCGCAGTGGCGCTTCGCACCGAAGCCGGGCAGCGACATGGCCGCGGTGGACACGGTCGCGGTGATGACGTTCCGTGGCGAATCGTCCACCCGCACCACTGATGAATTGCGTGGAAAGTGCGCGGTGCCGGACCTGGTCGCGCGCATGCACGTCACTCGTCGCTACGAGAACGGGCGCCTGGAGTTCTGGAAGAGCACCAACATGAGGGGGAACTATCAGGCGCGGGCAAGCGTCCGCGAGGCCACGCAAGCTGCAGGAGCGTGGGCTGCCTCCCAGCGCTGAGTCGCGGAAACCACGGGCGTCCCCTTCGGGGGCGCCCGGTGGCGGCTATAATCGTGGGCTCACAAACGCCGCCGGACGCCGCCCATGAGCATCGAACAACTCGCCGAAACCGCCCG